>NZ_JBEOZT010000007.1:0-329661 GCF_040298265.1 Nonomuraea sp. NPDC001636
GGGGGGCTTGGGGCACGGGCCCGGCCGCCGGGGGGGCCGGCGGCCCGGGCCCCGGGGCGGGGGGCGGGGGCGGGGGCGGGTGGTTGGGTCGCGTTGGCGCGCGGGGGTACCATACCCGGCCGCGCACCCCAGGTCGGTTCGCCGGCGTGACGACGCCGCCGGGCCGGGAGGCGTTAGGCGTGTCAGCGTGACGGTGGCAGGCCGGGGGCGGGCTGCCGGGTCGTCGCCGGGGATTCAGTGCAGCCGGTCCAGCACCGCCCGCAGCACGGGCGCGAACGCGTCGGGGTCGTCGGCGAAGCCCGTGTGGTCGCCGGGGAACAGGACGGGGTCGAGGCCGAGCGCCTGCCCCAAGGCGCGGGAGGCGCGGTCGCACAGCTGCCCGGCCGACTCCTCGCCGATGCCGATCACCAGGCCGGGCGTCGCGCGCAGCCGGTCCAGGTCGGGCGCCCAATGCGTGGTGGCGTGCAGCTCGTGGGCGAACCAGCGGCGCTCGTCGGCGACGTCCCGCGGGTCGCGCGGGCCGCCGAACATCATCTCCAGTGCGCCGTCCGGCACCGTGATGCCGGCCTGGCCCATGACCCCCGCCCAGGCTCCGACGACGTCGCCGCTCAGGTAGGCGGCGATGAGCTCGTCGGTCTGGCGGTGCAGCTTGTCGCGGTCCGGCAGCAGCTCGATCAGCGGCGGTTCGTGGGCGACGACGCCGCGCACCTGCTCGGGACGGGCCTGCGCCAGGGCCAGCGCGGTGACGGCCCCGCCGCTGGAGCCGAAGACGACGGCCGGACCGGCGTCCACGTGCGCCAGCAGGCGGGACAGGTCGTCGGCGCGCAGCTCCGGCGTGGAGTCCTGGGCGGGGTCGTCCAGCGGGCTGTGCCTGATGCCGCGCGGGTCGGTGGTCAGCACCGTGTGGTCGCCCGCGATCAGGTCGGCCAGCGCGGCGAAGGAGCCGGCGTCCATCGGCGCGCCGACGAGCGCGACGAGCGGGCCCTGGCCGCGTACCTCGAAGTGCAGGCGGGCGCCCGGGACGTCGAGCGTGGAGACGGTCGTGGAGACGGTCGCGGTCATGTTGTCCTCCTGGAAACGACGGCCCTGACGTGGGCCGCCGGATGGTCGGCCGCGGCCGCGGTCGTGACGACCGCGTCCAGCAGCGGTGGTGCGGCGACGGCCACGAGCAGCGCCAGGGCCGCCGGGATCACCAGGGCGAGGGGCAGCGACGCCGTCGTGGCGACGTACCCGATGAGGGCGGGGCCGACGAGGCCGCCGCCGTAGCTGACGGTGGTCACCGCGGACAGGCCACGCGCGGCCCCGCCCACGGTTCCGAGCAGGCTGGCCACGACCGGCCAGACCACGGCCACGCCCGCGCCGGACAGCGCCCAACCGGCCATGGCGCAGCCCAGACGGACGGCCGCCCCCACGGGCAGGACGCCCGCGAGCAGGACGAGCCCGTATCCGGCGGTGGCGGTCGCGCCGGCCAGCCGGATCGTGACGCGGACGCCGAGCCGCGTCCTGACGGCGTCGCCGGCGAACCGGACGAGCGTCATCGCCACGAAGAAGACGGTGTAGACGAGCGACCCGGTGGCCGGGTCGGCGCCCAGGACGCGGGTCGCGTGCACCCCGGCCCAGTCGGTGGCGGCGCCCTCGGCGACGAACGCGGCGGCGCCGACCACGCCCAGCAGGGCCAGCACCCCCGGCCTGAGCCGAGCCGCCCCCCGCACCCCGCCCGCACCCCCGCCGACGGCCCCGACAGCGGTCCCGGCGGTGGTTCCGGCGGTGGCCGGGGTGGCGGCCTGGGGGGTGGCCCCGATGGTGAACCCGGTGGAGGCCATGGCGGCGCCCCCGACGGCGGCCATGGCGGCGGTCAGCGCCGTCGCGCCCACCAGCATCAGCACCCGCACGTCGGCCCCCGCACGCAGGGCCGCCGTGACGAGCGCGCCGCCCGCCACCGCGCCGAGCGTCCACGTGCCGTGCACCGTGGCCATGATCGGCCGCCCGAGCCCCCGCTCGACGGCCACCGCCTGCACGCTCAGGGCCACGTTCAGCAGGCCGAAGAGCACCCCGAGCAGAGCGGCCGAGACCATCAGCGGCCCGGGGCCGGCCGCCAGCGCCGGGCCGGCCAGCGCGAGCGCCGCCGCCGGGGCGCAGACCCGCAGCAGCCCGGCCCCGGACCACCGGTCGCACAGCCGTCCGGCCACCGGCATGGCCACGAGGGAGCCGGCGGCCAGCATCATCAGCAGCGCGCCGAGCCCGCCCGGCCCGAGCCCGAGGCGCGCGTCGGTGGCGGGCAGCGTGGCGGCCCACACCGCGTTCGTGACGCCCGTCAGCCCGTAGCACAGCGTGATCGTTCCTCGTCCGGCCATGTCCTGATCCTGGCGGCGGCGGGGTGGCCGGGTCCAACACCTGTTCGAACGCGATTCACGCGCCAGCTGTGTGAATCAGGTAGGAAGGTGGCATGCCGGACGACGTGGAGATCCGCCTGCTGCGCCACTACGTGGCCGTCGCCGAGGAGTTGCACTTCAGCAGGGCCGCCCAGCGCCTGTACGTGGCGCAACAGGCGCTCAGCCGCGACGTCCGCAAGCTGGAGGACCGGGTGGGCCGCCGGCTCCTGGAGCGCACCACCCGCAAAGTCGCCCTCACCCCGGAGGGACGCCTGCTGCTGACCCGGGCACGGGAGATCCTCGCCCTGTACGACGCCACCATGCTGGACCTGCGCGGCCGGCCCAGGTCGCTGACGGTCGACGTCGTCGGCGCCGGCCTGACCCCCGCCCTGGTGCTGGCCGCGGCCCGCGCCCACGCGCCGGGGGTGGAGTTCTTCGCCCGCTTCCACAGCGGCACCGAGGCGGCCCCGCCCCTGCTCGCCGACGGCCGCCTGGACGTCACCTTCGGCCGCAGCCCCGAACCGCCCGGCCCCGGAGGGCTCGGCTCCGGAACGCTCGGCTCCGAAGCACTCGGCCCAGGAACGTCCGGCCTGGGAACGCCCGGCCTCAGCGCGTCCGGCCCAGGAGCGCCCGGCGCCAGTGCGTCCGACCACAGTGCGTCCGGCTACAGAGCGTCCGGCCGTGTGCGGTGGCGGCCGGTACGCCACGAGCGCATCGCGGTGCTGCTGCCCGAGCGGCACCCGCTGGCCCGGCTGCCGGCGATCCCCCTGGAGTCGTTGCGCGGCGCGAGCCCGTGCATCCGCGCCGGCGACCACGCCACGCCCGGCTGGGAGCACGCCGTCCTGCAGTTGCTGGCCCCCTTCGGCGTCGACGCCGCCCTGGCCCACCCGCACGTGCGCGGCGGTGACGAGCTGGCCCAGCACCTCCGCGACCGCGACGCGCCCATCCTCACGCTCACCACGCAACCCGACATCCCCGGCGCGGTCCTGCGCCCGCTCGTGGACCCGGTCGCGATGTTCCCCTGGACGATGATCTGGCGCGCCGACGACGACCATCCCGGTCTGCGCGCCCTCCACCAGGCCGTGGACGACCTGGCCGCCGCAAACGACTGGCTCGACGTCCCGGACGGCGCCTGGTTCCCCGGACCCGAGGCCGGGTCAGGCCGTCAGAAGGCGTAGTGGTCAGAAGGCGTGGCGGTCAGAAGGCGTGGCGGTCAGAAGGCGTAGTCGTCAGAAGGCGTAGCGGATGCGGCAGTAGGGGAGCCTGGCGGCGATCAGCCCGGTCAGGGCGGCGACGTAGCGGCCCTTGTGTCCGTTGCGGTAGCGGACGTTCCAGCCGCCCGTCTCCGACCGTTTGGCCTGCTGCAGCTCAGGCCGCCACAACACCTCCTCGGCCTTCGGATGCCAGCCCAGGTTGACCTGGTGGAGCCGGTCGTTGTGGGTCAGGAAGATCACCTCGGCGGCGAGCTGGGCGCGGGCCTCGGGCGACAGCGCGTCGCCGAGCCGCTCCAGCAGCTCGGCCCAGTCCGCCAGCCAGCCGTCCCGGACCACCACCGGGCTCAGGTTGACGTGGACCTCGTAACCGGCCGCGACGAAGTCGTTGATCGCGTCGATGCGCTCGGCGACCGGCGAGGTGCGGATGTCCAGGAGCTTGGAGTCGGCGGCGGGCATGAGGCTGAACCGCACCCGCGTACGCCCGCGCGGGTCCCAGCCGAGCAGGTCGCGGTTGACGTACTTGGTGGCGAAGCTGGCCTTGGCGTTGGGCAGGTCGCGGAAAAGCTCGACCAGGTCCCGGACGTTGTCGCAGATCGTGGCGTCGAGCGAGCAGTCGGAGTTCTCGCCGATGTCGTACACCCACAGGCGGGGATCGACCTGGTCGGGCCGGGGTTTGACGCCCTGGCGGCCGGCGTGCCGCCGCAGGTAGCCGGTGATCTGGTCGATGTTGGCGAACACCGTGATCGGGTTGCTGTAACCCTTGCGGCGGGGCACGTAGCAGTAGGCGCACGCCATCGCGCAGCCGTTGGCCGTGGAGGGCGCGATGAAGTCGGCCGAGCGGCCGTTGGGCCGGGCGGTCAGCGACTTCTTGACGCCGAGCACGAGCGCCTCGGTCTTGATCCGCACCCAGCGGGCCACGTTCGCCTCGTCGCCGTACAGCTCGGGGATGCGGTGGTGGCTGTCGACCTCGACGATCTCGGCGCCGGGGAATCTGGCGAGGATCTCGCGCCCGCGCGGCAGCGCGGCCGCCGCGGGCTCGGCGTAGATCCGCCGGACGTCGAGGAGGCCGGTCACGGCCGCTCCGGCTGTTCCATGGGGCAACAATATGCGGTCCGGGACGCGAGTTGCCAGGTCAGCACGGGTGCGCCGCAGCTTCGGCAGTGCTCGCGCCGGTACACCCAGCGCTCGCAGGGGGCGTCCGGGTCGCTCACCACCTGCCCGGCGTCCCGGCCGAGAGCGAGGTACCTGACCGCCGTGTCCCACAGCCGCCCGGCGGTTTCGGCGCAGACGCCGCGGGCGTCCGGATGCAGGCCGACGAGGAACAGCAGCTCGGCCCGCCACGCGTTGCCGATGCCCGACCACACCTTCTGGTCCAGCACGGCCGCGCCCACCGGCCCGCCGAACGCGGTCAGCCGGGCCACGGCCTGCTCCGGCACGGCGTCCGCGCGCAGCGGATCGGGCCCGAGCGAGTCCCGCAACGCCGCCACCTGCCCGCGGGTCAGTGCCTCACACCGCGAAGGCGCGATCAGGTCGTAGGCCACCTCGCCGGTCGCCAGCCGCAACCGGGTGCCGGGCCGCGGCGACGTCCCCGGATCGTCGTACCGCAGGAAGATGCCCCGCATGCCCAGGTGGACGTGCACGGTCGGCGCGTCCGCGAAGTGGTACAGCAGGTGCTTGCCGACCGCCTCCACCTCCGTCAGCACCCGCCCGTCCCACGGCCGCGCGTCGAACCGCCCCTGGGGCCCGGCGGCGAGGACCGTCCGCCCGGCCAGGTCCGCGTGCTGCCCGGCGGCGTGCCGGTGGATGAGATGTCCTTCGGGCATGCCCGGGGCCATACCCCTGTGAGCTGCGCCGACGCGCCGCGAGCGGCCGGTCCACTGAGTGGACCGAACGTTGCCCGCCGCCCTTCCACCCCAACAGCATGGACGCGACGTAAGTGATCGCTCACGCAGAGCGATGACCGCGCGGGCGATGAGACCCCCACGGAAGGACGAGCACGATGAACGACAGAACAGCGAGGGCCCTGTCCGGGGCCCTCATCGCGACGGTGATGGCGGGGGCGGCGGTGACGGCGTCCGGCGCGGCCCATGCGAGCAGCGTCCGGGCCGCGGCCGAGCCGACGTGCGGGAGCTGGGTCTCCAGCGCCGTCTTCCCCGGCCTGTCGGCCCGGGCCTGCATCTGGGGCACCGGCGCCTCCTGGAAGCAGGCCCAGACCGAGGTCTTCAACGGCACGGGCTTCGCACTGGAGGTCGAGACCCTGACCGCCACGCTCGACCCGCTCCCCGGCAACGCCCGGTGCACCGCCATCCGCCTCCAGAACGGGCAGACCGCGTTCTGCGGCACGCGGAGCGTCCCCGACAACAACCCCTTCCAGTTCGACCGCGCCGTGGGCTCCGTCCAGGTCACCGACCTGGTCCACCGGGAACAGTTCGCCTTCGCGTCCCCCTTCGTCGGCTGAGCGGGAAAGGGTGGTGAAGCCTTGACCGGTCCCGCGGAGGAGCCGGAGCAGGTCCGCCTGGTCCGCACCGCCGACCTGGCGGATCTGCGCTTCGGTTTTCCCGGCCTGTCGTTCAAGCGCCCGGCGGCCGGCCGGATCCTGGTCAGGACCGTGCCGGAGCGCGAGGGGCTGATCGTCGTCACGTTCGCCGCCCAGCACATCGTGGAGCAGGCGTTCTTCGAATCGGCCGGTGCCGGGCTGCCCGATCCCGTCCCGGTTCAGCCCCGTCCGGCGCCTCCCGTCGTCTCCCGGATCAGCGGGCGCACCACGCTGGTCTTCGTCGTGGGCCCTGAGGACGAGGTGCCGTACACCGCCGAGGGCCTGCTGGCGGCCATGAGACGGCTGCCGCTGCGCACGGTGGGCGACGAGGGCCCGGCCGACCCGCTGCGCGACCCGGCGGGGGATCCGCGGACCGCGATCGAGCTGCCGTACCGGCTGCTGCTGTCCCCGCCCCCCGACGTGCGCTGGACCCACCGCACGGCCCCCGCCGACGACGCGGACCGGGTGGAGCTGTGGCACACGCGGGTCCGCGACACGCGGGCCAGGGCCGTGTGGACCAGGGACTTCCCCGGCGACACGCCGGTCGATCCGCCGCCCGACCCGCTTCCCACGTCGCTGACGCCCGCCGACCGGGCCGCGCTCGTCCACCTCACCAGCGACCGCGGGCTGTTCACCGAGCCGGGGCACCAGCCGTACGTGCCGGTGCCCGTCGAGGTCGGCCACCTGATCCTGTCCGCCCTGGGCGGCTGGCTCGACGTCCTGGGCAGCTGGGACCCCCGCCCGGCGATCACGAACGTCAGCCAGTGGCGGCACCGCGCGGCCATGGGCCGCGACCACTACGTACGGGTGCTCTACTCCGGCTACCTGTGCCCCTTCGGGCACCGCGCGGACCTGGTGAAGGTGACCGAGCGGAAGTTCGACGCCGATCGCCCGGAACATCCCGCCTACCTGGCCCAGCGCATCTTCATCACCTGCCGCGAACCGGTCCGCGACTTCCCGCCCGGCCCGGCCCGCCGCGACGACGAGGGCGAACGGCTCGACGCCCTGTTCCCGTTCCGGCGGGTCGAGCTGCTGACCCTGGCCACCCCCGACCTCTCGCCGCCCGCCGACGTCCTGCCGGTGCGCGAAGGGCAGCACGCCTTCTTCCCCGCCGTCCGCGACCAGGACCCGTTCCTGTTCAAGGTGCGCGCGACCGACCTGGCCGGGCGGGAGACCGAGTTCAGCACCCCGCTGCTGTTCCTCACCGAGAACGTCAACAAGGGCGCCGACCTGGTGGCGGCGGCAGCGGCGTACAACGCCCTGGACCCCGGTCCTGCGCAGTCCCCGCCGGACCGGCTGAGCGCCGCCCTGCACGGCGCGCGGGTCGCCGTCGCCACGCCCGCCGCGCCCGGCGACACCACCGTCGAGGCCGCGACCCTCGTCTGGGGGGCCGCCCTGCCGACGGACCGCGATGACCGGCTCCACCAGCGGGTCCCCGGCTTCCTCCCGGTGCTGCGCTGGGCCTCGGCGGTGGTGCCGGCCGTGAGCAGGCTCACCGGCGCAGCCGGGCCTCGCCCGGTCCGGTACGCCCGGCGCTACCGGCTGGCCGCCTTCGACCGGACGCCCGACAGGCCCGGCGACCCCGTCAACCCCGGCGAGGTCTTCCTGGAACTGGTCACCGGCACGTCCCCGCTGGTCATGGACTTCGACGACCAGCGGGACCGCGCCGGCGGCCTGGCCGCGCCCACGTTCACCGTCGCGGGCCTGTCCCGCCTGACCGGGCCGGTCAGCGCCACCCGAACCCCCGCCGCCGCGGCGGACGACCCGCTCGGCACGGTCGCCGACGGCACCTTCCGGCCCTCGGACTTCTTCGACGCGATCGGCGCCAAACTGTTCGGCGTCATCCCGCTGTCCGCCCTGGTCAAGGCGGCCGGTCTGGACGAGGAGCTGAAGGCGCCGCGGTTCGTCACGCAGACCGTCAACGCCGCCACCGCCTTCCTCACCGACCTGCGCCGCGCCGAACGCCAGCTCACCGGCGTGGCCGCCCGCTTCCCGGCGGTGGCCGCCGCGGCCGAGCGGGTGCGGACCACCGCGCTGACCCTCGCCGCCACCGTCGAGGCGTTCGTCGCGGGAACGGCCGACCTCGGCCAGGTGGACGCGGCCTTCCGCGACTTCGGTGCCGCCCTCGACGCGCTCGGCGCCGGCCTTCCCGCCGACGTGGACCACGCCGTCGTCACGCTGCTCGGCCACCTGCGACAGGCCCTCGCCATCTGGGACGACGCCCCCGCCGGGGTGCTGCCGCTGCGGCAGGCGATCGAGAGCGTCAGGGCCGGCCTGCGGCTGCCGGAGTCCGTCGCCGCCCGGCTGGAGTGGACGCCCGACCTCCAGCCCTGGTCGTTGCGCGAGGGCGAGCAGCCTGTCTTCGTCCCGCACGACGGCCACGGCGACCCGGCGCGCAAGGGACGCTTCTCCGTGGTCGTCGACCTGCGCGCCGGGCTGCGTCCGGACATCCGCCCGGCCGCCGACGTGACGTGCACGCTGGAGGAGTTCGACCTGGTGCTGCTGCCGGGCGTGCTGGAGGCGATGCGGCTGGACTTCCGGCGGATCAGGTTCACCGTGCGGGCCGGTGAGAAGCCCGACGTCGAGGTGGCGTTCCGGGACGTCGAGTTCATCGGGGCGCTGTCGTTCGTCGAGACGCTGCGCCGGATCATCCCGCTCGACGGGTTCAGCGACCCGCCGACGCTCGACGTCTCCCCGCGAGGCGTGCTGGCGCGGTACGGGATGCCGCTGCCGAACCTGGCGATCGGCGTCTTCAGCCTGGAGAACATCTCCCTGAACGCCTACCTGGACCTGCCGTTCGCGGGCACCCGGCCGCTGGAGATCGGGTTCGCGTTCTGCCGCAGGGACGCGCCGTTCCGGCTCACCGTCTCGCTGTTCGGCGGCGGCGGCTGGTTCGGGATCGTGCTGTCGCCCGACGGGGTCCGCGCGCTGGACGCCGGCCTGGAGTTCGGGGCCGCGGCGTCCGTCGACTTCGGGGTGGCCAGCGGCAGCGTGTCGGTGATGGCCGGGATCTACTTCCACCTCGACGCCGCGACCGGGCAGGCCGTCCTGTTCGGCTACTTCCGCGCCCGCGGCGAGGTGGACGTCCTCGGCCTGGTCTCGGCCTCGATCGAGCTCTACCTGGAGCTGGGGTACGAGGGCGGCGACGCGGTCGGCCGGGCGCGGATCACGATCACCATCGAGATCGGGTTCTTCGAGGAGTCCGTCGAGATCAGCTGCGAGAAGCGGTTCGGCGGCGCCCGATCCCCGACGGCCGCCGCGGCGCTCGCCGAGGGCGCGGTGGTGGACGGCGGCCGGGCGGCCGGTTCCGCCGCGACCTTCGCCCAGATGATGGCGCCGTACCGGGATCCGGTCACCGGCGCGCGACGAGACCCGGTCGCCGAGTACTGCGGCGCCTTCGCGGAGGTGGCCTGACATGAGCGAACGGACCGGACAGAGTACGGGGGAGCGCATGGGCACGTTCAAGGTTCTGTGGACGGCGTTGCCGGCCGGGGTGGCCGGGCCGGGCGAGGTGCGGCTGTCGGTCGCCGTCGGCCCCCGGCTGGAGGCGCCGCGCGGCCGGCTCGACGACGTCGCGGAGTTCACCGACTGGCCCGGGACGTTGCGCGAGACGGTGCTGCCGGCCCTGCGGATCGTGTGGGACGGCCACGCGGCCCCGGTCGTCCCACACCTCGACCCGAGATCCCCGGCCCCCGACTCCGACCTGTGGGGGAGGCTCTTCCCGGCCGCCTCGCCGGTGCGGTCGCGCTCCCTGGCCGCCGCCGGCGCCCTCGGCGCGGCGGTCGCGGGGGGCTCGCCGGGCGTGCGGGTGTTGCGGTCGTTCCCCGCGGCGCTGGTCCACGAGCGCATCGCCACGCTGTACGACCAGATCGGCCAGGCCGTGATCAGCGACCGCCTCACGCCTCCGGGAAACGGCGAGGCCGCCCTCGGGGACGGCCGCCCGCGACGGCCCTGGCGTCAGCCGTACACCGGTCTGGTCCGCGAACTCCCGGTGGCCGGCGAGATGAGCCGGTTCAGCGGCGACCCGCAGGCCGCCTACCGGGCCATCGACGGCATGATCGGCGGGGGCGTCCGCGCCGCCGCCGAGCTCGGCCCGGCCACCCTCGACCGGACGAGCGCGGCCTACCGGGGCGACGAGACGAGGTTCGCGCTGGCCGAGGCCGTCAGGTTCTACGACCGGCCCAAGCCCTCCGGCAACGGCAACGGCGGCGGCCCGGCGGGCGCGGCGGCCGGTCCGCCCCGGCCGGAGCCGCCCGACGTGGAGTTCCACGGCGTCTGCGGCTTCCTGGCCGACTATCCGGAGCTGTGCCGCCGCCTCGGGCTCGTCCTCGACCTCGTCGTCCCCGTGCCCCCGGGGCTCGCCGCCGCCGGACGGCTCCGGGTGGCGTTCGAGGACGTGGCCCCGCCGTTCGACACCGACCGGCTGCGGCCGTGGACGCTCTACGACTTCGCGCCGGGGGAGCGCTTCACCGCCGCGTCGCCGCCCGGGCACCCCGTCCAGGGCGGCTGGCTCGGCCTCGGCGGCGACGACTGGACGGTCACCGACGCCGACGTCGACGGCGCGGCCATCAAGGCGGCCGACTTCACCGCGCTGATCGAGCGCATGCACGCCTTGAGCGGGCCGAGCGGCCAGCCGAGCGCCGACCACCTGGGCACCGGCACGACGGCGCTCCAGGGCGCCGGGCTCACCGTCTTCCACCGCGGGCGCGACGCCTGGCTGGCCGCCCAGATCGGCGACGACGCCGCCCACCAGCGGGGATCGGACGACGCGGCGCCCGAGCTGCACGCCGGGCACCTGGTCCGCGGGTTCCGCGTGGACGCCGGCATCGTCGGCCCGGACGGCGCGGTCACCGGCTGGCTCTCCCTGTGCCGCCGCCGCGGCTCCTACCTCATCCGCCGCGGCGGGCAGCCGCCGTACTGGATCGAGGGGATCGCCGACGACGAGGGCGCGGTCCGGGCGAGCGCCGTCACCCGCGACGCGACCAGGACCGACGAGCTGTACGTGCACCAGGCGCTGTTCGGCTGGGACGGCTGGAGCCTGGCCGCCCCGCTGCCCGGCCGCACGCTGGACAGGTTCGGCCGGCCGGTCGTCGCCGATCCGGAGGTGGACGCGAACTTCCCGCTCGACACCAAGTTCACGCCGGTGCCTGGCTCGCTGCCGGCGCTCCGGTACGGGCGCACCTACCGGCTGCGGGCCCGGGTCGTGGACCTGGCGGGCAACGCCCTGGACCCGCAGGCGCAGGCGCCCGCGTCCGCGCTGTCGCGGGCGATCACGTACTCGCGGTGGGAGCCGGTGCCGCCGCCCGTGATCGTCGAGCGCAAGCCGTTCAACGAGGGCGAGTCGAGCCAGTGCATGGTCATCCGGAGCACCGTCACGGCCGCCGGACGGGACGTCCCCGCCTGGGAGTGGGCCCTCGACCGCCAGGACGTCCCCGGCCACACCGACCACCCGCCCGCCGCCGACGGCCTGAGCCGCCGGTACGTCTATTACGACGAGCGGTTCGTCGCCCCGCCCAAGACGTCGCTGCAGATGGCCGAGCGGCACGGCCGGTTCGACGACGCCATCGGCGGCGACCGGCCGCAGGAGGTGCGCAGACGGTTCTTCACGGCCGCCGCCCGCGAGGCCGGCACGTTCCTCGACACCGTGGTCAGCTACGCCGACGACCCGCGCCGCACCCGCGACCTGCTGTTCTTCGGCGAGATCGCGGTCGCCAAGCACGACGCCGCCGACCCCGAGCCGGTCACCCAGCTGCCCGTGACGCGCGGCGCCGGGCTGAAGCGCGGTGAGTTCGTCGTGCACACCGCCGCCGAGCTGATCCTGCCGTACCTGCCCGACGTCCTGGCCAGGGGCGTCACGCTGTACGGCCTGCCGGGCGCGCCGCCCATCCACCCCGTCTCCTTCTACGACGGCTTCCACGACGTCTGGCCGGACGCGGCGCCGTTCACGCTGCGGATCGAGGAGGGGGACGGGCCGCCGCGATGGCAGGACGTCCCGCGCCGGCTCACCGTCCACCTGCCCAAGGCCGAGACGGCGACCGTACGGCTCAGCTGCCGGCTCACCGCGGCCGACCTCGCCCTGCTGCCCGTCTGGCAGCGCCTGCTCGTCTCGGACTTCTGGCGCGACCTGACCGACGCCGAGCGGGAGCTGATCGCCGAGGAGACCGTGGCCGGGCTGAACTGGCTGCTCACGCCGTACACGGAGCTGCGCCTCGTGCACGCTGTCGAACGCCCGCTGTCGCCGCCCGCGCTCGCCGGGCTGGACTTCGCCCGCGACCCCGAACAGACCTTCGCCGACCTGCGGGGCGCCCTGCGCGCCCACCCCCGCAGCACCGGGCACGTCGACATCGACGCCACCTGGACGCGCTGGATCGACGACGTCACCGAACCGGCCCCCCGCCGGATCAGGGAGCACGCCCACGTCGGCCGGGTCGAGCTGGCCCACTCCGACCGCGACGAGGTGCGCCTGCCGCACTCGGCCACCCCGGTCCGCCACGACTTCGGCGACACGCTGCACCGCAACGTCGCCTACCGGCCGACCGCCACCACCCGGTTCCGCGAGTACTTCCACCCGTCGATCACCGCCGATCCCGGCCTCGTCACCAGTGCCGGCGAGCCGAGCGCCGGGCCGTCCGGGCGGGGCTGGCCGGTGCCCGCGAGCAGGCGGCCGGAGCCGCCGAAACCGTCGTACCTGCTGCCCACCTTCCGGTGGAGCCGGCAGCAGGACCGCCGCGAGCGGCGTCTGGTGTCGGTACGCGACGGGGCCGGCGTCCGGGTCCACCTGGACCGGCCGTGGTTCTCCTCCGGCGACGACGAGTCGCTGGCGGTCGTCCTCGACCCGCCCGGGGGCGACGCGCTGCCCGGCCGCCTGGCGACCCGGTGGGGCACCGATCCCGTCTGGTCGGACGCGACCGTGCTGCCCCCGCCCGCTCCCGGCAACTTCCCCGGCCCCGTCACCGCCGTCGGGCTGCGGCTGGCCGAGTCGGGGGAGGGCCGCGAGCTGACCGGGGCCGTCGTGGCGTACGAGCCGTCCTACGACGCGGCCAAACGCCTGTGGTTCGCCGACGTGGACGTGGACCTGGGCGCCGCCGGGCAGGCGTCGGCCTGCTTCCCGTACCTGCGTCTGGCCCTGGCCCGCTACCAGCCGCACGCGCTGACGGGGCTGGAGCTGTCGCCGGTGGTGCAGGCCGAGTTCGCGCAGCTCGTGCCGCGCCGGACCTTGACGGTCGAGGAGGTGTCCGGCGGCGGGCTGCGCGTCGTCCTCGCCGGGCCCGCCGCCGCCACCGAGCTCGGCGCGCCGGCCGGTGCCGGGCTGCCCGGGGTCGCGGCGAGCCACCGGGTCACCGCGACCGTCCAGCGGCGGCCCTTCACCAGCGCGGAGGAGCTCGACTGGACCGACACGCCGATCAAGGCCGAACTGAAGTGCGGCACGGCCCGGACCGGCTACCAGTGGTCGGCGGTGATCCCGCCGGCGGTGCTGGACATCGTCTGGCAGTACCGCCTCCTGGTGGAGGAGCGCGAACGCTACCGCACCGATCCCGGCACGGCCGACGAGACGATCGTCATCGACGCGGCCGGTGGTGGCGCGCCGGAGCGGGTCCCGGTGGGGGAGCGGCTCGCGCACGCGGACAGCGTCCCGCTGCGCGCCCGGCTGGGACGGCTGGTGATCGACTTCGACGCCTAGCCCGACCTACCGGCCGGGTGGCGGGCCCTCCGGGGCGGCCAGGAGGCTCAGGGCGCGGCCCGCGCCCGGCACCCGGGCCAGGTTGGCGCTGATGCACGCCGCGGTCTCGCGTACGGCGTCGGCCAGCAAGGGCAGCCGGTTCGTGCCGACCACCACGACGGCCGCGGCGGCCACCACGGCCCCCGTCGGCGCGCGCACGGGGGCGGCCACACATCCCAGCGGCGGCAGGGCCGCCTCGAAGTCGAACGCCACCCGCCGTTCGCGGGCGTCGCCGACCCGCCGCGCCCACTCGGCCGGGGAGTGCCCCTCCGGCAGGCTCCAGCCGGGAGCGGGACGGCCGACCGCCGCCGGGTTCCCCACCGCCAGCACGACCTCGGCGGCGCTGGCCGCCGGCAGCACCAGGCCGGGACGCATGCGGAAGACCTCGTCCACGGCCGGGTCGCCGATCCCCGAGACGACGATGACGTCGTCGCCGTCCCTGACCGCGATGGTCGCCGCGCAGCCGGCGGCGGCCAGCCGGCGCAGCGGACGCACGGCGGCCGTGCTCAGCACCTGGGCCGGTGACCAGCGCTGACCCCAGCGGAACATCCGCGTGCCGATGCGGTAGCGGCCGCCGTCCTCGCGGTGGACCAGGCCGAGGTCGGTGAGCCGGCACAACAGCCGGTGGGCGGTCGCCTTGGGCAGGCCGGTGGCCACGGCCAGCTGGGTCAGCCCGGCCTCCTCCACCCGCGCGAGCTCCTCCAGCACCGCGAACGCGCCGTGCAGCACCCCGCGCCCGGCGGCGGGCCCGGCTCGTCCGTCGTCACCGTGGCCGCCGCCGAGCTCTTCCGGGCAGATTTCCATCGCGCACCCCCCGGGTCGCACTGACCCACCCGTTCGTATCACCGGGACGGACGCGCTCCCCAGAATCCCGACCGCCATAAGTGACTAACCAATCACGCAAAGTGATGTCGCGAGGCGAGTGCACACTTCGGGGCCCGAGTCGCAAGGGGGGCGGACGGCTATAGGCGAGTTTCTCCGTCGATAGGGTGACGTGTCGCAATGACACGACTACTTATCGTGTGCGAGCGGTATCAGTCGTTCGGCCGGACGGACGCCGGCGACGGGCGCGAGCGGTTCGCCACGACGCGCCCTTCGCCGGTCCTTTCCCGTGCGCCGCAAAGCCCCGCCTCCAGGAAGGGACTACATGCGCAGCAAAGTCGTCGCGGTCTTCCCGGGCAGCGTAGCCATGCCCGCCGCCGGGGTGCTGGCGCCCCTGGCCGCCCGTACGCCGGCCGTGCCGGAGCTCCTGCCGGAGATCGACGCCGTCGCCGCCGAGTACGGCTCGCCACCGCTCAGCGCCTACCTCCTCACCCCGGACGCCCCCCGCCCGCCCGGCCCCGAGAGCCACTACCTGGCCCTGATGGCGGTGTCGTTAGCCACCTTCGACACCCTCGTGCGCGAGGGGCTCCAGCCGTACGCGCTGGTGGGGCACGGCCTCGGCGAGCTGTGGGCCCTGGTCGCCGCCGGGGTGCTGAGCGCGGGCGACGGCGCGCGTCTGGCCTGCGCACGCAGCCGCGCGCTGACCGGCCTGGGCTGGCCGGGCGCGATGATGTCCCTCGACGTCTCGGCCGTGCAGGCCCGGCACCTGGTCGCGCTGCTCGACCATCCCCATCTCGTGGTCGGCTGCGACGACACGCCGCGGCGGTGCGTGCTGTCGGGGCCGCGCGAGCTGATGCCGCAGGCGGCCCGGATCGCCGGACACCTGGGCTGGACGAACGCCGCACTCCAGGTCCCGCACCCCGCCCACACGCCCGCGGTCGCCGCCGCGGCCGCCGACCTGAGAGGCCGCCTGTCCGGCGTCAGGACGGCTCCGGCGCGCTGGCCGGTGTTCTCGCCGACGCTGGGACGCCTGCTCACCCCCGACGACGATCCTGTGGGGGTGACCGCCGACGCCATGGTCGTCGCCGTGCACTTCCACCAGGCCGTCCGGGGGCTGGCCGCCCGTGGCGCGGAGGTCTTCCTGGAGTGCGGGGCGGGTGAGGACGCGGTCGCGCTGGTCCGCGCCATCGTCCCCGCCGCCACCGCCGTCTCCCCGCTCGCCGCCGGCGGGCCCTGGCGGCCAGGCGAGCCCCTCCGCCCCGCCACCGCCCTGAACACCCCCGAGCCGGCACCGAACGGCTCCGCCCCCACACCGGGTCACGTCGCGCCCGGCGGCCCTGCCCTGCTCGTCGACCAGGCGGGACCGCCGTGGCGCGACGAACCCACAGAACTCGCCCCGCGTGACGAACCCGCAGAACTCGCCCCGCGTGACGAACCCGCAGAACTCGCCCCGCGTGACGAACCCCCAGAGCCGGCCCCGCGCTACAGACCCGCAGGGCTTGGCCGGCCTGGCGATGCGGCGGAACGGGGCGCGTTGCCGCAGGCCGGTGCCGGGCTCGTGCCCGCCCCGGCCCGTCCGGGGGACGCCGACCAGGAGACGGGCCGATCGGGGACGGTCGGTGGCGCGGCTCTCGGCCAGGAGGCAGGCCCGTCGGTGGCCGGTGGCGCGCCTCTTGGGCGGGAGGCAGGTTGGTCAGTGGCCGGTGGTGCGCCTCTTGGGCGGGAGGCAGGGCGGTCGGTGGCCGGTGGTGCGGGTCTCGGGGAGGTGGCGCGACCGCGGCTCGCGCCTGCGCCGCCGCTCGCGCCGCCGCTGTTCCCGTCCGTCGATCGGATGTTGCCACCGGCGACGCTGCTGCTGTGCGGCGGGGCCGACGTCCTGGCGTTGCGGGCGTTGACCGACGATCGTGACGACGTGGTGGTGGCCGACGCCGACACCATCGACTGGACCTGGCTCCCCCTGACGCCCCGGCACCTGCGGGTGGTCGCCCGCCCCGGCCTGGACGCCGGACCGGTGCACGAGGCGATGATCGCCACCGCGGCGCGCTTCCCGCACCTGCACAGCATCGCCGCCCTCGTCATGGACGCACTGCGCCAGGAGGTGGTGCCGCACCCGATCGCCGGCCTGTTCACCGGGGCGATCCAGCCGCTGGCCGCCGAACTGGCCGGCTGTGCCTGCGTCGCGGTCGCGACCGCGGACGTCGACCTGCCCGCCGCGCTCGACGTCCTGGCCGCCGAACTGGAGGCGGCGCCCCCGCTGCTGGCCGCCTTCTACCAGGGCTCCCAACGGCTCCTGTACGAGCTCACCCCGGCCTTCGGCGACCAGCCGGGGCAGGGGAACGGACGCTCGTGGCCCTCGCCGACCAACACGGCATGAACGCCCCGCCTCGCCGATGCCCCGGGGAAGCGACTCCTGACGAGACCGCGCCTTCCGCCTCCGCCACTCTTTGCGTACGCTGCATCACAGCAAGTGACAGGCAAGCATTCGTTCAGGAGGGGCATTGCGCAAGTCAAAGCATGTCGCGGCGGTCGTCGCCGGGTCCGTCGCCCTGCTGTCGCTGGGGTTCACCACGCCCGCGTCGGCCGCCACGGTCCTCGACTGCGACACCTTCGTCCACAACAACGACAACTACCTCGGCATCGCGATGTGCAGCAACCCGACGGGCGAGACCTGGCGGTTCCGGGCCGTGATCACCTGCGGCTGGGCGCCCGACGTCGTCGGCGACTGGGTCGACCTCCCGCCGGGTGGTTCTGGCCAGTCCCAGGGCGTCTGCGGCCGGTTCGGCACGGGCGTCGGCGCCGTGGGCGTCGACGAGCGCCGCGTCTGAACCAGGAGATGGCAGAACGCCGGTGAAGGCTCTCGGCCATGGTCCGGAGCCCTTCACCGGTCGAGCCGGCCGTCGACGGCGACCGTCAGGATCGGCCGATGCCCTCTCCGTGCGGCGTGCGGGCATCGGTCCGTTCCTCCAGGTGGCCGTCGAACGGCGTCGATCGGGGCGGCCTTCTCGCGACTCTTCGACGAGTACGCCAAGGGCCGTCTACAACCATGCCTTCCGCCAGGCGCCGGTCTTCGTCGTCATCGATCTTGCGGACGCGTACCCGGCGGGGACGACGCTTCCGGCCGTCCCCGCGGCGAGGCTGGTCAGTGGGCGAGGCCGATGGAGGTGGGGATGCTCCAGGGGCCGCAGTCGGAGCCGAAGGTCGCCCTGTCGCAGCCCTGGACGACGAAGGCGAATGTGTTCACCTCGTGGCCGTTGGTCGTGGTGCCGACGCCGTCCCGTACGTAGGGGGCCATCACGTACTGGCCGCTCCAGGCGGTCAGCCGGCCCGTACGGACCTGGGTGGCCTTGCCGCCGTCCTTGCTCCAGCGGACGTTGAAGAAGTCCCAGTCACGGCCGAGGCCGCTCCACTTGAAGACGAGGTTCTGGCCCTTCTGGTAGACGCGGACCAGGGTGCCGTCGCCGAGGTTCGGCGACCAGGCGATCTTGCCGTTGGTGAAGCGTTGCCAGGAGCCCTTCTTGTCCGGATATCCGAACTCCTTGGTGGTGGGGCAGCCGTACACGCTGCGCTCGCCGCCGTTGGAGCGCCACAGGCCGCCGATGAGACTGCCGGACGGCGCCACCAGCGACGGGTCGCACGCGCTGCCGGCCGCCGCCGCGGGCGCCGGTGTGGTGAGGCAGAAGGTCGCCGCGAGCAGGGCGGCGGCGGCCGTGCCGGTTCGGGATGGTGGGGCTGCGCGGCTCATGGGCGTCCTCTCGTCGAAGTGCCGGCGGGCGTGTGCTGGCGGGACCGTTCCGGGCGGCTCAGCAGTGCTTGCTCAGGGACATGCGCTTGACCAGGTCGAACAGGTCGGGGTCGAACTGGCCCTTGGCGATCCAGCGGTAGGTCCGTCGGTCGTGCAGGTTCTTGACGAACTTGGTGCTGGTGCTGCCGTACACGCGTATGTCGCCGAGCAGGGCGCCGGCGCCGTCCTTCAGATGCGCCCACATCAGCCAGGCGTCCTCGTCGCCGAGGCTGGAGACGGTGGCGTCCAGGCGCGCCGTGCCGTTGGAGTACAGGGTCCAGGTCGCGCCGGGCTCGATCGTGCACTCGCCCGCCGAGAGGTAGCCGCGCCAGACGTACGTCTTCTGCTCCAGGGCGGACGCGCCGGCCGTCGTGGTGACGGACGACGCCAGGACGACGGCGGACACGAGCACGCCGGCGGTCTTGCGGATGCCTTTCATGAGGACTCCTCAGGGCATGGGGGGCGGAGGGAGGTGTGCCGGGGGCGGGCCGATGACCTGGTAGCCGTGGCGGGCTGCGACCTCGGCCAGGCGGCCGGGATCGACGTCCCCGGCGGCGACCTCGGCGGCGAAGTGTTCGAACCCGGCGGGCCAGGTGAGCTGGAGCAGGCGCAGGGGAGCGTCCTGGCCGTTGGCGAAGGCGTGCGGCACCCGGCGGGGGAGCAGGACGAAGGCCCCGGCGGCGACCTGCCACGACCGCTCGCCGCAGTACATCCGCGCCGTCCCCGACAGCACGTAGAACGCCTCGTCGTCGTCCCGGTGCACGTGCAGGGGCGTGGCGAAGCCCGGCGGGCATTCCTGCTCGATGACGGTGAGCCGGTCGCCGGTCTCCGTCCCGCCCGCCTTCACGGTCATGCTGGTGCCGAGGAACGAGTGGACGGCGCCGCCGCCGGCAGGCAGATGGAGCGCGCTCATGGCCGTCTCCGCAGCGTGTGGAGCCGGATCGCGATGGACGTCATGCCTCACCACCCTTTGTAGCATCGCTCTAAAGTACTACTCTAAAGTGGTACTCTAAATCGATGGATGACGTCAAGAGCCCCAAGCGGCGCTCGGCCCAGACCAGAAGCCGGATCGTGACCGCCGCCCAGGGGCTGTTCGTCGTGCGTGGCTACGCAGGCACGACCTTCCAGCAGATCGCCGACGCGGCCGAGGTCTCGGTGCAGACGGTGTACTTCCACTACGGGACCAAGAGCCGGCTGCTCAAGCACGTGGTCGACGTCGCCTCGGCCGGTGACGACGAGCCCGTGCCGCTGCTGGAACGGCCCTGGTTCGCGGCCCTGCAGGCGTCGCGGGACCCGGTGGAGGTCGTGAAGGGGTGGGTGCACCAGAGCGGCGTCATCCTCGGCCGCGTCGCCCCCGTCCTGGCGGTGGTCCGCGACGCGGCGGCCACGGACGCCGACATGGCCGCCCAGTGGGCGATCAACAGCGAGCAGCGGCACACCGCCCACGGGCAGGTCGTCGCCATCCTCGACCGCCTGGACGCCCTGCGTCCCGGCCTGACCGCCGAGCGGGCCACCGACATCACCGTCGGGCTGCTGTCACCGGACCTGTTCCTGGTGATGATTCGCGAGTGCGGCTGGACGCCGGCGCAGTGGGAGAGCTGGAGCGCCGACCAGCTCTCCCACGCCCTCCTGCCCTCCTGACGCCCCGGCGGATCCGTCCTGGAGGGCTGGCGCCCTGGCGTCCTGGCGGGCGTCGCGGATGGGCGGGCGGACACGTGGGCGGGTGGTGGGCGTGGTGGGCGGGTGGAAAGGTGGGCGGGTGGGTTAGTCGGTCGGCTCCACGTCCGGTTCCTCGTCCTCGCCGGAACCCTCGGCCACCTCCCGTCGCTCCTGCGCGACCTTCTCCTCCGGATCGGGCGGTGGCTCGACCGGCTCGGCGGGGATCGGCCGGGGAGTGTCCCTCACCTCGACCGCCGCCCGCGCGGCGGTGGTGTCGCTCTCCCCGTTGACCCGTCCGACCGCGGGCGGCATGTCCTCGGGCAGCTTGTCCTGTTCGTCCATGACCCGCAACTGCCCTGACCTTGACCTCTTGAACGAAAACCGACCTGTTCGGCGGTCAGGCCGGGCGGCGGGCGCGGTTCAGGACGAGGACGCCGAGGACGACGGCGGCCAGGCCGAGGATCAGGTCCAGGTAGCCGCCGACGATGCCGTAGCCGGTGCCCGGACCGCCCTTGGCGGCGCCGATGACCCAGCCGCCGATGACGATGCTGGTCACCCCCGCGGCCAGGGCGACGACGGCCCCGCGCTTCCCGGTCCCGGCCACGGTCCCCGTCCCGGTGCCGGTGCCGGGGGTGGTGTCGGAGGTGGTGCGGCGGCGGAGGTGGCCGGTGGCGCGGGCCAGGCCGAGGCCACCGGCGGCGACGCCGGCCAGGCCCAGCCCGGCGGCGATCAGGGACCACATCCGGCCGGTGGTCATGGCGTACGCGGCGACGGGGTCGGCCTGGGCCGCGAGCAGGTGGTCGATGAACATGGCGGGTTCCCCTTCGGCTGGACGTTGACGTGGAAGAGCATGACCCTCAGGGCCGCCGCCGGTCGTCCGGCGGGAGCGGGCTTGTCGGGGTGCCGCCGGCGCCGCAGCCGGCTACCGCACGGGCGGCAGGCAGGCGCGGACGTACCGCGTCCGCGGTAGGCGGCGGGTGATCCTCCTGCCGGAGTCGTCCGGCCGGACATGCGGCTATGGTGCGCTTATGAGCACAGGGCGGCTCGGCGTCGGAGCCGGGGGGATCGACTGGCTGATCGCTGCCGGTGTGGCGGCGGCGCTGGTGGTCACCGGGGTGTCCGGGCAGCCTTCCGCCACCTACCTCGCGCCGCTCGGCTACGCGCTGCTGGCGGCCGGCGGGCTGGCGCTGGCCGCGCGCCGCCGGGCGCCGGTGCCCGTCCTGGCCGTGACGGGGTTGTGCGCGGTGGGGTACCAGGCGGCCGGGTTCGACGTGCCGGCGGTGGCGTACCTGTTCGCGGTGTACGCGGCGATGCGGGCCGGACGGCGGCTGGTCACCGTGGCCGCGAGCGTGATCGTGCTGGCCCTGCTGCCCCTGGCCGCGCTGGCCTCCGGGCTGCACGACACGGGCGAGGCGTTCGCGCAGGCCAGGGGCGCGCTGGAGCTGGCCTGGCTGGTCGCGGCCGGCGCCGCAGGCGAGGCGTTGCGGCAGGCGGAGGGACGGGCGGAGGAGGCCGAGCGCACCCGGGAGGAGACCGCGCGGCGGCGTGCCGACGAGGAGCGGCTGCGCATCGCGCGGGACCTGCACGATTCGCTCACCCACCAGATCTCGGTCATCAAGGTGCAGGCCGAGGTGGCCGTGCACGTGGCCCGCAGGAAGGGGGAGCAGGTGCCGCAGGCGCTGCTGGTGATCCAGGAGGCCGGACGCGAGGCGACCAGGGAACTGCGCGCGACCCTGGAGGCGCTGCGTGACGACACGACTCCGCCGCACGGCCTGGACCGGGTCCCCGAGCTGCTGGAACGGGCCCGGACCACCGGCCTCGACGCGACGCTGACGATCGAAGGGCAACGACGTGACGTGCCGGCCGCGGTGGACCGGACCGCGTACCGGATCGTCCAGGAGTCGCTGACCAACATCGCCCGGCACGCCGCCGCCGCGACCGCGCAGGTCCGCATCGACTACCGTCCCGACGCGCTGGCCATCCGCGTGGACGACGACGGCACCGCCACGCCGGACGCCGCCCCCGTGCCCGGCGTCGGCCTGATCGGCATGCGCGAACGCGTCACCGCGCTCGGCGGCAGCCTGCGGGCGGCCCCGCGCGGCGCGGGCGGCTTCACCGTCCAGGCCGAGCTGCCGATGGACCGCACGCCGTGATCCGCGTCCTGCTGGTGGACGACCAGCCGCTGCTGCGCGGCGGGTTCCGCGCGCTGCTCGACCTGGAGGACGACATCGAGGTGGTCGCCGAGGCCGCCGACGGGGCGCAGGGCCTGGCCCTGGCCAGGGAGCACCTGCCGGACGTCGCGCTCATCGACATCCAGATGCCGGTCGTGGACGGCATCGAGGCGACCCGCCGCATCGCCGCCGATCCGGCCCTGGCCGGCGTGCGCGTCGTCATCCTGACCAACTACGGCCTGGACGAGTACGTCTTCAACGCGCTGCGCGCCGGCGCGGCCGGGTTCCTCGTCAAGGACGTCGTGCCGGAGGACTTCCTGCACGCCGTGCGCGTCGCGGCCCGCGGCGACGCGCTGCTCGCGCCGTCGATCACCCGCATGCTGATCGACCGGTACGTCACCCGCCCGCCCGCCGCCACCGCCGGCGAGGAGCTGCGGGAGCTGACCAACCGCGAGCGCGAGGCCGTCGCCCTGGTCGCGCGGGGGATGTCCAACGACGAGATCGCCGCTCACATGGCGATCAGCTCGATGACCGCCAAGACCCACGTCAACCGGGCGATGGCCAAGCTGCGCGTGCGCGACCGCGCCCAGCTCGTGGTCCTGGCCTACGAGTCGGGGCTGGTGACGCCGCGCACGGCGTGACACGCCGAAAGTTCACGTCCATCCACAACGCCCGGTGCGGGACGGCGACGGCGATCTCCTTCAAGGGGGGCACGCCGTGGGGGCATTGGTCCCTGGACGGCGGGCCGGGAGGCCCCGCCGCCGGTTCAGGGGCGCTCGCGCACCACCGCGACGGTGCAGCGCGCGTGGTGCAGGACGCCGCGCATGACCGAGCCGAGCACGAACGAGCCCAGCCCGCTCCTGCCCTGCGAGCCGACCACCAGCAGGTCGGCCCGGTCGCCCGCGGCGACGAGCGTCTTGACGGGATGGCCGCACTGGACGTCCGTGATCACCCTGACGTCGGGATGCCGTTCCTGCCACGGGGTGAGCTGTTCCCTGGTGACGCGCAGGTGGCTCTCCCGCAGCGCCTCGATGTCGCAGGAGAAGTCGGGCGCCAGCGCGAACGGCAGCGGCCAGGCGTGCACCGCCCGCAGGCTGCCGCCGCGCAGCTCGGCCTGCCGGAAGGCGTAGTCGAGGGCCGGTTCGCAGGCGGGGGAGCCGTCCACGCCGACGACGACCTCGTCATGGGAGGCGGTGTCCCCGTCGCGGACGACGACCACCGGGCCGGGCGCCTGACCGGCCACGCTCATGCTGACCGAGCCGAGCACGGCACCGGCGAAGCCGCCCGCCCCCCTGCGCCCCACCACCAGCTCGGCGGCCTCGGCCGCCTGCTCCCGGAGGACGACCGACGCCTTCCCGGTCATGACCCGGGTGCTCACCTCGACCGTGGGCCGGCGTTCGCCGACGATCTCCTGCGCCTTGGCCAGGATCTCCCGCGCGCGCTCGGTCATCGAGCTCTCCCACTCGACGGCGGCGATCTGCGGAACCTGGTACGGCCAGGTCTCCACCACGGACACGATCCGCAGCTCGGCCCCCGCCCTGAAGGCGTCGTCGGCAGCCCACGCCACGGCGTCGAACCCGGACGGCGATCCGTCGACACCCACCACGACCAGCTCAGACATCGCTCATACCTCCCCTACTCATTCAGCCGTCCGGGAGGTGAGCGGACAGGATCGCCAGCCCCAAAACTTGGAGAAATCTGGCGGCGGAGGCGACCCGGGGCAGCTCAGGACGGCCTCCGGCCCGCGAACTTGGGCTTTCTTCGCCCGCTCCTGACTTTGGGCAGGCGGGGGCCGAGGAAGATCCACGGCCGGGAGGCAGCATGCCGGGACGGATCATGGTCGGCGTGGACGGTTCCGCGCCGTCGGACGCCGCGTTGGGATGGGCCGCCGACGACGCGGCGCGGACGGGCGCGGAGTTGCACATCGTGCACGCCCTGGACCGGCAGCCGTACGCCGTCGGCCGGTTCCCCGACTTCGGGCAGTGGAACAATTTGCTGCTGGCGGCGTCCAGGGTGCTGGAGCGGGCCGAGGCGGCGGTCCGGGCGCGGCAGCCGTCCGTGCCGGTGCACGCCGAGATCGTGGAGGGGACGCCCGCGGCCGTCCTGCAGGATCAGGCGCGGCGGGCGGACGAGCTGGTCATCGGCAACCGGGGGCTGGGCGGGTTCGCCGGCGCGCTGCTCGGGTCGGTGACCATGCAGGTGGCCGGTCAGGTGCGGTGTCCCGTGGTGGTGGTGCGCGCGGACCCGCCGGAGCGGGTGGGCGAGGTCGGCGTCGGGATCGACGACTCCGGCGTCTGCGAGCCGGCCGTCGGCTACGCCTTCGAGCAGGCCGCCCTGCGCGGCGCCCGGCTGCGCCTGATCCACGCCTGGCAGATCCCCGTGCACGCCTTCGCACCGGAGATCGCCTACGACGTGGACGAGGTCCGGGCCGCCCAGCGGGAGGTGATCCGGACCAGGACGGCCGGATGGCGGGAGCGGCATCCCGAGGTGACGGTCGTGGAGGACGTGCAGAGCGCCCATCCGGTCGAGGCGCTCACCGGCGCGCCCTGCGACCTGCTGGTGGTCGGCTCGCGCGGCCGGGGCGCGTTCGGCTCGCTGCTGCTCGGCTCGGTCAGCAGAGGGGTGCTGCACCACGCGCACTGCCCGGTCGCGGTGATCCGCCCCGCCGACAGCGCCGAAGGCCGCGAGCCGCGGTGATGGACGAGCGGCGCGGATCAGGGCCCGTGAGCCGCGGTGAAGGACAATCGGCGCGGATCAGGGCCCGTGAGCCGCGGTGGCAGGAGGACAGCGCGAATCAGAGGCCGTGAGCCGCGGTGACGGACGGCCGGTGCGAATCAGGGGCTGCGGCGCCGTCCCCAGTCCTCGCCGGCCCGTGCCCACTGGACCTCCCACTCCCGGTACCGCCGCCGATCCGTCCACCACCGGAACGCCGCGAAGCCGCCCGCGGCGGCCAGGGCGATCACGGACATGAGCAGGAGGCCGGTCGCCACGCCCCTCGTCCGCAGGACCGTGCGGGCGGTGGGCGGCGGCACGGGCCGGCCGGCGGCGTCGATCCACAACGGGACCGTGGAGCCGGCCCTGGCCACCGCGGGGACCGGCACCGGGCCGCTGCGCGCCGCGCCCGAGGACGTCGTCCAGCTCGCCATCGCCCGCTGCTCGCCCATGGGCATCTCGGTGAGGGCGACGCGGGCGGCCGGCGCGTCGGCCAGCAGCGTCGCCCTGACCTGATGCCGCCCCACGGCGTGCGCGCTCTCCTCGCGGAGCGCGCCCTCGTAGGCCAGCCGGCCCACGAGGACGGCGGGCCAGACGCCCGCCAGCACCACGAGCCCGGTCACCAGCACCGCGAGCGCCTCCAGCCGGTCGGAACGGCGGCGCAGGGGATTGCCGTCGGGGCGGTACAGGCGTACGCGCCGGGCCAGAAGGTCGATCAACGCTTTCAACGGACACCTCCTTGAAGCACTGTGCGGGCGCCCCGGCGGGGACGGCAGGGGCGGGCGGCTCTTGACGGGAGGACCTTCGTCCCGGGTCCGTCATGACGGACGGGGCGGCCCCGCGTTCGGATCACGGAGGACAAGGCGTGGTCACCCCGCCATCATGAACGAACCAAGAAGATCAACATGGCCGTTCTCCTGGGAAAACGTGCCCACAGGCACCCCGTCCGGCCTCAGCCGGGCTCCAGCGAGCGGGGTACCGAGTCCGACGGCCCGGCGGGATGCCCGGTACGCCCCGCCGCGTCATAGATCTTGACCCACCGGATCGCCGGGAACTGCTTGAGCGTCGGCCTGATCTGGTCGGCGACGGTGAAGGCCGATCCGCCGCCGTCGACCGGGCCGGTCAGGTGGACCCTGGCGATCCCGTCCGCGACGGTCAGCCTGCCGAAGCCGGTGGCCCCGGAGCTGACGAAGCGCAGGCCGCGCGCCAGTTCGGCCTCGGTCGGGCCGGCGAACAGCCGTTGCAGCGCGCCGTAGGCGGTCTCCGGCGGGGCCACCGGGCGGGTCACGGACGCCGTGCGCGGGCTCCGGGCGGTGGTGTCGAGGAAGTGGTCGCGCACGGACACGGTCCGGTAGGACGTGGTGAGGTCGACGACGACCCGGCTCGGCCGGGTCAGCGTGCGGACCTGGTAGGGCACGCGCCTGGCCAGGCCGACGCCGAAGGTGAGCGTGGCCTCGAAGTCGCCGGTGTTGACGACCTGGACGACGCCGGGCAGCGCGTAGGTCCGGCGGGCGGGGCCGTAGGTGACCCGGCCCCGGCGGTCGTGGCCGTCGGCCTGGTCGAAGCGGACCTGGAGGAGGGCGTCGCCGACCGCGCCGACCGTCCGTCCGGAGCCGTCGGCGACCAGCCGGGACACGTAGCGCACGTCCTGCCGGGCCGGGACCGGGCCGCGGAACTCGAAGACCAGCCGGTCGACGCCGGGCAGGTGCGCGGCCCGGATGCCGACCAGGACGGGGACGGCGGCCTGCCGCGCGGCCCGCGCGGGTGAGGCCGGCACGCCGGTGACGGCCACCGCCAGGGCGACGGCGAGGAGGGGGCGGATCGGGATCATGATCATCATCTCTTTCCCGTGAACGATCCTGGTCCCAGACTGACGCGCGCGACCGCGGGGCGACACCGCCGGACGTCCTGAACTCCGTGGCCTTCCGGCATCGGCGCCGTACGCTCGCCGGCAGGGTCCTCGGACCCGGTGGCGCGGGCCCTCCGGCCCTGGGGCGGGCGCCCCGGGAGGACTCATCCTGGCGGGGTAGGCCGGACAGAGAAGGCCGAAGCGCGGCAGGCCGGACAGAGAAGGCCGAAGCGGGGTAGGCCGGACAGAGAAGACCGCACATTTCGCCGCGGTCGTCTTCTGGAGGTGGACCATGAGCACGTGCTCGCCGAGACAGGCCATGGACGCGGCGGTCGAGGCCGCTCGATGGGCCCCTTCCGTGCACAACACCCAGCCGTGGACCTTCTCGGTCTCCGACGTGGAGATCGGGTTGAAGGCCGACACCGGCAGGCAGCTCAAGGCCGGCGACGTGACCGGGCGGGAGCTGGTGATCAGTTGTGGCGCGGCGCTGTTCACGATGTGCGTCGCGATGCGGTGCGCGGGGTTCGAGCCGGTCGTCCGGGTCCTGCCGGATCCCGATCGGCCCGGGTTGCTGGCGACGGTCCGGCCGGGCCGGGAGAGCGAGCCGGACGAGGTGACGCGGGTGCTCGGGGGCGAGATCGAGCGGCGTCACACGCATCGGGCGGGTTTCGCCGACGTCCCGGTCCCTGACGCGTTCGTGGAGTCGCTGGTGAGGGCGGCGATGGGCGAGGGGGTCCGGTTGACGCCCGTCCGGTCGGCGGAGGCGGTGGAGGTGCTGGCCGCGCTGACCCGGGCGGCGCAGGGCGTGCAGGAGCAGGATCAGCGGTTCGGCCTGGAGGTCGTGCGGTGGGCCAGGCCGCCGGGCAGCACGCGGGCCGACGGTGTGCCGGCCGGGAGCTACCCGCGCGAGGGCGCGCCGACGGAGGCGGTCTTCCCCCAGCGTCACTACGCGTGGCGGCAGGGCTGGGGCGCACCGGGCGGCCAGGACGAGACGGCGGTCGGGGTGGTCGCCGTGCTGACCACGCGGGCGGACGACCGGCGGGACTGGCTGGCCGCCGGCCAGGCGCTGCAACGGGTGCTGCTGCAGGCGTCGGCGCACGGGGTCAGCGCCGCCTTCCACACGCAGGCCCTGGAGCTGGAGCTGTTGCGGGAGTTCCTGCGGCTGGAGCTGTTCTCGGGGGAGCACCCGCAGATGATCATGCGGCTGGGGGTCACCTTCGAGGAGAAGGGCACGCCCCGGCGTCCGCTCTCCGACGTCCTGGAGTGAGCGCGGCCTGGAGTGAGCGCGTCCTGGAGTGAACGCGGCCTGGAGTGAGCGCGGCGCCCTTCTAGAATCCGCAGGCATGGGGACTGACAGGCTGCGCCGCAAGCCGTACGAGAAGGAACTCCTCCGCCTCCAGCAAGAGCTGGTGGAGCTGCAGGAGTGGGTGCGGGCCGAGGGGCGGCGCGTCGTGGTGATCTTCGAGGGGCGCGACGCCGCGGGCAAGGGCAGCACGATCAAGCGGGTCACCGAGTACCTGAACCCGCGGGTGGCCAGGATCGCCGCGCTGCCCGTCCCGACCGACCGGCAGCGGTCGCAGTGGTACTTCCAGCGGTACGTCGAGCACCTGCCGGCCGCGGGGGAGATCGTGCTGTTCGACCGGAGCTGGTACAACCGGGCCGGGGTCGAGCGGGTGATGGGGTTCTGCACCCCGGAGGAGCACGCGCGCTTCCTGCACCAATGCCCGATCTTCGAGAGGCTGCTGGTCGAGGACGGGATCCTGCTGCGCAAGTACTGGTTCTCGGTGAGCGACGCCGAGCAGGAGCGGCGCTTCCGCGACCGGCTGGCGGACCCGATGCGCCGGTGGAAGTTGTCGGCGATGGACCTGGAGTCGATCACCAGGTGGGAGGAGTACTCCCGGGCCAAGGACGAGATGCTGGCGCACACCGACATCCCCGAGGCGCCCTGGTACGAGGTGGAGAGCGAGGACAAGCGGCGGGCCAGGATCAACATGATCGCGCACCTGCTGTCCACGATCCCCTACCGGCGGGTCGAGCGGGCGCCGCTGGAGATCCCGCCGCGACCGCCCGCCACCGGCTACCGCCGTCCGCCGCGCCGCCCCGGAGGGTACGTCCCCGACGTCACGGCCGACCTCTGAGCGGGCCCGGCCGGAAGCCGGTGGGCAGCTCGCGTCCGGGCGCCCGGGGTTGAGGGCCTGGCGGGACGTCACCTTCGGCGGGCTCACTCCGTCGTACGGGTGGCTGTTCGCACCGGACCCTTTCAGCAACCTTGGAGTGATTCGTGAAACTCACCGTCTTCGGCGCCGGCGGCGGCGTCGGTCGGCACCTGCTCGCCCAGTCGCTGGCCCAGGGGCACGACGTCACGGCGGTCGTGCGCGACCCGGCCAGACTGGACGGGCTGCCGGTCCGGGTGGTGCCCGTCGCCGACCTGACCACGGCCGAGGCGGCCGATCTGCGGCCCGCCGTCGAGGGCGCCGATGCCGTCCTGTCGGCGCTCGGCCCGCCGAACAACGCCGCGGCCGGGGTGGCGTCCCGGGGCACCGAGGTCATCCTCGCGGCCATGGAGGCCGCCGGAGCCCGCCGGCTGGTCGTGGTGAGTGCCGCCCCGGTGGGCACCACGCCCTCGCCGGGCCGTCCCCACCCGCCCCGGCACGACCCCGGCGACGGGCCGTTCCTGCGATACGTGGTGTATCCGCTGGTCAAGGCCGCGCTGCGCCCGCAGTACCTGGACCTGGCCGTCATGGAGGACGCCGTGCGCGACAGCGGCCTGGACTGGACGGTGGTCCGGCCGGTGCAGCTCACCGACAAGCCCGTGACCGGCGCCTACCGGACGGCGGTGGGCCAGAACGTGCCCGGCGGCCGGTACGTCTCCCGCGCCGACGTCGCCCACGCCGTGCTTGCCGCGCTCGGCCGTCCGGAGACGGTCCGGCAGGTCATCGGCATGGCGGACTGACCCGCTCGCCGATCAAGGAAATCCGGCGTACCGGACTGGATCCTCCCTTGTCGGGGAAAAGATGATTGTCTTTGCTTGTGTCCGGTGATCTGCTCGACGTCGTCCTGGTCGTTCTGGTGGTCGGGTTCGGCGTGGCGGGCTTCCGGCAGGGGTTCGTCGTCGGGGTGACGAGCTCGATCGGGTTCGTCGCCGGATGCGTGCTGGGCATCGCCGTCGCCCCCGCCGTGACGAACGCGCTCGTGACCGGCGACATCGCGCAGACGGCTTGCGCGCTCGTCATCGTGTTCCTGATCGCGCTGGCCGGCCAGTTCGCCGCGTCCACGCTGGGGGTGCGGTTACGCACGTACCTGCGCGGCGAACCGGCCCGGATCCTGGACTCCCTGGGCGGCGGGCTGGTCAACGCCACGTTCGTGCTGCTGGTCGCCTGGCTCGTGGGCAGCCTGCTGGTCTCCAGCCCGTGGACGCCGGCGGTGGAGCAGATCCGCGGCTCGGCGCTGCTGTCCACGCTCGACGCGGCGGCGCCCGAGGCGGCGCGGAACTGGCAGCGGCCCTTCAAGCAGTTCATCGACCGGTCCGACTTTCCGCCGGTGCTCGACACCATCGCCGGGATGAGCACCGTCCGGGTGCCGCCGCCGGACGTGGCCGTGCTGCGCAGCCCGGCGCTGCGGCAGGCCAGGACGGGCATCCTGCAGGTCCAGGGGACCGCCTCCGCCTGCGGCAAGCGCATCACCGGCACCGGCTTCACCTACGCGCCCGACCACATCATGACCAACGCGCACGTCGTGGCCGGGGTGGACACGGACCTGCAGGTGGTCGACCACCAGCAGCGGCCGCACCCGGCGCAGGTCGTCTGGTACAACCCCCGGCGGGACGTCGCGGTCCTGTACGTCCCCGGACTCGGGCTGCCCCCGCTCTCCTTCGACACCCGGGCCAGGGAGGGCCAGGACGCGCTGGTCGCCGGCTACCCGAACGGCGGCGGCTTCACGCCGGAGCCCGCCCGCGTCGCCGAGCGGCAGCGGGCCGGCAGCCGCGACATCTACCGGGCCTCGCAGGTGACCAGGGACGTCTACCTGATCCGGGGCAAGATCCAGCAGGGCAACTCCGGCGGCCCGCTGCTCGCCGTGGACGGCCGCGTCCTGGGCGTGATCTTCGCCGCCGTCGCCGGCCAGGTGGAGACCGGCTACGCGCTGACCGCCGGCGAGGTCGCGCCCGACGCCCGCCAGGCCGCCACGGCCACGAACCCCGTCAGCACCCAGACCTGCGACTGACCCCGGCCCGCCCGCGGTGACCGGTGCTCACGCCGGCCCGGAGATCGTCAGCGGGAGCGGGTCGAAGGCGTGCCCGGCCCACAACCGGCGCGACGCCTCCTCCGGGTACGCCGCCGTGCCCGGCTCGGTGTCGATGATCCAGGTCAGCCGCTCGCGCGGCTCGTACGCCGGCCAGCCCGGGTCGCCGGTCGCGGCGAAGGCGGTCCACGCCGCCCGCACCCGGGCCGACAACTCGGCGGCCTGCGGCGGCGGCTCCTGGCCGAGCAGCAGCCCGGCCACGCCCGCGGTCAGGTTGCCGAACGTCAGCGGCAGGCCCAGCCCGTGACACGCGCCGAGCGTCCCGCCCATGCCGGGGGCCGGCCAGGTCAGCTCGTACAGGTGGGCCCGGCCGTGCCCGCCGTGGGCCTCGGCCAGCCGTACGGACGGCATCCGGAACAGCCAGTCGGAGTGGACCAGCTCGTACAGCCGTTCGTCGCCGGCCTCCGGGTGGGCCGCCCGGTAGGCCGCCGGGTCGGGGGCCAGCGCCCGCAGCGCGGCGGCCGCCTGCTCGGCGGTGACCTGGCCGAGCTCGCCGCCGAGCGCCATGAACAGCCGGTACTCGTCGCGGTTGTGCCCCACGAGCAGGTCCACCCCGCCTGACGGCGACCGCCAGGGCGTCGCGGGCAGCACCTCGCCGTCCACGACCGGCGCGAACGGCGTGCGGACGTGCGCGGCCAGGCCCCAGCGCGGGCTGCCGCCCATCCCGGCCGCCACCGCGTCGCCGGCCTCGATCAGCCGTTCCGGCGGCAGGCGCGCCAGCTCGTCCGCGTGCGGGGCCGCTCCCAGCTCGGCGGCCACCGCGGCGGCGAGATCGGCGGCCAGCTCGGGGGTGAGGAACAGGCCCGGCACGCTCTGCGCGATCGCGCGGTGGAACAGGCCGGCCGCGGCGGGCATCGTCATCAGCGCCGCGATGCTCCCGGCTCCGGCGGACTCGCCGAAGACGGTGACCTGGCCGGGGTCGCCGCCGAAGGCCGCCGCGTTCTCGCGCACCCAGCGCAGGGCGGCCACCTGGTCCAGCAGGCCGCGGTTGGCGGGCGCGCCGCGGAAGTGCCCGAAGCCCTCGGCGGAGACCCGGTAGTTGAGGGTGACCACGACGACGCCGTCCCGGGCGAGCACGCCGCCGTCGAAGAGCGGGTCGCCGGACCAGCCGTACATGTAGCCGCCGCCGTGGATCCACACCATCACCGGCAGCCGGGCCGCGCCCAGGTCGGGGGTCCACACGTTGGCGGTCAGCCAGTTCCCGTCGGCCCCGGCGTCGCCGGTGGCGCCCAGCAGCCTGGACTGCGGCGGCGGCGGGCCGAACGCGGCGGCCTCGCGCACGCCGTCCCACGCCTCGGGCGGCGCGGGGGCGGCCAGGCGCAGGCCGTCCACCGGCGGGCACGCGTACGGCACGCCGCGGAAGACGGCCACGCCGCCCTCGATCCGGCCACGCAGCCGGCCCGTACGGATGGTGACCTGCGGGTGAGCGGTTCCGGCGGCGCTCATGACACGCTCCTCGTCCGGGGGACGGCTCCGACGGCCGTGCGCGGCCATCCTCACCCCGGACGCGGCCCGGCCGCATCCCGTTTTCGGCGGCGCCGACCGGCTGCTGCGCCCGCTCGTCCGCGAGGGCGGCACGCTGGTGGAGTGCGACTGGGAGACGGCGACGGGCCGGACCATGGCCCGGTCGAAGGAGCTGCCGCGGCCCCCAGACGCCGGCCGTCGCGTCGGGGTGGCGTCCGGCCCCGGCGGTCAGTCGTCGAAGACGATCAGCTGGCGCAGGGCGGCGCCGTCGGCGAGCTGGTCCATCGCCTCGTTGACGGCCGCCAGGCCGATCCGGGCCGAGACCAGCCGCTCCACCGGCAGCCGGCCCTCGCGCCACATCCGGGCGAACACCGGGATGTCGCGGGCGGGCAGCGCCGAGCCCAGGTAGCTGCCGATGATGCTGCGCCCGCCGGCTACCAGCGCGAGCGGCGAGATCGAGGCGCGGGCGCCGGGCGCGGGCAGGCCCACGCTGACGGTGCGGCCCCCGGGGGCCGTCGCGGTCACCGCGGTCTCGAACGCCCGCGCGCTGCCCGCCGCCTCCACCACGACGTCCGCCTCGCCGGTCAGCTCGTCCGGGCCGTACACCTCGTGCGCGCCCAGCTCGCGGGCCATGGCGAGCTTGGCCGGGTTGGCGTCCACGCCGATCACCCGGACGTCGTCGAGGGCCAGCGCGGTGAGCAGCGCGGCCATGCCCACGCCGCCCAGCCCGACGACCGTGACCGTCTGCCCGGGGCGCGGCCGGCCGGCGTTGAGCACGGCGCCGCCGCCGGTCAGCACGGCGCAGCCGAGCAGGGCGGCGACCTCGGCCGGCACGTCGGGATCGACCGGGACGACCGAGCGCCGGTCGACCACCACGTGCGTGGCGAACGCCGACACCCCGAGGTGGTGCAGCACCGCGACGCCGTCCCTGTGCTGGCGGACCGCGCCGCTCAGCAGGGTGCCGTCGTTGTTGGCGGCGCTGCCCGGCACGCAGGGCGTCACGCCCTCGGTGGCGCAGCCGGCGCACCCGCCGCACCTGGGCAGGAAGGTCATCACGACGCGCCGCCCGGGGGCGAGGTCGTCGACGCCCGGTCCGGCCTGCTCCACCACGCCCGCCGCCTCGTGGCCGAGCAGCATGGGCACCGGACGCACCCGGTTGCCGTCCACCACCGACAGGTCGGAGTGGCACACGCCGGCCACCTCCACCCGCACCAGCAGCTCGCCCGGCCCCGGCGGATCGAGTTCCAGGTCGCAGACCGTCAGGGGCCGCGACTCCGCGTAGGGCCGGGACCGGCCGATCTCCTCCAGGACCGCGCCGCGAATGCGCATCAGTTCGCCCTTCTTCGTGTCGAGAGGTTGGCCAGCAGCACCCCGCAGCCGCCCAGGACGAGCCCGGCCACGGCGAGCGGGGGCAGCGGCTGCCCGGCCAGCGACCAGGCCAGGACGGCGGTCACGGCCGGGGTCAGGAAGAACACCGTGCTCACCCGGCTGGCGGGGGAGCGCAGCAACATCCGGTTGAGCAGGATGAACGCCGCGATGGAGTTGACCAGCGCCATCCAGCCGACCGACAGCCCGAACGCCGTCCAGTCCGACACCCGGACCGGGCCGAGCGCCAGGCAGGCGAGGCCGGCGGCGGGGGCGCTGACCAGCAGCTGCACCGCGGTGCCGCTCAGCGCGTCCATGCGGGGGGCGTACCGCTGCTGGTAGAGGGTGCCCGCGCTGAGCCCGGCCAGCCCCAGCAGGCACAGCGCCACCCCGGACGCGGACAGGCTGATCCGGTCGGCCACCGCCAGCACCACCCCGGCCAGGCCGAGCGCGAACCCGGCCCACTGCCCGGCGCCGACCCGCTCGCCCAGCACCCGGCCGACCAGCAGGATGACCACCGGGTTCAGCCCCTGCACCAGGGACACGACCGCGGCCGGCAGGCCCGCGCCGAGCGCGCTGTAGAAGGCGCCGAACTGCACGGCCTGGATCAGCAGCCCGGCCACGGCCACGTGCGCCAGGTCCCGCCCACGAGGCCACGGCACCCGCCTGACCAGCGCGTACGCCCCCAGCAGCACCCCGGCGACGGCGAACCTGCCGAACATCAGCAACAACGGCGGCGCCGCCCTGACCCCCGGGATGCCCGCGATGAACGCGCTGCTCCACAGGACGACGAACACCCCGGGCGCCACCGGCCACCGCCTCCCGGCGCGCCGGACGGGCGCCGTGGGGGCGGCGGTCTCCCGCACGCGGGCAGGCGTCATCGCAAGGTCCTTCCGGATGAAGACGGATCAGGAGGCGCGCAGGGCCGAGCGGCGCAGCCCCCACAGCTCCTCGTCGGAGGTGCACACGCCGACGGCCCCGTGCCGCAGCGCCTCCACCACGTCGTCCGCGCTCTGCACGAACCCCGCGGCCAGGCACGGCACGCCGACCGCCCGCACCTGCCGCTCGACGTGCCGCAACACCATGGCCGGCATGAGCTGCACCAGGTCGGGCCGCGACCGGGTGATGGACTGCAGGCTGCGCCGCAGGTTCGACCGGTCGGTGACGAACACCTTCTGCATGGTCAGCAGCCCGAGCCCGGTGGCCCGCTCGATCATCGCCTGCCGCGTGGAGACGACCCCGACCGCGCCGATGCCCTGCAGGTAGGCCAGCGCCCCGGGATCGTGCCCCAGGCCGGGGGTGGAGTCGATGTTGACGAATGCGATCTTCCGGGCGGCCACCGTGCGCTGGACCGTGGCCGCCAGGTCGCCGAGCGGGATCGAGGCCAGGATGCCGATCGGCGTGGGGGAGGAGGTGAACCGCTCGACGCTCTCCACCCCCACCAGCGACGCGGCGACGGGATGCTCGGCCAGGGCGGCGAGCAGGCGCTGATCCAGCGGGCCCTTGTGTCGAGAGTTCACCGCATCAACCTTAGTGCGCCGGGTTTTCGAAGGGCGCGGGCAGCCCCAGCTTGCCGGGGTTCATGATGCCCCGCGGGTCCAGCGCCTGCTTGACCGCCAGCAGCGTGGGGTAGCCGCTGCCCAGCGCGTCCCGCATGTACGGCGAGCGCAGCAGGCCGACGCCGTGGTGGTGGCTGATCGCCGCGCCGTGCCGGACGAGCACCTCGGCGGCGGCGTCCCAGGCGGCCCGGTACCAGGCGCGCCGCTGGTCGCGTTCGACGTCGCCGCGCAGCGAGAAGTACAGGCAGGCGCCGTCGGTGTAGGCGTGCGACTGGTGGGCCGAGGCGCGCAGCGTGCCGGGGACGGCCTCGATGGCGGCCACGACCTCGTCGTACAGGGCGGGCAGCGCGGCCCACGGCCCGGCGATCTCGCAGGTGTCGGAGACGAACCCCGGCCCCCGGACGAAGCCGTCGGCGGCCTTGCCGACGATCATGCGCTCGTCCAGCCAGCGGGCGAAGACCGCCGCGCCGTCCAGTTTCACCGACGCGCGTTCGGCGCAGACCTCCTCGGCGATCCTCATGACGGCGTCGACCAGCACCGGGTCGCCCTCGTCGGCGACGAGCAGCAGGTTGGTGCCGGGCTCGCCGAAGTGGGTGCCGCTCTCGTGCGCGTCGTACAGGCGCAGCGCGGCCGGGGTGGCGCCGCGCTGCAGGATCTCCCGGCACGCGTCGAGCCCGGCGGCGAAGGTGTCGAAGCCGTAGGCGATGCCCACCGCGTAGTCGGGCAGCCGGTGCGTACGCAGCCGCAGCCGGGTGATGACGCCGAGCGTGCCCTCCGAGCCGATGAACAGCTGCCGCAGGTCGGGGCCCACCGCGGCGCGCGGGTAGGTGCCGTAGCTGGCGGTGGTGCCGTCGGGCAGCACCACGTCCAGCCCGACCACCATGTCCTCGATCTTGCCGTAGCGGGTGGAGAGCTGGCCCGCGCCGCGGCAGGCGGCCCAGCCGCCGACGGTGGAGATGGCGAACGCCGACGGCCAGTGGCCGGTGGTGGCGCCGTGCGTCTCCTGCAGCTCCTTCTCGAACAGGTCGCCGAACATGCCCGCCTGCACTTCGACGATCATGGATTCGGCGTCGAAGGACAGGATGCGGTTGAGCCGGCACACGTCCAGCACGACGCCGCCGTGCACGGGCAGCGCGGCGCCCAGCACGTTGCTGCGGCCGGCCGAGACGGTCAGCGGGATGCGGTGCTCGTGGCAGATCCGCACCACGGCGGCCACCTGCCGCTCGTCCTCCACCTCGACGACGACCGCCTCCGGCGTGGCCGGACGGCCGTCGGTCTCGCCGATGGAGGTGCCCGCCCACCAGTCGCGGGTGCGCAGGATCACCTCGTCCCGGTCGGTGTGCACGGCGGCGCCGAGCGCGCGCAGCTCCGCCACCACGCTCTCGGGGACCGGCACGACCTGGCCCTGCAGGCTGGCCGGGCCCTTGCCCGGCGGGCAGTCGGCGGCCCAGCGCGGCGGCGTGGGCGCGCCCACGACGTAGTCGCCGCGGTTGAACGGGTGGGTGACGGTCTGCCTGCTGATCATGAAAGTCCCTCCATCAGAACGCTCTTCTCGCGGTCCACGCCGCGCACGTAGTCCTCGACCTGCCGGGCCACCTCGTCGTCGGAGAGGCCGAGCTCGCGCTGGAGCAGCCGGCCCACCTCGGGAGCCGCCTTGACCGACAGGTCGCGGGCGAAGACCCGCATCCGGGTGCGCCGCGACAACACGTCGTCCACGTTCCTGGCCAGCTCGCAGCGGGCCGCGTAGACCACCTCGGCCCGCAGGTACTCGCTGCCCTCGACGACCGGCCCGGCCAGCGACGGGTCCTCGGTGATCAGGTCGGCGACGAACCGGGCCTCGGTGCCGTACCGCTCGCCCAGGTGGGCGCCGAGCCCGCCGGTCGCGGTGGTCGCCTCGGCGTCGTAGCCCGCGCCGCCGAGCAGCGGCAGCCGCGCGGTGCGGCAGCGGGCCTTGCGGCCGAGCACCTTCAGCGCCTCGTCCACGGCCAGCTCGCCCATGTGCCTGCTGGTGGTCAGCTTGCCGCCGGTGACCGTGACCAGGCCGAAGCCGTCGGTGGTGATCCGGTGGTCGCGGCTCATGTCGAGCGTGGCGCCCTCCTTCTCGCCGACCAGCGGACGCAGCCCGGCGATCGAGCCGATCACGTCGTCCGGGGTGAGGTCGGCGTCGAAGGCGGTGTTGGCGCCGTCGAGCAGGTACTGCATCTCCTCGCGGGTGCACAGCACCTCGTCGGGCGAGCCGTCGTAGTCGGTGTCGGTGGTGCCGACCACGACCACGTCGCCCCAGCGGGTGCAGGTGGCGCGGCGGGCCCGGCCGGGCACCGGGACGGTCACGGTGCCGTCCACCGGCAGCCGCGTCCACGGCACCACGATGTGCACGCCCTTGGCCGGACGCACCCGCGCCCGGTGCCCCGGGTCGGACAGCGCGTCCAGGGTGTCGGTCCACACGCCGGTGGCGTTGACGACGACCCCGGCGCGCACCTCGACCGTGCGCCCGTCCACCTCGACGCGGGCGCCGCGCACCCGGCCGCCCTCCTTGACCAGCTCGCGGCAGGTGGCGCCGTTCAGCACGGTGGCGCCGAAGTGGGCGGCGGTCCTGGCGATGGTCAGGGTCAGCCGGGCGTCGTCGGTGCGGCTGTCGTAGTAGAGCAGGCCGCCCTTGAGCCGGTCGGCGCGCAGCCGCGGCGCCCTGGCCAGCACTTCGGCCACGCTGAGCCGCTGGTGCAGCCGGCCGATGCGCCAGCCGCCCGCCAGGTCGTAGGTCCACAGCAGGCCCTCGAAGGCCTTGGCGATGCGGGCGTCGAAGACGCCGTCCTCGGCGAGGATCGGCAGCACGAACGGCAGCCGCCGCACCAGGTGGGGCGCGTTGCGGCGGAAGCGCTGCCGCTCCAGCAGCGAGCGGCGCACCAGCGGCAGGTTGCCCTGCTCGATGTAGCGCAGGCCGCCGTGGACCATCTTGGAGGACTTGGAGGAGGTGCCCGAGGCGAAGTCGTCGCGTTCCACCAGCGCCACGCTGAGGCCGCGGGTGGCGGCGTCCAGCGCGGCGTAGCAGCCGGTCACGCCGCCGCCGACGACGAGCACGTCCACCGGCCGCGCGGCCAGCCGCTCGATCTGCGCCTGACGGTCCAGCCGCAGCGGGGTGCGCCGGATGGCGCTCCTGGTCTCCGATCTGGGCTTGCGTTCTGGAAGCCGGATCACGAGGGGGATTCCTCCTGTTGGTACGAGATGTGCCGGGAGAGCAGGTCACGCCAGGCGGCGCGGGCCTCCTCGCGGGCGGCGTCGGGCAACGTGGGCTCGAAGACGGGGACGTCGCCGAGCCCGGCGAGGGCGGCGGGCAGGTCGGGCCAGAGCCCCGCGCGCACGCCCCCGAGGTAGGCGGCGCCGCGCAGGCTGGCCGTCTCGTTGGCGCGGGCGCGGCGGACCGGCCGCCCGACGAGGTCGGCCTGGCTCGCCATCAGCACGTCGCTGCTGGCCAGGCCGCCGCCGCAGAACAGATCGGTGACCGGCGCGCCGAGCGCCTGCTCCACCCCGTCCAGCAGGTCGCACACCGAGTGGGCGATGCCCTCCAGGACGCCCCGGGCCAGCTCGGCCCGGGTGGTGGACAGGCTGAGCCCGGTCAGGACGCCGGTGGCCTCGGGCGACCAGACCGGCGTGCGCATCCCGGCCAGCGCGGGCAGGAACCGCACCCGGCTCGGCCCGGGATGCTCGCGGGCCAGCGCGGTCAGCTGGGCGGGCGAGTCGAACAGCCCGATCTCCTCGCACAACCAGCGCACCGCCGAGCCGGTGGTGGCGGCGTAGCCCTCCAGGCTGAACACCGCCGCGCCGCGCGAACGCCAGCCGACCAGCGTCAGCACCCCCGGCACCGCCCGGCGGTGCGCGGGCGGCCGGTCGCCGGCCACGGCGTCCAGGAACGTTCCCGTGCCGTGCACGCACATCGCCTGGCCCGGCCGGTGCGCGCCGAGCGCGATCATCGCGGCGTGCTGGTCGCCCATCACCGACAACACCGGCAGCCGCACGCCGAGCACCGACGGGTCGGTGTGGCCGTAGTCGCCGTCCTCGTCAAGGATCTGCGGCAGCACGTCGCGGGGGCAGCCGAGGAAGTCCCGCCACGGCTCGTACCAGTCGCCGGTGCGCAGGTCGTAGGCGCCGGCGGCGACCGCGTTGGTGGCGGACATGACGTGCCGCGCGCCGCCGGTCAGCCGCCACACCAGCCAGGTGTCGACCGAGCCGAAGGCCACCCGTCCCGCCTCGTGCGCCCGGCGCACGGCCGGGTCGTCGCGCAGCACGTCGGCGGCCCACAGCAGCGGGGCGCGCGAGCCGACCGGCCGGCCGGTGTGCTCGACCAGGCGGGCGTCCCAGCCGGGCTCCCATGCGCGCAGCCGGGCGGCGTAGCGGCGGTCCTGCCAGACCACGGCGGGGGTGAGCGGCTCGCCGGTGACGGTGTCCCACAGCAGCACGGTGGCGCGCTGGGTGGCGATCGACACGCCGGTGACCTCGACGTCGTGCGCCCGCGCCCACTCCAGGGCCTGCGCGCAGACCTCGGCGGTCTTCGCCCAGATCTCCATGGCGTCCTGCTCGACCCGCAGATGGTCGGGGGAGTGGACCGAGATGGGCCGGTAGGCGGGCGGCGCCGCCGAGCCGTCGTCCAGGACGACGGCGGCGCGCGTGCCCGTGGTGCCCTCGTCGACGCTGAGGATCCCGCGCCGGGTACGGCCGGTCATCGGCGCTCGTCCCTCTTCCGCAGCGCGATCTCCTCCTCCTCCAGGTTGACCGCCACGCGGGTGGGGTCCCACTTGATCAGCAGGCAGGTGACCAGGCCGACCAGCGGCACCACCGACAGCACCATGAGGCTGGCGCCGACCCCGATGCCCGCCTGCAACTGCGGGAACAGGTACAGGCCGGCGACCGAGCCGAGGCTGCCGAGCATGCCGGTCACGCCGGTGCCCAGGGTGCGGATGTCGCTGCGGTAGGACAGCGCGGCGATCGACTTGCCGTTCGGGCCGGGCCCGGCGGAGTGGAAGAAGATGAACAGCACGGGCAGCAGCGCGGCCAGCGCGACCGGCAGCTGCTTGAACGTCGCGCCCATCACCAGCAGCGCCACGAACACCACCGCGTACCCGGCCATCGAGCTGAGCCGCAGGCCCAGGCGGCGGCCGGTGTAGGCGGCCAGGCAGCCGCCGACGATGCCGACCGCGTTGAACGCCATCGACCCGATCGTGGCCTTCTCGAACTCCTTGCCGAACAGCTCCAGGCTGATCACCGGCAGGTACCAGCCGACCGCGAAGTACTGCATGGCCTGGGTGAGCGAGATGACCGTGGACAACACCGTGCGCGGCAGGTACGGCCTGCGGAACAGCACGCCCGCGTCGCCGAACCCCACCTGCCGGCCCTGGTCGGCCGCGACGCCGTCCCGTCCCGCGTCCTCCTGGACGGCGAAGCCGTACATGCGGCGCAGGGCCGCGGCGGAGTCGCGCAGCCGTCCCTTGGCGGCCAGCCACGTCGGGCTCTCCACCAGGAAGGCGAGTTGCAGGACCAGCAGCACGACGGCGAAGACGGCCGAGGAGCCCACCGACCAGCGCCAGATGTCCGCGCCCACGTCGAAACGGTAGAACACCAGCGTGAGCAGCAGGTTCGTGGTGGTGGCGGTGTACCAGACGCCTTGCCAGAAGTTGAGCCTGCCCTTGAGCGCGGACGGCGTGTACTCGGCCAGCAGCGCCATGGCCACCGCGAAGTCGATGCCGTACGCGATGCCGACCAGGCCGCGGCCGGCGAAGACGGTCTGGAAGTCGGAGCCGGCCGCCGTCAGCAGCGCGCCGAGCGCGAACACCACCTTGGTCAGCAGCAGCGGCTTGACCCGGCCGATCCGGGCGGCCAGCCAGCCGCCGAACGGGTTGGAGATGATGGCGATGGCCGGCGCCATGGCGGTGAGCACGCCCACCTGGCCCGGCGACAGGCCGAGCTGCTTGACCATGGGGGACAGGCCGGCGCCCAGGGCCGCGTTGGAGTAGGCGTCCAGGAACAGGCCCGCCAGGGCGAGGAACCAGATCCAGTTGGCCCGGCCGGCCAGCCTCGTCAGGGTGTTGATGACGTCGGCCGCGTCTCCGGCGTTGCGGATCCGCGTGACCGAGGTGTTCTGCACGGGGGCGTCGCTCATGCCCAGCCGCCTTTCAGGGGGGTGTGATCCCTTGCCAGCGGTCCGGATACGACAAAGGCACAGACGAAGACCACTGACAGGGATCTCTTCGTCTGTGCCTGCCGATTGACGGGACACTATGTGCCGACTGTCCGGTATGTCAAGCGGTCGTACTCGTATCGCCGCAGCTCGCACGCCCTGCCCGGCGGACCGGGCGGTCAGGAATACCTGATCTCCCACCAGCGGCGGGTGCACGACCACTTGCCCGCGGCCTTCACGCAGGCGCGGAACTTGCGGCCGGTCGGGGCGTCCACCGCGTACGACGTGACGCTGCGGCGTCCGCCGCCCCTGACCACCGCGTGGCAGGCGTGGTAGGTGCGGCCCCCGTCGTCGGTCCAGTCGATGGAGATGCGGTCGCCGGAGCGCAGGCTGGTGCCCCAGGCCCACCACACGTTCCGGCCGCGGTAGACGCCGTCGGCCTCGTACAGGTAGACCGTGCCGCGGCGGCCCTTCGCCGCCGCCATGCGGTGCCAGGTGTTCCTGGGCACGTCCCGGCTCACCCGCAGCCGCGCGCCGCACGAGTAGTTGATCGGCCCGGCGGCCTGCGTCCGGGACACCTGCCGGACGTCCTGGACGGAGGCGCCGGCGGGCGAGGCGACGGTCAGGACGCCGCCGGCCACCACCGCGGCGACCGCCAGGGCTGGAAGGTTACGCATGTGCTCCCCCTTGGTGCGGAATCGTGTGACCGCAACGTAGGGGCGCCGGTGTTGAGGATCCGTTGAGCCCGCGTTGATCTCCGCCTGGGTCCGCCCCGCCGCTGGTCAGGCCCCTGGAGGTGCCGGGGTCCGGTCCAGGTCGGCGCGGACGATGCCGTACATCACGCCGTCACGCCACTCGCCGGCGCGGAACCCGCCGCCGCGCAGCACGCCCTCCCGGGTGAAACCGGCCTTCTCCAGCGCGCGCTGCTCGGCCACGTTGCCGAGCTCGGTGGTCGCCTGCACCCGGTTGACCGGCGAGTGGTCGAACAGGTAGCGCGCCAGCAGCCGCTGCGCCCGCGTCCCGTGCCCCTTGCCGCGGAAGCCGGGCGCCACGATGAGGCCCATCTCCCAGCAGGACGACACCCGGGAGGTGAGCTGCCTGCGCCACGACACGAGGCCCGCCCGGTCCTCGCCGGAGGCGATCACCAGCATGCCGCCGTCCTCGCCGAGCATCCCGTTCTCGTCCCAGAGGCGGCGCAGGCGGTGGGGGTCCTGCCAGCCGTACCACTGGTACTCGCCGCTGCTGTCCGGGTCGCCGATCAGCCGGGTCAGGAACGCCAGGTCGTCCTCGCGGACGGCGCGCAGTTCGATCGTCATGATCGCGACACTATGCGACAGAGGGGACGTCGGCGCGGGCCCTCCGTCCGGCCCGCAGCGCCAGGGCCAGCGCCGCCAGCAGCGCCGCGCCCGTGAACGGCGGCCACGACAGCCCGGACGGCGGCCCGAACGTCCCGCCCGCCCCCGCGCGGTCGAGCACCGCGGCCACCGCGAGCGCGGGCAGCGCCTGGGCCGCTCCCGAGACGAGCGCGAGGACGGCGAGCCAGGCGACCCGCGCCGCGTTGCCACGGCGGTACGGCTCGCCCGCGAACACCGATGTCAGCAGCCCGCCGACCAGGAGGGCGGCGACGAGCGCGCACAGGCCGCCCACCATCACGTCCGCCCGGTAGAGCATCTGCTCGGCCGCCGTCGAGTCCCAGACCCGCAGCGACAGCTCCCCGCCTCCCAGGGAGAGGCCGCGGGGCAGCTTCACCCCGCTCAGCCCGAGCCGGTCGGCGGCCCCTGGACGGGGGACGACGCGGACGACGATCTCCCCGCCGGCCTGCGTGGCGCCGTTGACGGCGTAGGCGACCCCCCACACCCCCGCGACGGCCCCGGCGAACCTGACCACGTAGAGGGCCAGCCGCACGAACAGACGATCCATGGACGCTCCAAGGAGACGGACCGATGGTTGTTCATCATGCCCGCCGGGCCGGCCCCGCGTACAGACGGCCCCGGGTCACTCGCAGGTCTTGTCCTCCGGGCTGCAGAATTCGACCTCGGGGACGTCGGCCGACGGCTTGTCCAGCAGGGGCCGGGCCTGCCCGCGCAGGTGCTGGTCGAAGAAGGCCGTGACGTAGGCGCGGGTGACGCCGAGTGCGCGGGCGCCGGGCACGGTGGCGCCGTCCTCGATGCCGACCTGGTCCATCAGGACGCCCAGGTCCGTGAAGGACGTGTGCGCGGCCCCCGTCAGCAGCAGCCAGCGCTTCCATCCGGTCAGCCGCGCCCAGACGCGCTCCCACGTGGCGGCCGACCCGCCCTTGCCCGGCGTGAACGAGGAGGGCTTGCCCAGGAACAGGAACGGCCGGGACGTCCCGGCCGCCGGGAGCGTCGTCTCCACGCTGCCGTCGAGGTCGATGCCGGCGCGCAGCCGGGTGTCGGCCGCGATCGACGCGACGGCGGCGGCGCCGCCCGCCGAGTGACCGGCCATGGCGATCCTGGACGGGTCGATCAGGCGGGCCCCCGTCCACCGCGCGTGCGCGCCGGTGAGCCGGTCGAGCACGAAGGACACGTCGGCCGCCCGGCTCTTCTCCAGCTTCGCCCACCAGGCCGGGCCCTTGTCGTCGATCTCGCAGGTGACGCAGGTGGTGACCCGGCCGTCGGGGAAGGAGGTGGCGACGTTCTCGTAGGTGTGGTCGATGGCGGCCACCACGTACCCGTGGCTGGCCAGCTCCTCGGCCAGGGCGGTGAGCTCGGTGCGGGGCTTGCTGTGGCCGGGGGACAGGACGACGAGGGGCAGGCTGCGGGGGCGTCCGGCGGGGCGGGCGTCGGTGAAGGCGTTGGTCCGGGTCCTGCTCAGGGTGTCGGCCGGGAGGTCGGTGATCCCGCCGTCCTTGAGCAGCAGCTCCGACGCCTTCGCCGTCATGTACGGGGCGCGGTGGCGGCCCGGCGACCTGGCCGGGTACCAGAGCGAGACCATCAGCTCGCGCGCCTTGGCCGAGGGGACCCACGGGTCGGCGCGCGAGGTGTCCTTCAGGTACAGGGACGTGGTGCCGACCGGCCGGGAGCCGGTCGGGGCCGGCAGGTACGTCGCGGGCGCGGGCGCCGCCGAAGCAGCCGACGCCACGGACGCCGCCGCCGGCGAGCCGTGGACCAGCCCGGCCGCCAGGACGGCGGCGAGCCCGGCGACGGCCGCGGTCCCGCCGGCCCGGTTCGTTCTGAAGTGCTTGATCATGCACCGCAATATACCCCGAGAGTATATACGCGGTGTATAAGCGGGGCGGAGTGCGGGGACACCGTCAGGGAGGAGGCCCCGCCGCGCGGGTCAGCCGGCGGGAGGGGCGGGGCGGAAGCGGAAGGCGAGCACCGCCGCGCAGAGCAGCAGCACCCCGCAGACGCCCTGCTCGGCGACCATCCAGCCCGGCAGCGGCAGGAACAGCAGCACTCCCACCACCGCGACGAGGATCACGACGAGCACGACGCGCAGGCGCAGCAGCGCCCGGTCGCCGCCACCCTGGGCGCGCCGGGCGAACACGAACGTCAGGACGGACGTCGCCGCCACGATGACGCCGCGCCCCCATGCCTCGGGGGTGACGAGCGACGGCGCGACGGTGGACAGGACGGCGATCGCCGCGACGGTCAGCAGGCTGAGCGCGGCGTAGGCGGCGACCAGGATCTTGGCCGTGTGCAGGCCGGAACCGGGGAGCGCGGCGGGAGGGGTCGGCGTGGTCATGGGACATCCTCCGGATCTGTGGTGCTGGCGGCCGGTCGGACGGCGTGGACGGCGTCGGTGAGGATGACGCTGATTGGACTCTCCCCCACGGGGAGAGTCCACGCTATGGGGGATTCCACCCAGATCTACCCGGAGGATCCATGACCCCGCGACTGGTCCACTGCCATCCCGTCACCTGCCTCAACGTCACGGGCATGGGAGAGCCCGGCGGCGCCGAGCACCTGTCGGCCATCGGCGCCCTGTACGCCGTGGCCGCCGCCATGGGCGGCGCCACCGGGCCGCTGGAGGGGCGGTGGTGGGTGGAGGACACCTCGCTGCCGCCGCTGGAGACCCCGCGCGACCAGTGGCGGTGGCACCTGCTGCTGCCGTTGCCCGGGATGCCCGAACCGGGGGCGGCCGAGGCGGCGCGTGAGCGGGCCCGCCCGTCGGGAGCGGCCGTGGACCGGGTCCAGGTCGTCACCTTCACCGAGGGCCAGTGCGTGGAGCTGCTGCACGAGGGGCCCTACAGCGAGGAGAAGAGGTCGCTGGAGGTGATGGAGGCGTTCATGGCCGAGCACGGGCTGGTGCCCAACGGGCTGCACCACGAGATCTACCTGACCGAGTTCACCGACCCCGACCCGAAGACGCTGCTCAGGCAGCCGGTCGCCCCCCGGCCGGCGGAGGCGGCTCACCGGTAGACGGCCAGGGGGCAGGCGGTGTCAGCGGAGGCCGGTCACGTCCGCGTGCCGGACCGCAGGGCGCCGCGCAGCAGGGAGCGGGCCGCCAGGGCGACGACCACGGCGGCCAGCACCCCGACGCCCGCCATGAGGACGGCCCTGGTCAGCGCCCACGGCAGCGACTCGACGCGGTACACGCTCGCCAGGGAGAGCACCACCACGGCGACCCCCGACACGGCCGCCACCACGCAGACCGGCAGCGCCGCGACGACCGCCTGCCGCACCAGCACCCCGCCCAGCGCCCGTTCCGGCACCCCGGCGGCGGCCAGCGCGGCGAACGAGCGGCGATGGTCGATCAGCTCCTCCGCCTGGTGCACCACCAGCGCGATCGACGACGTCACCAGGGCCAGCAGGAGCGCGACGTCCACCAGGGCGTGGCCCTGGGAGTAGCCGGCGGCGGCCTGCTGGGCCCCGGCCCCCGCGCCGAAGAAGACCGTCAGGCTCACCACCGACAGGGCCCTGGCCCACGCCCGGGGGTCGGCCTCGACCAGCCGCGCGGCCAGCAGCGTCTCCGGCGACCGGGCCCGCCGGCCGGCCCGGCGGGCGTACGCCCTGATCAGCCAGGTCGCGGCCAGGGTCGCGCCGATCAGCAGCAGGACCAGCCCGGCCGCCATGGCGGTCGCCGTCCCGTACTTGCCGGCGACGGGGAAGCGGCCCTTGACCGACAGCCCGAGGACGAGCAGGCCCACGCCCGCCGCGAACAGGACCAGGTCCAGCACACGCGGCCCCCGCACGCGTGCGCGGCGGGTCACGCCCAGCGGCGAGGTGACGACGTGCCGGCCGGCGCGGGCCCCCGACAGGACCCCGCCGAGCGTCACCAGGGCGACGACCACGGTGATCATCGTTCCGCCCCCACCAGGACGGCGCCGTCGCGCAGCGGGATCTCGCGGTCGGCGTAGGCGGCCACCCGGTTGTCGTGGGTGACCAGGACGACGGCGGCCCGGCCGGCGCGGGCCGCGCCGAGCAGCGCGCCCATCACCTGCTCGCCGCCGAGCGTGTCGAGGGCTCCGGTGGGCTCGTCGGCGAACACCACGCGCGGGCCGGTCACCAGCGCCCGCGCGATGGCGACCCGCTGCCGCTGCCCGCCGGACAGCTCGCCGGTGCGCCGCCCGGCGCAGCCGGACACCTCCAGCCGGGCCAGCCACTCGGCCGCGGCGGTCATCGCCTCCTGCCTGCCGTGCCGGTTGAACAGCAGCGGCAGCGCGACGTTCTCCGCCGCGGTCAGCTCGGGCACCAGCTCGCCGAACTGGAAGACGACCCCGAAGCTCTGGCGTCGCAGCCGGGTCAGGTCGTCCTCGGGCAGCGTGTCGATGCGCGTGCCGTCGAGGACGACCTCGCCGGACTCCGGCCGGACGACCCCGGCCAGGCAGTGCAGCAACGTCGACTTGCCCGCGCCGCTCGGACCGGTGATCGCGACGATCTCGCCCTCCGCGATCGCGAGCGAGACGCCGTTCAGCGCCCTGGTGCCGCCGTACGACTTGCCCAGGCCCCTGGCCTCAAGCATCGGTGTCCTCCTTCGTCCGCGCGAGCGCGGTCTCGATCCAGCGCAGGTCGGCGTCGAGGTGCTGGAGCGCGTAGTCGGCCGCCAGCACCTGGGCGGGCGAGCCGGTCGCCTTCTCGGCGGTCAGCTCCCGCATGCGGGCCAGGTGGGCCTCGCGTTGCCGCAGGAGGTAGCCGTCGGCGGCCTTCCCCGCGACGGCGACCCGGGCGAACAGGGGGCCGGCGACGTACGGCGCCGACGGCTCGACGGTGTTCAGCCACCGCTCCAGCTCCGCCCGGCCGGCATCGGTGATCGCGAACAGGGTGCGCTCGGGGCCGCCCTCCTGCTGCGTCTCGGCCACCTCCGCCAGTCCGTCGCGTTCCAGGCGTTGCAGCGTGGCGTAGACCTGCCCGTACGCCAGGGGCTTGGCGCCGGCGAGGCGGTGATCGTGCTCCTTCTTGAGCTCGTAGCCGTGTTTCGGCCGCTCGGCGAGGAAGCCGAGCAGCACGTGACCGGTTGACATGATCACGACTATACATTCAATGAATAGTCACGCAAGCGGAACCGGCGGACCTCACACGAGGCGGGTCTCACACGAGGCGGGTCTCACACGAGGCGGGCCTCGTAGGCGGCGATGACCAGGTGCACGCGGGTGCGGGCGCCGAGTTTGGTCAGCAGGCTGCTGACGTGCGTCTTGACCGTGCTCATGCTGACGAACAGGGTGCCGGCGATCTCCGCGTTCGACAGGCCCCTGGCGACCAGGACGAGGACCTCGCGCTCGCGTTCGGTGATGTCCAGGCCGCCGTCCCCGGACGGTGGCCGCACGTACCGCTCGACCAGCCGCCGCGTCGCGGTCGGCGCCAGCAGCGACTCGCCGGACGCGACCACGGCCATGCTCCTGATCAGCTCGGCCGGCGGCGTGTCCTTGAGCAGGAAGCCCGCCGCGCCCGCCCGGAGCGCCCCGTAGACGTAGTCGTCGAGGTCGAAGGTGGTGACGATGAGCACGCGCGTCTCCGGCCGCTCGGCGCAGATGCGGCGGGTGGCCTCGATGCCGTCCATCTCCGGCATGCGCACGTCCATCAGCACCAGGTCGGGACGGTCGCGTCCGGCCGCCGTCACCGCCTGCGCGCCCGTGGCGGCCTCGCCGACCGCCTGGAACCCCGGCGTGGAGTCGATCAGCCGCCGGAAGCTCGCCCTGATGAGCGCCTGGTCGTCGGCCACCAGCACTTTGATCACAGCGGCAGCCTCGCTCTCACCCGGAAACCGCGCACGGGCCGGACGCCCGCCTCGAACTCGCCCCCGAAGACGCGCACGCGCTCGCGCAACCCGGTCAGGCCGTGCCCGTACGGCCGCGCCCGGCCGCGCGTGCCGTCGTCGGTGACCTCCACGGTCAGCGCGTCCGGCCGGCGTTCGATGCGGACGAGGGCGTGCCGGGCGCCGGCGTGCTTGAGCACGTTGGTCAGCGCCTCCTGGACGATCCGGTAGACCGTCGGCTCCATCTCGCCGTCCACGGCGCCGTCGATGGACAGCTCCACCTCCAGGCCCGCCGCCCTGGTGCGCGCGACGAGCGCGTCGAGATCGGCCAGGCCGGGGGCCGGGGCGAGCTCGGCCGCGTCGTCCTCGCGCAGCACGCCGAGCAGCTGCCTGGTCTCCCGCAGGGCCGACCTGCTGGTCTCCTCGATCGAGGCGAGCGTGCGGCTCATCTCCTCCGCCCCGCCCACGTGGCCCGCCACGCCCGCCTGCACGGCGATCGTGCTGAGGCTGTGTCCGATGACGTCGTGCAGCTCCCGGGCGATCCGCAGCCGCTCGGCGACGGCCTCCGCGCGGGCCCGTTCCTCGGCCTGCGCGGCCAGCTGCCCGGTGTAGAGCCCGCGCTGGCGTACGGCCGTGCCGGCGGCCCACGCGGCGAGCAGGATCGCCAGCGCCAGCCCGATCCGGTCGCGGACCGCGGCCGTCATGGGGACCTCCGCCACGCCCTGCGCGGCGACCGCGCCCGCCACCAGCAGCGGCAGCACGGCCCTGTGCCGCGTGGCCAGCGTGTACAGCACGAGCGGCAGGCAGAGCAGCTCGGCGTGGGGGAGCAGGAACTCCCGCATGCCCAGCCCGCCCAGCAGGACGACCACGAACACCGGCCCCGGCCACAACCGCCTGACCGCCACGGGCAGCCCGGCCGCCAGCGCCGCCGCGAAGTCCGGCACACCGGGCTCGGCCGGGTTCCGCGACCAGGTGAGCCCGGCGTAGCCGAGCGCGACGACCAGCGCGACGACGGCGTCGAGCGAAATCCAGCCCCAGGCGGGCACCCGGTTCAGCAGCGGCGGACGGATCTGTTGGCGCACGGCACGAACCTAGCCCGGCGGCCACGCCGCCCGTATCGGTCCCAGGACCGATGTGCGCCGGGCCGGAAGCCGTGGAGGGTGAGGAACATGATCGAAGTCACCGGACTCACCAAACGCTTCGGCCGGACCCCGGCCGTGCAGGACCTCTCCTTCACGGTCCGGCCCGGCCGGATCACCGGCTTCCTCGGCCCGAACGGCGCGGGCAAGACCACGACCATGCGCGTGCTCCTCGGCCTCGAACGGCCCACCGCCGGACGGGCCACCGTGAACGGCCTGCCCTACCGCGCGCTGGACCGGCCCCTCACCCAGGTCGGCGCGCTGCTGGACGCCTCCGCCGTGCAGGGCGGGCGGCGCGCGGAACAGCACCTGTGGTGGCTGGCCCGCTCCAACGGCCTCGACCGGGCCCGCATCGGCCCCCTGCTGGAGCTCGTGGGGCTCGGCGGGGCGGCCGGGCGGCGCGTCGGCGGGTTCTCGCTGGGCATGAAGCAGCGGCTCGGCCTCGCCGCGGCGCTGCTCGGCGACCCCGAGGTGCTGGTGCTCGACGAGCCGGCCAACGGGCTCGACCCCGAGGGCATCCGGTGGATGCGCGGCCTGCTCAGGTCGCTGGCCGCCGAGGGCCGCACCGTGCTGGTGTCCAGCCATCTCATCAGCGAGATGGCGGTCACGGCCGACCACCTCGTCGTCATGGCGGGGGGCAGGCTGCGCGCCGACGCCGCGCTCGGCGAGCTGGTCGGGCCGGGCGGCTCGCTGGAGGAGACGTTCATGGAGCTCGTCGGACGGGGGGAGCGGTGAACGCGCTCGCGGCCGAGTGGATCAAGTTGCGGACCCTGCGTTCCACCTGGTGGGCGCTCGGCGTCGGGGTGCTGGTGTCGCTGGCGCTCACCGTGCTCGGCGCCGCCACCGTCATCTCTCGCTGGGACCCGGGCCGCACGGCGGACCAGGCGGCCATGGGGGTCGTGGTCGCCGTGTACGTGGGGGTGGTCGTGGCCCAGCTCCCGCTCGGCATGCTGGGCGCGATGACGGCCAGCGGCGAGCACACGTCCGGCATGATCGACGTGACGTTCGTGGCGATGCCGTCGAGGGCGCGCGTGCTGGTGGCCAAGGCGGTCGTCCTGGGCGGCGTCGCGGTGGCCGGCTCGCTGCTCATCGCGGTGCCCGGATACCTGTACGGGCGGTTCGTCGCCGCGGAGTTCCACCCTTCGGTGCTGCCCGCGGGGGCCTGGACGGTCGTCGCCGGCGGCACGCTCATGATCGTCGTGGCCACCCTGCTCGGGCTGGCGCTCGGCACGGTCCTGCGCAACGGCGCGGTGGCGACGGCGGCGCTGGTGGTGATCGTCCTGGTGGCGCCGTTCGCCGCCCGCGTGCTGCCGGGCGGCGACGTGGTCAACCGGGTCCTGCCCGGGTACCCGGCCCTCCAGCTCATCGAGCAGGTGCCGGACGTCATGCCGACCTGGGCGGCGTTCGCCGTGCTCGGCGCGTGGGCGGTGGTCCCGCTGTCCGTCGCCGTGGTCGCCGCCGCACGTTCCTGACGCCGGGCGGGCCGCCGGGCAGGGCTCAGGGCGGGTCGCCGGGCAGGGCTCAGGGCAGGGCGAGGAGGCTGACGGCGAGGGCCGCGGCGCCCAGGCCGACGAGCTGCCCGCGGTGGATGCGCTCGGCGAGCACGCCGCGGGCCAGCAGCACCGTGCCGGCCGGGTAGAGGGCGGTGACCACGGCCACCACGGCCAGGTCGCCGCTGCGGGCCGCGAGTAGGAACAGCAGGTTGGCCACCGAGTCGAGCACGCCCGCGGTCGCCGACAGCGCGTACGCGGGCCGCTCGGGACCCAGCCGGCGGCGCAGCAGCCCGGCCGCGGCCAGGGTGACGGCCGAGGAGACCGCCCGTCCCACGATCAAGGGCGCCACCCCGCTGTCGGACGGCGCCTGGTGCAGGAAGACGAGCTGGAGGGCGATCGCCGACCCGGCGCCGAAGGCGAGCAGCAGCGCCGTCCGCGACGGACGCGCCGACCCCGCGCCGTGCCCCGCGCTGACCAGGACGACCGCCACCAGCGCGAGCGGCAGCCCCACCAGCCCGGCGGCCGACAGGTGCTCGCCCTGGAGCAGCCCCACGGCGACGGGCAGCGCGGCCGACACCAGTGCCGTCACCGGCGACAGCACGTTCATCGGACCGATCGCCAGTGTGCGGTAGAGCAGGGCGAACACGGCCGCCGAGGCGACGCCCGAGGCCGCGCCCCAGCCGAGCGCGGCGGGGCTGAACGACGCCCCGAGCATCGGCCACAGCAGCAGCTCGACCGCGAGGCTGGCCGGGGCCGCGACCATCACGGTACGCAGCACGTGGGCCCTGCGGGCGCCCAGGCCGCCGAGGAAGTCGGCGCAGCCGTAGGCGAGCGAGCTGCCCAGAGCCAGCAGCAGAGCGATCACGACACCTCCCGGACATTCAGCGGAACGACCAAAGAGTACATTAGACTGACTGTCGGAGCACAACGGACCGACCGCGCAGTACATTTCACCGGTCCGCCCCGCGAGGAAGGTGAACAGATGGCCGAGCCGGCCAGCGCCCTGCGCACGGTCGCCCACAACGTCAAGGCCGCCCGCACCCGCGCCGGCCTGTCCCTGGAGGAGCTCGGCCGGCGCGCCCAGGTCAGCAAGGGCGCGCTGGTGGCGCTGGAGAAGGCGCAGGGCAACCCCAACCTGGCCACCCTGGTCCGGCTGGCCGACACCCTGGGCATCCCGGTCTCGGCCCTGATGCAGGGGCCGCCGGAGGGCCGGCTGCGCGTGGTGGCCGCCGACGCCGTGGCCCCCTTGTGGACCGGGCCGCGCGGCGGCCAGGCCCGGCTCATGCTGACCACCACCGGCCCCGCCCCGGTCGAGGTCTGGCGCTGGCGGCTGGAACCCGGCGAGGAGTACCCCAGCCAACCCCACCAGGCCGGGGTGGTGGAGACCCTCAGCGTCGTCTCCGGGCGGATGACGCTCGTCCTCGACGGCGCCGAGCACCCCGTCGAGGCGGGCCAGACCGCCACCTTCGACGGCGACGCCCCGCACGGCTACCGGGGCGAGGGCGACGGCAGCTGCGACCTGATCATGACGGTCCACCTCCCTCCGGGCCCCTGGACCGCCGCCCGGCCGTGAGCCGCGCTCGCCGTCAGGAGGCCAGGCGCTCGATGGCGAAGGCGGACAGGAAGCCCACGGTGGTGATCAGCCCGGTGAGGACGTGCGCCTGCTCGAACGCCTCCGGGATCATGGTGTCGGCCACCATGGCCAGGATGGCGCCGGCCGCGATCGCGGTGATCAGCGCGATGGCCTCGGGGGAGGCCGACCGGAGGGTCAGGTAGCCGATCATGGCCGCCACGCCGCTGACCACGGCGATGCCGCCCCAGACGCCGAACACGTACGCGGGGCTGCGCCCGGCCCGTCGCATGCCGGCGGCGCTGGACAGGCCCTCGGGGACGTTGGAGACGAACACCGCCGCCACGACGGCGAGGCCGATCTCGCCGCCGTGCAGCAGGGACAGCCCGAGCGCCACCGACTCCGGGATGCCGTCGAGCAGCGCGCCGACGGCGATGGCGGCGCCGCTGCCCTGCGCGTCGGCCTCGCTGGGCTGCTGGTCGCCGGAGCGTTTGCGGTGCCGGGCGCCGTGCCGCGCCAGGATCACGTTGGCCGCCACGTACGCGCACGCTCCGGCCAGGAAGCCGACGGCGGTGGGCAGCAGCCCGCCCGACCGTTCGGCCTCGTCCAGCAGCTCGAAGGAGAGCGCCGAGATCAGCACCCCGGCGCCGAAGGCCATGACGGCGGCGATCGCCCGCGCCGGGACCCGCACCAGCATCGCCACGGCCGCGCCGAGGACCAGCGCGCCTCCGGCGACCAGCCCCCATGTCCCCGCTTCCAGCCACTCAGGCATGTGCACCGATCCCTCTCGCCGTCCTCGCCCCAAGGTTCTCGCGCCTCCGCCCTTCCCGTCACGCGTTCCGGAGGCGGGGATTGGGGTGGAATGCCCCGGGTAGGGCAGGCGGCGGTCCGCACCCGCCGTGAGGAGACTTGGATGGAGCACCGCCACACCCCTCGCACCCCGCGTCCGGCGTGAAGGCGCCGCCGTCGCCGCGCGTGGCGCTGCCGGTGATGTGCCACCGGTGGGCGCACATCACGTTCCTGCACTGGCGCTACCCCGTCGAAGCGGTCCGTGGGCTGGTGCCGGACGAGCTCGCCGTCGAGACCATGGACGGGTCGGCGTGGGTGGGGGTGACGCCGTTCCTCATGGAGGACGTTCGGGTGCCCGGCCTGCCCGCCGTGCCGTGGTTGTCGGCGTTCCCGGAGACCAACTGCCGCACGTACGTGCGGGACGCGCGCGGCCGTTCCGGCGTCTGGTTCCTGTCCCTGGACGCGGGACGGCTGCCGGCCGTGCTCGGCGGGCGCTCCGGCTACGGGCTTCCCTACCACTGGTCCGACATGTCGGTCCGGATCGACCGGCGGCGCCGCCGCTACCGCTGCCGCCGCCGGTGGCCGGGGACGCTGGGCGTGCGGTGCGACGCCGAGGCGGAGGTGGGCGGCGTCCTGCGGGAGGACGAGCAGGACGAGCTCGCGCACTTCCTGACCGCCCGCCACCGGCTGTTCACCCGGGTGGCGGGCCGGCTGGCCGCGGCCGAGGTCGAGCACCCGCCGTGGCCGCTGCAGCACGTCGAGCTGACCGCCCTCGACCAGGACCTGCTGCGGGCCGCCGGCCTGCCCGACCCGGCCGGCCCGCCCCTCCTGCACGCCTCCCCGGGCGTGGACGTACGCGTCGGCATGTGGTCGTGGTGACCTGACGCGAGGCCCGCGTACGCGCGCCGTCCGAAGGGCGGCCGGGCGGAAGGTACTCAGGGATGACTCCGGTCTCCTCCTCCAGTCGGATGGTCTTGTCGGAGGAACTGATCGATGATCAGGTCCCCGACCGATGGGAGTCGCCATGCGAAGACCAGTCCTGATCCTCACCCTCTTATCGGCCCTCGCGGCGCCGCTCGCGCCGGTCCCCGCGGCCGCCGCCACCACCGCCCCGGCCGTGCGGTGGGCGCCGTGCGCGGAGGACCCCACGGCCGACTGCGGGACGCTGACCGTGCCGATCGACTGGAACGACCCGCGCGCCGGGACGTTCGAGCTGGCCCTGGCCCGGCGCCGGGCGAGCGACCCGGCCGCCCGCATCGGGTCGCTGGTGATCAACCCCGGCGGCCCCGGCGGCTCCGGCGTGGACGCCGTGGTGAACAACTGGCTCAGCTTCACCCCCGAGATCACCAGCCGCTTCGACGTGGTCGGCTTCGACCCGCGCGGCGTGGGCCGCAGCCACCCCGTCACCTGCTCGCTGGAGCTCGCCCAGCAGGCGCCCGACCCGCTGTCGATCAAGGACCAGGCCGGCTGGGACGCCCTGCTCGCCTTCAACCGGCGCTACGGCGACGACTGCCGCCGGCGCACCGGCCCGCTGTTCGACAACGTCCACACCGGCTACGTGATCCGCGACCTCGACGCCCTGCGCGCCGCACTCGGCGACGACAAGCTGACCTACTACGGCGTCTCGTACGGCACCCTGATCGGCCAGCTCTACGCCGAGCGCTACCCGCGCCGCGTCCGCGCCCTCGCGCTGGACAGCAACATGGACCACAGCCTCGGCACCCAGGCGTTCCTGGACACCGAGGCCTGGACCGCCCAGGACTCCTTCGACGAGTTCGTGGCCTGGTGCGGCCGCACCGGCTCGTGCGCGCTGCACGGCAGGGACGTCCGCGCGGTGTGGCACGAGCTGCTGGCCAGGGCCGACCGGGGCGAGCTGACCTTCCCCGGGCAGCCGGACGTCAAGCTGCGCAGGCTCGACCTCATCGGCCTGGCCTTCGGCGCGTTCTACGGCCCGGCCTGGAGTCAGCTCGCCGAGCTGCTGGCCGCCATGGAGAGCGGCGCCGGCCCGGTCAGCCCGCTCCTCGCGCCGCCCGTCCGGGCCGCCGGGGAGACCGTCAACGACGCGAGCATCGTCTTCTGCCAGGACTACGCGCTGCCCGTCCGCGGCTACCGCGACTGGGACCGGCTGCTCCGCCGGTCGGCGGCCGTCGCGCCGGACATGCTGGTCAGCGCCGCGGCGCACCCGCTCGCGCTGGCCTGCCAGGGCACGGCCACGCCCAACCGGCAGCACCGGCTCAGGGTGGACGGCTCGCCGGCGCTGCTGCTCGGCAACGCCCTGCACGACCCGGCCACGCCGTACGTGTGGGCGGCCTCCACGGCGCGGCAGGCCGGCCGGCAGGCCCGGCTGCTGACCTACGAAGGGTGGGGGCACGGCATCTACGGGCGCGGCGAGTGCACGACGGCCGCCTTCGACCGCTACCTGCTCTCCCGTGACCTGCCCGCCCAGGGCGCCCGCTGCCCGGCCGTCCCGCCGGACGAGCTGTCGCTCAGGCGGGTCCCGGGCCCGAGCCCGCTGCCCGGCCGCCCCGGGTGGACGTCCGTCCTGCGGTAGCCGGATGGTGACGCGGCCTCGCGGCCCCCTCCCCGCGAGGCCGCGTCCTACCCCCGGGCGCCCGTGGTCAGGCGCTCGCGGAGGGCGTCGAGGCGGGCCATGGCCGGGGTCGCGGTGATGCCGTGCAGGACGACCGAGAGCACCACGGTGAAGGCCGTCACCGCCCACAGCTCCTCGGGCGGCACGCCGAAGTCGGCGTGACCCAGCGCGTACGCCAGGTAGAACAGCGACCCCACGCCCCGGATCCCGAACAGCGAGATGACCCGCCGCTCGCGGGGGCCGGCCGGGCCGCGGACCTGGGAGAGCCGGCCCGCCAGCGGCCGGATGACCAGGATCAGCAGCACCCCGACGAGGGCGCCGCGCCAGGTGAGCGGGGCCAGGCCGCCGGCGGCGACGAATCCGCCGAGCAGGAGCAGCAGCCAGGAGGTGAAGAGCCGTTCGAGCTGCTCGACGAAGCCGTGCAGGACGTTGTTGTAGCCGTGGCCGTGCTCGACCCGGCGGATGGCGCAGGCGGCGACGAACACGGCGATGAAGCCGTAGCCGCCGACCAGCTCGGTGACGCCGTAGGCGAGCAGGGTGGCGCCCAGGGCGACGAAGCCGTCGCGGCGCTCGGCCAGGCGCAGCTCCTCGGCGGGGGAGTGGAAGAACAGCCGGCCGAGCAGGCGGCCGATCAGCAGGCCGCAGACGACCCCGGCGACGATCCGGTAGAGCACGTCCGTCAGCGCCCACTCGCCCGTCCAGCCCAGGCCGCCGGCGGTGGCCAGGGCGATGGCGGCGTACACGATGGGGAAGGCCAGGCCGTCGTTCAGGCCCGCCTCCGAGGTGAGGGCGAAGCGGACCTCGTCGTCGGCGTTCTCGGCGTCGGCGGGCTCGCCCACGCTGACGTCGGAGGCGAGCACCGGGTCGGTCGGTGCGAGCACGGCCCCCAGCAGCAGCGCGGCGGCGACGGGCCAGCCCAGCACGCCGTACGCCGCCGCCGTGACCCCGGCGACGGTCAGCGGCATCGCCCAGCCGAGCAGCCGCCAGGTCGTCGACCAGCTCCGTAACCCGATCCGCCGGTTGAGCGCCAGCCCCGCGCCCATGAGCGAGACCAGCACGCAGATCTCGGTGATGTGCTCGACGGCCGCCCGGTGGGCGACGGGGTCGGGCTCGGGCAGCCCGATCGGCAGCAGGTACAGCCCCATGCCGCCGAGCAGGTAGACCAGGGGAGGGGAGAAGGCCCGGCGGGCGAGCAGGCCGGGCAGGACGGCGGCGAGCAGCGCGGCGGCGCCGCCGAGGGCCAGGACGAGATCGGGGGTGGACATCCGGGCCCCCCTGCCCTGATCAACTCACGACAATCTTCCTTTTATGCGTGCAAACCGCCCAGTATTGCGCGGATCGACAAGCCGGGGCCGTCGTCGGCATATCGCGGCAATATGCACTAATAGCTACTTTTCTGACCCCGGAGTGCGCGCCTACCGTGACAGGACCCCCCAACTTCTGGAGGAGGATCCGTGTCAAGGTCTCTCCGTGTCACGCTCTCCGTCGTCCTCGCCCTCTCCTTCCTGCTGGTCACCTCGCCGGCCCAGGCCGCCGTGCTGGTCCGGGTGCTGCGGTACGACGCCTCCCGGTCGGCGGAGTTCGTCAACGTGATCGACCAGGCCGCCCAGGTCTGGAACGCCAACGTGGTGAACGTCCGGCTCATGCAGGGCACGCCCGCCAGCTTCGTCGTCCTGGCCGACAACAACTGGCCCAGGACGCTGCCCACCAGCCTCGGCCGCGGCACGATCTGGATGGGCCGCCAGGCGGTCAACCAGGGCTACTACCCGCTGCGGATCGCCACCCACGAGATCGGCCACATCCTCGGCCTGCCGGACCGGCGCACCGGGCTCTGCGGCGACCTGATGTCCGGCTCCAGCGCCCCCGTGAGCTGCACGAACGCCACCCCCAGCGCGGCCGAGCGGGCCGAGGTGGACCGCAACTTCGCCGGCAGCGCGCCCGCGGTCGAGTTCGGCCGCGTCCACGAGGACCGCTGACCTCCGGCGCGCCGCGCCAGGCCAGGTCACTCCGCGCCGCCCCTCCGGCCAACCCCGCCGGTTCGTCCGGCGGGGTTGGCCGGCGGGCCGTGATCGTATTGTCTGGGAGCAATCGCCCCCCGACGTGAGGATCAGCGCATGCACCGTTCGAGAGCCGTCCTGTCAGCCCTCGCCGCCGCGGCCTCGGTCCTGACGGCGGGCGGATCGGCCGAGGCGGCGGCGGACGTGCCGTTACCCTCGGCGGTCTTCCGCGCCACGCACAACAGCTACTCGGGCAACATCGCCGGCGCCCGGAACTCGATCGCCTACCAGCTCGACCACGGCGTGCGCTTCGTCGAGCTCGACGTGCACGACAACGGCTACGCCACCGCCCGCGACTACTCCGTCGGCCACGACGCCCCCGGCGACGAGGTGGACCACGCGGGCAACCCGGCCTCCAACCTCCTCGGCGACTGGCTCGCGGTGATCGCCGGCTGGTCGGCGGGGCATCCCACGGCCGCGCCGATCGTCGTCGCCCTCGACCTCAAGGACGACCTGACCGACAACCCGTCCCACGCCGCGGGCAACCCGGCCGCGCTGAACGACGAGCTCGTCGCCGCCTTCGGGCCGCGGCTGCTGCGGGCCGAGGACTACCCGGCCGGCCCGCCTGCCGTGGACGCGCTGCGCGGCCGCGTGCTCGCGGTGATCTCCGGCGACGGCACGACCCGCACGCTGTACAAGCGCGACCTCGGCTCGAACCCGGCCGTCGCGGCCAACGCCCGCGGCCAGGTCGTGGAGGTGCACGACTCGGGCGCCGGAGCGCTGTGGTACTGGACCGGCGCGTACGGCGCCGACGGCCGGGTGACCTGGCTGCGCCACGGCAGGTACGACAGCGGCGTCACCCCCGCCGTCGCCCTCAACGACAACGGCGACCTGGTCGAGGTCCACCAGTCGCAGAACGCCGCCACGCTCTGGTACCGCGTCGGACGCCTGGACGCCGCCGGCGAGATCACCTGGTCCGCCAGCCGGCAGTACGACAACGGCGTCCTGCCGACCGTCCGCTTCGCCGACGCGGGCGGGACCCGGCTCCGGGAGATCCACCGCAGCCAGAGCAACAGCCAGAACTGGGAGTGGTCCGGCGCGCTCGACGCCGGCGCGGCGAGCGTCGCGTGGAGCGGCAACGCCAGGACCTCCGACGCCCGCCACGACAAGACCACCTCCTCCGGCGGCGCGCCCCGCGTGCACGTGTGGACCGGCGCCGACGGCCCGACCCCGTCGCGGACCCTGCGGGTGGACACCGACGCGTTCACCGGCGACCGCATCCGCTACCGGCAGGTCGCCTTCGCCGAGTTCCAGCAGGGCGACAGCGCGGAGCTGCGGCAGGACGCGCTGTTCTACGCGGCGCCCGCCGGGCAGTCGTCGTTCGTCACCGACGCGCGGCGGGCGGGCCGGCTCGTGCGCGGCTGGGACTTCGACTCGGCGGGCCAGGCGACCGATCCGCCGGCGAACTACCCGGCCACCAACCATCCGTACGACGCCTGGTACCGGGACCTGCTCACGCGGACGGGCGCGGTGGAGTGACCGGCGGACGGCGGCGGGTCAGCACGCGGGTGGTGCCGCCGTCGTCCTCGGTGATGTCGCGCACGTGCTCGAAGCCGAGCTTGCCCAGCACGGCCAGCGAGGCGAGGTTGTCCGGCGCGACGGTGGCGTGCACCTCGGTCAGGCCGAGGGCGTCGAAGCCGTGGCCGACGATCGCCTCGGCCAGCTCCCGGCCCAGGCCCGCCCCCCACACCGCGGGGACCAGCGCGTAGATGAGCTCGTGACCCGACACGGTGTCGGTCGGCTTGATCTCGGCGTGCCCGACCAGCTCGCCGTCCCGGCGTACGGCCCAGACGGCGAACAGGTCCTGGGCGTAGACCTTGCTGAAGATGCGGCCGAACAGCGCGCGGTCCTCGGCCTCGGTGGCGGTGCCGTCCCCCATCCATCGCGTGACCCGTGGATCCTGGAACATGGCGACGAACGCGTCCTCGTCGGCGGGGACGTACGGCTCCAGCAGCAGCCGCTCGGTGCGCAGAGTAGGGGTCATGAACGGCGAACCTACTCGAACGACGCCTGCCCCGACGACTCGTTTTCCGCCGGGGCGCCGCCGGTCAGGCCTCCAGTTCGGCCGCCCGGCGCAGATCCTTCGGCCGGCCCAGGGCGCGGCGCATCCGGATCAGGTCCTCCCGCGTGACGTAGTGGACCTCCAGGCCGCCGGGGCCGGTCGCGGTCAGCGCGCGGTCCAGGCACTCGCCGACCCGAAGCCCGCCCCAGGGGAGCGCCGGGGTGCAGCAGTCGCCGCCGGCCCCCGGCGAGGCGAACTGCGTCTTCGGGCGCAGCAGGGAGTCCGGGTGCAGGGGCAGCGGGCCGCCCGTCTCGTCGGCGAGCCGGGCGCCGACGGAGGCGAAGGCGGCGGCCAGGGCCGGGGCGTGGGCGGGGCGGCCGTCCCAGAGCAGGTCGAGGTCGCCGGTCAGCTCGGCGGACCCGTGCATGATGCCGGCGACCTGCCCGATCACCACGGCCCGGACGCGATGCCGGTGCAGGGCTTCGAGCAGGGGGAACGGGTCGAAGCCGAGGGCGCCGTCGGTGCCGATGGTGCCGGCGTCGTCGTCGGCGTCCTCGTGGCCCACGCCGGTGGACCCCCGTTCCAGGGCCAGTTCGCGGGTACGTCGTGCGGCGGCGCGGAGGCGGTCCAGCGGTTCGTCGATCATCCGGACATGCAACACCGGCCGCCGCCGGGGCGCACGCGATTTTCCCGTGCCGACTTGGCGCCCCCCGCCGCTCGCCGGCTCTGCCGCGTCATGGGCTTCGCCGTCGACGGCGGCGTGCCCAGGGGTTCACGGCTGCCCGTCCTGGTCCGTGGGGGCGCGGCGGATGAACAGCTCCAGCCGGGAACGGCCGTCCGGATGGTCGAGCGTCACCCGGTCGCACACGCGCTGCATCATCCACAGCCCCATGCCGCGCTGCGGCGGCCAGGCCGGGACGCGGTTGAGGTGGGCGTCCGTCAGGGTGCCGCGCTCGTCGATCACGTGCACCGTCACGCCGTCCTCGTCGCTGCGGGCGCTCACCGTGCCGGGCGCCTGGGCGTGTTCCAGGACGTTGCCGGCCGCCTCGCTGACCGCCAGCACGAGCCGTTCCACCCGCTGTCCGTCGAGCCCCGCCTCCACGGCGAAAGCGCGCACCAGGCTCCGCAGATGAGCCAGGTTCGTACCGATCGGCACGTGCAGCCCGAAGGACTCGCCCATGGTCACCGCCTGATTCGTCCTGTTGGCCGGTACCAGCCCCGCCGTGAACGAGCCGACCGTGCGTGCGGCCGCTCATCCGTCAGTGAGCAAATCCTAAGCACCCTGATACGACATTCGGCCGGAAATTCCGCGAAACCCCCCGAGGGGCGTGCCGCGCCTGCCCGGGATGGGGACGACCTCGGGCTACCGGCCGGTCTCGTGCGCGGGCGGCTCGCCGGAGGGGAACAGGATCGCGCTGAGCAGGTAGGGGGCGCGGCCGGGGGCAGGGGCGTTGCCCAGCCGGTCGCCCAGCACCGCCAGCAGGTCGGTCAGCATCGCGGCGAGCTCGCCGGGGCTGAGCCACACGGTGCCCTGCCGGTAGGAGACCGAGTCGGCGACCGGATCGGCGCCCTCGCGGCGCAGGTAGGCGTCGAACTCGGCGATCAGGACGGCCATGGCGGCGGCGAACCCCCTGCGGTGGTCGTCGAGCGACATCGACGCCGCGGCCCCCGCGTCGATCGCGGGACGGTCCTGGCGCAGCCGGTAGCGGCGTTCGGTGGCGCCGCGTACGCGCTGCTCGCCCTCGATCTCCAGGAACCCGCCCTCGGTCAGGTGCGCGACCTGGCGGTAGACGGTGATCTTGGGAACCTCGGGCATGCGGGCGCAGAGCTGCGCGATCGTCATCGTGCCCGCGGCGGCCACGGCGTGCACGATGCGCAGCCGTACGGGATGCAGCAGCTGCTCGACAGGATCCATGGCCTGACGATTTCATATGAGATACCGTTATCCAAAATGAAAACGTTCGGTTCGCTGAGCTGAGGAGGCGGCATGCGGGACGTGCCGGGGCGGACGGTGCCGGTGAACGGCCGGCACGTCTATGTCGAGGAGACCGGTGAGGGGCCCTTACCGGTGGTGTTCGAGGCGGGCGGCGGCTGCGGGCGCACCTGCTGGGACGCGGTGACGCCGCTGCTGGCGAGCAGGGCGCGGCTGGTGACCTACGACCGGGCCGGGCGCGCGCGCAGCGGCCCCGCCGGGCCGCTCGGCATCGACGACCTGGCGGCCGACCTGGTCGCGATGACCGAGGCCGTCGTGCCGGGGGAGTTCGTGCTGGTCGCGCACAGCATGGGCGGGCTGGTCGCGCGCCGTGCCGCCGAGCTGCTGGGGCCCCGGCTGCGGGGGCTGCTGCTGGCCGACGTCCTGCCGGAGACCTCGCCGGTGTACGACACCTGGGACCGGACCGCCGCGCAGGTCGACCGCGTGATGGCGGTGACGCAGGCGCTCAGCCGGTTCCGTCCGCTGGCGCGGCTGTTCAGTGGGAACGTCCGGCGGCTGTTCCCCGCCGACACCTACCGGACCATGCTCGCCGAGGACTTCACCCCCGCCGGGGTGGCCTGGACGCGCCAGGAGATCCGGGCCGTGACCGCCGCGATCCCGCAGTTCCGGGCACGACCCCCGCGGCCGCCGCACTGCCCGACGATCGTGTTGTCGGTGACCCGCGCCGCCCGAGGGCGGGAGCGCCAGCACGCCGCCAACCGCGAGCACCAGCGCCGCTACGCCGACAGCCTGCCCGACGGGCGCCACGAGGACGTCCTCTCGGGCCATCTGGTCCAGGCCGAGCAGCCGCACATCGTCGCCGACCGCACGGCCCGGCTCATCGGGTGAAGCAGTCGCCGGACGGGGTGAGCCGGGCGGACATGTTGCGTTCCATCATGTTCAGCGCCGCCTGCCCGAGATCGTCATGGATGGCGGCCACGCAGTCGGGCGGCACGGTCAGCTCGTAGTGCCGCACGTACGCGTCCAGCGCGCTGTACAACACGCACTGCTCCGTCACCTGCCCGGCCAGGACCACCCGCTCGACCCCGCTCTGCGCCAGCAGGTACTCCAGCGACGTGCCGAAGAACGCGCTGTGCCGCACCTTGGGCAGGAACGCGCATCCCGGCGGCGGCAGGACCGGCTGCACCAGGTCCGGCCGCCGGCCCTTCATCGCCCGCTCCTCGATCTCCCGCCGGTCGGCGGCGAAGTCGCCGTAGTTGTCGTTGACGTACACCAGCTCGACGTCGTCCCGCTCGCGGGCCCGCGCCACCAGGTCCGCGAGCGGCTCGACGATCGGCTCCACCTGCCGGGCGAGCCGCTCGGCGTCCTGGTGCTCGTACGGGTTCAGCATGTCGATGACGACCAGCGCAGATCTTGCCATAACCCCTGTCCTGTCCAGCTACCTGCTGTTTTATCCAGGACAAATCAGGGCATGGCGCGGTCGGTCAGTTGGCGTCGATGAACCGCTGGGCGAGGGTCCGGCCCAGCGTCACGGCCTGGTCGTGGTTCTCGATGGCCGCCACCTTCGTCCCGGAGCCGGTGAACACGATGTACGTGACGCCGGAGTCGGTGCCGCCGTTGCTCGGGTCGGGGTTGATGCCGAGGTCGGCGGCGGTGCGGTAGGAGGCCTCGCCGATGATCCCCGACGGGCCCGTGTCGCCCGTGACCGCGTACTCGACCTGGCCGTTGTAGATGACCGCCACCACCGTCCCGCAGCCGATGCCCTTGGTCCGGTAGTCCCAGATCGAGCTGGGGCTCGGCACCACCACGTACGGGAGCTGCGCCGCGTTGAGCGGCGTGTCCGAGGTGGTGTGGCAGAACGTGTCGGCCTGGAAGCAGCAGTCGGTGCTCTCGTTGCACTGCGCGGTCCGGACGCCGTCGCAGTCGATGTCCAGGTCGCCCTTCCAGAACACGCCGCCGGTCTTGCCGCACACCGCGACGGTCCCGGAGGAGACGTCGGAGTCGGTCTTGTACTTGCCGTTGGAGATCTGGGCGCACGTGGTGACCTTGGCGAGGAGCTGGTCGGCGGTGGGCCCGCCGGCGCCGCCGGTCGTGGTGCCGGTGACCGCGGCGCTGTGCCCGGACTCGTTGCCCGCCGCGTCCACCGCCGTGATCGTGTAGGTGTGGGCGGACCCGGCGGCCAGTCCCGCCACCGTGGCGCTCGCGGTGGGCGAGGTCGCCACCACGGTCGTGCCCTCGTAGACGCGGTAGCCGGTGACGCCCACGTTGTCGGTGGAGTCCGTCCAGGCCAGGGAGATGCCGGTGGCCGAGACGCCGGTCACCCGCGGGCTCGCCGGCACGGTGGGCGCCTGGCCGTCGGCGCCGCCGGCGCCGCTGACCGACAACCTGTCCACGTTCGGGCCGCCCTCGGCGCCGGTCCCGGTCGCGCGGACGGTGTTGACGCCGGCGTTCAGCGTCACCGTGGCGCGGGCGTCGGCCCAGGTGTCCCAGCTGCCGGTGCCGGGGAAGGCCAGGCCGGTCACCGCGGTGACGCCGTTGACGGCGACGTCCATCGGGCGGCCGGCGGCGGTGCCGTTGGCGTAGCGGAAGGTCAGCGTGTGGCTGCCGGCCTCGGCGACGTTGACCGACCACTCGATCGAGCCGCCGGGGGCGTTGACGTAGTCGACGAACCCGGCGCCGGTGTAACCGGTGTGGTTGGTGGCCACGCTCGCCCCCGTCAGCGTCGCCGCCTCGGCCTGGTACTCGGTGGCCGGGGCGTCGGCGGTCGTGGCCTCCAGGAAGTCGAGGTTGGGGTTGCCGCCCGCGGACGCGGCGGTGACCCGGATCTTGTTGTCGCCCCGGTTCAGGGCGGCGGTGAGGGTGGAGGTCGCCCAGGTGTCCCAGTTCGCGGTCGCGCCGAACGAACGCCCGGCGGACACGACCGTGCCGTTGACGGAGACGTCGGCGACGCGGGCCGAGCCGGTGCCGTTGGCGTACCTGATGGCCAGGGTGGCGGTGCCGGCCGCCGGGGCATTGACGGTCCATTCGGTGTACGGGCCGGCCGCGTTGACGCTGTTGACGAAGCCGGTGCCGGAGAACCCGGCGTGGTTCGCCTCGACGGCGCCCTGGACGTTGGTGGCGTTCTCGGCCTCGTAGCGCACGGTCGCCGCGCGCGCGGGCAGCGCCACGAGCGCGGAGACGGCCAGGCACGCGACGGCGACCGGGACGAAGGTGCGTAAGCGGGTTGCGAGCACGGTCACTCCCTCGGGGGCTATTGGATGGCGGAGCGGCGGATCGTGTCGGCGGTGCCGTCGCCGTTGTTGTCGGAGTTGGTCGAGCCGAACCAGATGGCGGCGGCGCCCGGCACCTTCTCGACCAGGCGCAGCCTGCCGTACGTGCCGTTGAAGTAGGAGTTGACCGTCGAGACGTTCTCGCCGTTCAGGACGATGCGCCACAGCCGCTGTCCGCGCAGCGCCGCCATGAAGACCGTGTCGCCGACGATCGCGATGCCGCTCGGCGAGGCCTCGGCGACGCTCCAGGTGTACTTGGGGTTGGTCATGCCGGAGGTGGTGCAGGTGCCCTCGCAGGTGGGCCAGCCGTAGTTCTTGCCGGGCTGGATCAGGTTGAGCTCGTCGCGCGCGGAGTTGCCCAGCTCCGACGACCACAGCCGGCCGGCGGAGTCCCAGGCCAGGCCCTGCGGGTTGCGGTGGCCGTAGCTGTAGACGCGGGTGCCGAACGGGTTGCCGGGCGCGGCGGCCCCGGTCCTGGTCAGGCGCAGGATCTTGCCGTTGAGCGAGTTCAGGTTGGGCGCGTTGGCCGACTGCTGGGCGTCGCCGGTGGTGGCGTACAGGTAGCCGTCGGGGCCGAAGCGGATGCGGCCGCCGTTGTGGTAGCGGTTCTTGTCGATGCCCTGGAGGATCGTGGTGTAGCCGCTGAGCGTGCTGCCGTTGAAGTTCATCTTCGCGATGCGGTTGCCCTCGGCGGCGGTGTGCATGAAGAACACCTCCTGGTCGGTCGTGCCGTTCCAGGTGGGGGAGAGGTCCAGTCCCATCAGGCCGCCCTCGCCGTCGGTGGTCTGCACGTTCGGCACGGTCCCGACCTGCGTCTTCGTGCCCGACGGTGTCACCTTGAACACCTTGAACGTGTCCCGCTCGGTGACCAGCGCGAACGAGCCGTCCGGCGTCCAGGAGGCGTCCCAGGGCACGTCCCAGCCGCCCGCGACGGAGGTCGGCGTCTGGGGCACGGTCCCGCAACCGCCCGTGGTGAACGCGGCCGACGCCGCGCTCGGCGCGGAGAGCTGGCCTGCGGTGTCGCGGGCGACGACGTCGAGCTGGTAGGTGTGCGCGCACTCCAGCGGCACGCTCGTGCTGGTGGCGGGCGGCGCGCCGGTGACGGTGGCCAGCACGGCGCCGGAGGCGTGGTCGCGGACCAGGTAGGCGCGCACGCCGCCGTCGTCGGTGGAGGCGGCCCAGGTGACGGTCGCCGACGTGGGCTGGACGCCGCTGACCACGGGCGTGCCGGGCGGCGAGGGCGGGTCGTCCGGCGGCGCGGGCAGCGTGTGACAGGCGGCCTCGGGGCTGCTCAGCGAGACGTTGCCGGAGGCGTCCCGGGCGAACACCGACAGCTGGTAGCCGAAGTCGGGGGTCAGCCCGGTCAGCGTGGCCGGCGGCGCGGGGGCGGTGGCGATGAGCTGGCCCTGCTGGTAGATGTCGTAGGCCACGACGCCGATGTCGTCCGTGGCGGGCGGCCAGTCCAGTTTGAGGCTGTTGTGGGTGATCTCGCCGCACACCGGCTGGCCGGGCGCGGTCGGCTTCTGGGTGTCGGCCGGTCCGCTGACGCGCAGCCGGTCGAGGTTGGGACCGCCGTCCGCGGTGGTCGCGGTGGCCCGTACGGTGTTGGCGCCCGCGTTCAGGGTGGCGTTGAGCGTGACCTCGTTCCAGGTGGTCCACGCGCCGGTGCCGGGGAAGGAACGGGTGGTCGCGGCGCCGTTCACCGAGACGCTCAGCGGCCGGTCGATCGTGGTGCCGTTGGCGTAGCGGAAGGTCAGGCTCTGCGGGCCGGTGGCCGCCGCGCTGACCTGGAACTCGACGTACGAGCCGACCGCGTTGTCGTAGTTGACGAAGCCGGAGCCGGTGTAGCCGGCGTGGTTGGACTCCACGACGCCCCGCGCGATCGTGGCGGTCTCGGCCTGGTAGTCGGTGAAGCCGCTGACCTGGACGTCGGCGTCGAGGTAGTCCCAGTTGGGGTTGCCCCCGGCGGTGGCGGCGGTGGCCCTGATCGTGTTGGGGCCCGCCTTGACCTGGGCGGTCAGCGTGACCGTGGCCCAGGTGTCCCAGTTCGCGGTGGGGGCGAAGGCGCGGGAGGCGGCCACGACCGAGCCGTTGACGGCCAGGTCGGCGGGCCGGTCGCCGGTGGTGCCGTTGGCGTAGCGCAGGGCCAGCGTGGCGGTCCCGGCGCCGGGCGCGTTGAGGGTCCACTCCGTGTAGGAGCCGGCGACGTTGTCGCCGTTCACGAAGCCGCTGCCGGAGTAGCCGGTGTGGTTGGACTCGACGGCTCCCTGCGAGATCGTCGCGTTCTCGGCCTCGTACCGGGTGGGGGCGGCGTCGGCGGGGCCGGCGGGCACGGCCAGTGCGCCCGCGACCAGCGCGAGGACGCATAACCGGGGTTTCCACGAGTTCATCGGGTGGCTCCTGGGGGGTGAGCGGCTTTTCATCGTGTTCCCACAGGGAGTCACACCCGTCAACAAGTTGTCGATCTTGGAACGCTCCAAGTTTAGGAAACTTTACTAACTCGGCCTGGAAGAGACATCGGAGGTGCGGACGCCCGTGGACAGACATCCGTGCGAGATGTATGTCTGGACCAGACGGGAGGTCGGATCTGTGATCGTCACCCTCGGGCGGGAGGTCGGCGCCCTGCGCCCCGGAAACCGACGTCAACGCTCACCCCCGGCGGCTGGACAACCGCGCGGCGGTGCCGGGACGATACGTGATCATGGATCAGAACGACCCCGGGGAGCCGCGCCTGCGGCCGGCCGAGCCCGATGACCACGGCCGCATCGTCGCCGTGCTGGACGACTGGTGGGGACGGCCGATCAGCGCCGGGCTGCCGCGCCTGTTCCTCGACCACTTCCACCGCACCAGCCTGGTGGCCGAGGACGGCGACGGCCTGGCCGGGTTCCTCGTCGGGATCCTGTCACCCTCGACGCCCGGCCTGGCCTACGTGCACTTCGTCGGCGTCGCGCCGCGCCTGCGCGGCGGCGGCCTGGCCCGCCGCCTCTACCGGCGCTTCTTCGCGCTCGCCACGGCCGACGGGCGCGACCGGGTCAGGGCGATCACCTCCCCGGTCAACGGCGCGTCCATCGCCTTCCACGCCGCGATGGGCTTCACGGTCACCGGGCCCGTCCCGGACTACGACGGCCCCGGCGTCGACCGCGTCGTCTTCGAGCTGCGGCTCCCGCCGTCATGACCGCCGCGCCCGCTCATCCGGGGTCCGTACGGGCGTTGAGCCGGTTCAGGGTCGCCGCGAGGGCCGATCCGTAGACCACGTGCCCGAGGGCCATCACCGCGGGACGGCCGGGCCGGTCCCGGGAGACCGGCGGCAGGATGTCCAGGCTCGGGATCCAGCCCTGGTAACTGGCGATCCAGATCGTCAGCGCGTACCCGACGCCCAATGCGGACGGGGTGCGGCGCCCGCGCGTCAGCAGGCCGAACAGGGCTCCGGCGGTGACGCCGAACCCCAGGTGGGCCAGCGCCCCCACGACGCCCTCGCCCGGTTTGGGGCGGTGCCGGTGGCCGGGCAGCAACGCCCGCGCGATGCGTTTCGGCGGCTGGTCCTCCATCAGGCCCGCCCGGCTGCCGGCGAGCATCACCACGCTCATCGCCGCGGTCGCCACGGCGCCGCCCGCGGCGCCCTTCATGAGGTTGCGCATGCGAAGCCCGGTGCCCGGGACGCAACGCCGGAAACCGGCCATGACCCGGATCACGGCCGGCGGCTGACATGCCGGCCGGCCGGCGGGGCAGGAGGAACGGTCTTCCCGACCAGAGAGGACCGGATGGGCGACACGGCGGCGGAATGCGAGCGGGTGGCCAGGCAGGCGCTCGGCCTGACCGACCTGCGGCCCGGCCAGCTCCGGGCGATGACGGCCCTGGCCGAGGGCAGGGACACGCTGGTGGTGATGCCCACCGGAAGCGGCAAGTCGGCGATCTACCAGGTGCCGGCGTTGCTGCTGCGCGGCCCGACCCTGGTGGTCTCGCCGCTCATCGCCCTGCAGCGCGACCAGGTCGAGGCCCTGCGTGACCGCGACGAGGAGGCCGTCAGCCTGGACGCGGGAACGCGGGCCGCCGAGCGGGCCGAGACGTTCCAGGCGCTGCGGGCGGGGGAGACGGAGTTCCTGTTCTGCGCGCCCGAGCAGCTCGCCCGTCCCGACGTCCTGCGCGAGCTGGCCGCCGCGGCCCCCTCGCTCATGGTGGTGGACGAGGCCCACTGCGTCTCGGCTTGGGGGCACGACTTCCGCCCCGACTACCTGCGGCTCGGCGCGGTGGCCGACGCGCTCGGCCGTCCGGTCGTCGCGGCGCTGACGGCGACCGCCGCCCCGCCGGTACGGGCGGAGATCGCCGAGCGGCTGGGCATGCGGACGCCGGTGGAGATCGTCCAGGGGTTCGACCGGCCCAACATCGCGCTGGAGGTGCGCCGGGCGCTCGGCGACCCCGCCGGCGACATCGTCACGACCGTCTTGGCGGCGAAGAAGCCCGGCATCGTCTACACGAGCTCGCGCAGGCAGACCGGCCGGCTGAGCGGGCTGCTGGCCGAGGCCGGCGTACGGGCCGCCGCCTACCACGCGGGGCTGCGCCGGGCCGACCGGGACGCGGTGCACGACCGGTTCATGGCCGGTGACCTGGACGTCGTGGTCGCGACCAACGCCTTCGGCATGGGCATCGACAAACCGGACGTGCGTTTCGTCCTGCACGCCGAGATCCCCGGTTCGCCGGACGCGTACTACCAGGAGATCGGCCGGGCGGGCCGGGACGGCGAGCCGGCCGACGCCGTGCTCTTCTACCGGCCCGAGGACCTGGGGCTGCAGCGGTTCTTCACCGGCGGGACGCCCGACGAGGAGCGGCTGGCACGGGTCGCCGAGGCGGTCGCCGAGTCCGGCCCCGGCAGCGACCGCAAGGGCCTGGCCGAACGCGCCGGATTGTCGGCGCGACGCCTCACGGCGCTGCTGGACCTGCTGGAGAGAGCCGGCGCGGTGCGCCTCGGCACCCGCAAGGTCGATCCCGTGCCCGGCCTCGATCCCCGGGCGGCGGCGAGCCGCGCCAGGGAGCTGGCCGAGCGCCGCCGGGACGTCGACCGCAGCCGCCTGGAGATGATGCGCCGCTACGCCGAGACCACCGACTGCCGCCGGCGTTTCCTGCTCGGCTACTTCGGCGAGGAGCTCGCCGGCAACTGCGGCAACTGCGACACCTGCCGCGCCGGGACCGCCGCGCAGGCGCCCCCGGAGAGCGGCCCGTTCCCGCTGCACGCCCGGGTGGAACACCGCGCGTGGGGGCCCGGCCAGGTCATCCAGCGCGGCGAGGACCGCCTGACGGTCCTGTTCGAGGACGCCGGATACCGCGAGCTCCAGCTCGACGTGGTCCTCGAAGAGGGCCTGCTCGCCGAGACCCGGACCGGCGAAGGGGCCCGCGGACGGGCCTAGCGCCGCGCCGGGCCGGGGAAGCGCAGGATCCAGCGGCGCTGCCACGGGGTCTCGACCGCCCGGGGATGGTGGTGCTCGCGCGTCCAGGCGACGGCGTCGGCCGGGTCGAGACCGGCCAGGACGGCCAGGCAGGCGACGACGGTGCCGGTGCGGCCCACGCCGCCCCCGCACGCCACCTCGACCGCCTCGCCCGCCCGCGCCCGCCGGTGCAGGTCGCGGATCCGCTCCACGGCCGCGTCACGGTCGCGGGGCAGCAGGAAGTCGGGCCACTCGATCCACGCGTGCGGCCAGCGCAGCCCGTCCTCGTGGCGGCGGGTGAGCCGGGCCGACCCGAGGTAGAGGCCGAAGCCGGGCGCCGGGCCGTCCGGCAGCGGGTGGCGCAGGCCCCGGCCGCGGATCCAGGAGCCGTCCGGGAGCCGGAAGGCGCCCGCGAGCGGCGGCTCGCCCGTCGGGCCGTCCGTCGGAGTCGTCACGGATCCTCCTCGTGGTCTCGGGGGCTGCTCAGCCCGCGGTCCCGCAGAATACCTTGACGGCCATGCCCATGATCTCCGCCGTGGACGGGTTCCTGGTCGAGGGGTTGAGCGACAGGGTCAGCGACTTGCCCGAGTCCGAGCGGAACGCGAACGTCAGGTAGCCGATCAGCTCCCCGCTGTGCCCCCACACCGTGCCGCACGGCAGCGCGTACGCCTGCAGCCCGAGGCCGTAGCGGAACCCGGCGCCCGTCTCGACGGTCGTGCGCATGGCCTTCAGGGACGCGGCGCTGGTGAGCCTGCCGCCCAGCAGGGCGGACATGAACCGCTCCAGGTCCGCGGCGGTCGAGATCATCTCGCCCGCGGCCCAGTCCAGCGAGGGGTTCATCCGGGTGGCGTCCACGAGGCCGGGCATCGGCTCGTACCCCTTGGCGTGGGGGGACGGCAGGCCCGCCCGGTCGCCGGGGACCAGCGTGTGGCGCAGGCCCAGCGGGCGCAGGATCCGGCGGGCGACCTCCTCGCCGTACGTGCGGCCGGTCAGCTTCTCCACCAGCAGGCCGAGCACCACGTAGTTGGTGTTGGAGTAGTGCCATCTGCCGTCGTCGGGGAGCTTCTTGGCGAAGGCCACCTTGAGCAGCTCGCCCGGCCGGTAGGAGCGGAAGCGGGCCTCGCCGCGCCAGCGGTTGGTGGAGTAGCCGGGCTCGCTCATGTAGTCGTACAGGTGGCTGGTGTGGTCGAGGAGGCCGCGGACCGTGATCCGGTCGCCGCCGGGGACCAGGCCGGGCAGGTGGTCGCCGATCGGGTCGTCCAGCTTCAGCTTGCCCTCGTCCACGAGCTGGAGCACCACGGTGGCGACGAAGGTCTTGGTCACGCTGCCGATCCGGAAGTAGCCGCCCGGCGAGGGGCGTCCGCCGCGCTCGACGTCGCGGACGCCCGCCGAGCCCGTCCAGGTGCCGCGCTCGTCGGTGACCCGGGCGAGGGCCGCCGTCGCGCCCTGTCCTGCCACGATCCCGGCCAGCTCCTTGCCCACCCCGGCGCCCGGCGCGCCCGCCGCCATCGTCGCCGCCACCAGCACGTTCATCATCGTCTGCATCATGCGGTCAACGTTAGGAAGATCGGCCGTACGGCGGAATGCGGTGCTCCGCCCAGTCCTGCTGCGGAAAACCGCAGCGCGTCGTGAGGGGGGTTGTCCCTACCGCGGGTTGGCGTGCTGGCGTACTGATGCGCGTGAATTCTTCGCAGATAGCGTGTTTTCATCGTAATCACGCACTGAAATGGATAAATCAGTTGTTTAGTAGTAAATCGCTGGGTCGTGTCCTGGGTCGTTCCGCCGTCGTCGCCGTGGCGGGCGCGGCCTGTCTCGCCGTCACCGCCGGCGGCGCGGGAGCGATCGTGAACGGCGGGAAGGCCACGGAGGCGTACCCGTTCATGGCCTCGATCCCGATCTCGGCCCCGGCCATGGGGCTCACGGACGGCGTGTGCGGAGCGGCGCTCATCGCGCCGCAGTGGGTGGTGACCGCGGCCCACTGCCTGGACATGGAGATTGGGTCGATCCCGAAGGGAACCGTCCGGGTCGGCAGCGACCAGCGCGGGTCCGGCGGGGAGGTGCGCGAGATCGCCCAGGCCGTGCTCCACCCCCGCTACTCCCAGAACACGCCCAACAGGAACGACATCGCCCTGGTCCGCCTGGACCGTCCCGTCACCTCCAAGCCCGTGCCGATCGCCGCGCGGCCGGGACGGCCCGGCACCCCGACCCGGATCATCGGCTTCGGCGTCACCGAGGCCAAGCCCGACCCGGCCGACTGGAAGATGTCCCCGCGGCTCAACCAGCTCGACACGCGCCGCGGCGCCCCGTCCGAGTGCGGGCCCGGATACGCGAGCGGCACCCGCCTGTGCACGGTCAGCCAGGTGCCCAAGGCCATGGCGTGCAACGGCGACTCCGGCTCACCGCAGCTGCAGCGGGGCGGGAACGGCCGATGGGAGCTCATCGGGGTCACCTCGGGGCCCGGCGCCAAGAGCCCGTCCTGCGCGGAAGGCCCCGGTCTGTACACCAGCGTGCCGGCGTACGCGGAGTGGCTCGACCGGACGATCCGCGCCTACAGCTGACCGGCGGGGCTGCACCGGCGGTTGAGGGCGCGCCGCCCGGCGGCCCAGCGCCGCCCGCCGCATCAGGCGCGAAGCTTCCGGGGGCGGGACGATGGACTCTCCCCCCGTGGGAGGCGGCAGGCTGCCTGACGGGGCCGGACCGGCCGGCGGCCCCACGCCCGATGACCGAACCGGCCAGAGGAGAGCGACGCATGACCATCGTGGAAGGCATCGAGGCTCGCGGCATGGAGCACTGCGAGACGACGGCGCTGGGGGTGCTGCTCCGCCACCAGGGGCTCGACCTGTCCGAGCCCATGCTGTTCGGGCTCGGCTCGGGCCTGTCCTTCGTCTACTGGGACGCCAAGGGCATGGACGTCCCGTTCCTGGGCGGCCGGGTCAGGCCGTTCGAGCTCACCAGGAACCTGGCCGAAAGGCTCGGGCTGACCCTGGACGTGGCCGAGACCGGCTCGGCCCGCCGGGCCTGGGAGAACGTGGCCGCCCGCATCGACGGCGGCCTGCCGGTCGGCCTCCAGCTCGACAGCCACCACCTGGACTACTTCGGCTCGAAGGTGCACTTCGGCGGCCACGTCGTCGCGATGTACGGCTACGACGAGCGGCAGGCGTACCTGGTGGACACCGCGCAACAGGGCGGCGCGGTGCGGACGAGCCGGGACAGCCTGGCGGCGGCGCGGTCCGAACGCGGCCCGATGACCGCCAGGAACCGGTCCTTCACCCTCACCCTGCCGGGCGGCCCGCCCGCCTGGCGGGAGCGGGCCGTCCCGGCGATCAGGGCGTGCGCCGAGGCGTTCCTCGCCGCGCCCATCGCCAACCTGGGCCACCGCGGCATCGACAAGGCCGCCCGCCTGGTGCCCACGTGGCTGGACCGCGTGGCGGAGCCCGCGCGTGACCTGTCGCTCGCCGCCCTCCTCATGGAGAGGGGCGGCACCGGCGGCAGCCTGTTCCGCGCCCTCTACCGGGACTTCCTCGGCGAGTGCGCCGCATTCGTCGACGACGACCGCCTGCGCGCCGGCCACCGCCTGTACGCCGAGGCCGCCGCCCTGTGGACGGACGTGGCCGCCCTGATCGCCAAGGCCGGCGAGGGGCGCGAGGCGGCGTACCTGGACCAGGCCGGGGCCGTCCTGCGCGACCTCGCCCGCATCGAACGGGAGGCCATGCAGGCGCTGCGCGAGCTGTGACCGCGGGCCGCTCCGGCGCCCTGCGCGAGTCGTGACCAGGGGCCGCTAGAGCGCCGCCCGGTCGAGGGCGGCCAGGCTTTCTGCGCGCAGTGACGGAAGGTCGCCGAGCACGGCGTCGGCCGCGCGCCGGCCGGACACCAGCGCCCCCTGCAGGGAGCCGGTGTCGCGGTGGTCGCCGCACACGTACAGGCCGGCCCGCAGCCGCACGGACCTGCGCAGCGGGTACGGCGGCCGCATCGCCGGCAGCGCCGCCGGCACCTGGTACGTCGCCACGTGCTCCCAGCCGGAGGTGTCGCCGTAGATCTCGGTCAGCCGGCGGCGGACCGGGCGTTCGTCGTCGGCCAGGCCCAGGACCGACGTGGACACCAGCGCCCGCCCGTCGGCGGAGTACCCGGGGGCCGCGTCGGTGAGCACCAGGGTGTCGGTGACGGCCCCGGTGGCGTCCACGACCTGGATCGGCTCGCGCATGGGGGAGCGGGGGGCGGCGTGGTAGAAGGTGGTCACCGCGCGCATCTCCGGCGTCTCGATCCCGCTCAGCAGGCGGCCCGCGGCCCCCGGGTCGGCGGCCACCACCACGGCCCGGCCCCCGACCGTGGCGCCGTCGGCGAGCCGCACGCCGCCCGGGCTCACCTCGATGACACGGGCGCCGAGCGTGACGGTGCCCGGCGGCAGCCGGTCGGCGAGCCGGCGCGGGATCTCGCCCATGCCGAGGGCGGGCACCGCGATGGTGCCGCGCGCGAACGACCGCCAGAACAGGTGGAAGATCCGGCTGGAGGTCTCCAGGTCGCGTTCCAGGAGCACCCCGGCCAGGAAGGGACGCATCAGGCAGTCGATCATCTTGTCCGACATGCCCCAGGCGCGCAGCTCGTCGTCGGTGCGCCGGTCGGGCCCGCCGCGCAGCCGGGACGCCGGCAGCGCCAGGTCGCGGGCCGTCACGGCGGCGAGCACGGCGTCGTCGCGCGGCGTGCCGAGGCCGGTCAGCAGCCCGCTCAGCGCGTGCCGGGGATGCCGCCACGGCAGCATCACCCTGGCCCTGGCCCGCGTCCCCTGGACGATCACGCCCGAGGCGAACGGGCGCAGGTCGAGCGCGTCCAGGTCGAGCAACCGGCGGGCCTCGGGGTAGGCGGTGTTGAACACCTGGTAGCCGCGGTCCAGCCGGAACCCGTCCACGACGTCGGTGCGCACCCGGCCGCCCACCCCGTCGGACGCCTCCAGCACCCGTACCGGCACGCCGGCCTCGTGCAGCCGCACTGCGCAGGCCAGCCCCGCCATCCCGGCCCCCACGACGATGACGGTCCCCGCCGCTCTCCGCTCGTTGTCCATGCCAGGGGCCCTACCCGCGACCCCGCAGCTCAGACCCGGCGACCGCGCGGCGGGCGGGCGGCGACCATGATCCGGCGGCGGCATACGGCGGCGAACGGGGGGACGAGCAGCCGGGCGCGCCGGCCGACGGCCCGCGCGGTGACCGTCTCGGCCCCCACGGCGGCCCCCACGGCGGCCCGCGCGGTGACCGCCTCGGCCCCTACCGGCTGGTCCGCAGGCTGGGCGAGGGCGGCACCGGCGTGGTGCACCTGGCCGTCGAGCCGGGCGGCCGGCAGGTGGCGATCAAGGTGCTGCGTCCCGAAGTGGCCGGCGACGCCCTCGCCCGGCGGCGCCTGGCCCGGGAGGTCGAGGTGATGCGCCTGGTCCGTGACGACCACGTGGCCGAGGTCGTCGACGCGGACGTGACCGGCGACCCGCCCTACATCGTGACCCGGTACGTGCCCGGCGTGCCCCTGCACCAGCTGGTCGGCCAGGAGGGGCCGCTGGAGGTCGCCGCCCTGATCCGCGTGGGGAGGGGCATGGCGGAGGCGCTGGCCGCCATGCACGCGGCGGGGGTCGTCCACCGCGACCTGAAGCCGAGCAACGTGCTGCTGGTGGACGGCGACCCCGTCGTGATCGACCTGGGCATCGCCCAGGCCGTCGACTCCACCAGGCTCACCATGACCGGCATGTTCATCGGCACCCCCGGCTACCTCTCGCCCGAGATCATCTCGGGACAGCGGGTGGGGCCGCCGGCCGACGTGCACGCCTGGGGGGCCACGCTGCTCTTCGCGGCCACCGGCCGGCAGCCCTTCGGCGAGGGCTCGTTCGAGAAGATCTTCCTCAACATCGTGGAGGGCAACGCCGACGTCGGGGCGGCTCCCGTCCTGCTGCGCCCGCTGCTGACCGACGCCCTCGCCAAGGACCCCGCCCTGCGGCCGACCGCCGCCCTGCGGCCGACCGCCGCCCGGCTGGTCGGCCGCCTGGCCGAGCTGGAGAGGGGCCCGGCCTGACCCCGCCGCGCCCTACGCCCAGCCGTAGACCGACCTGACGGCCGCGGCGACCTCGTTGACCAGCGCCGTGTCGTTGCCGTTGGCCAGCACGGCGTAGCCCGCGCCGAGCTCCGGATAACCCTTGAACACCGACCTGAAGCCGTAGTTGGAGCCGTCGTGGGTGTAGGAGAAGTCCCGGGTGCCGGAGCCGGCGACGAACAGGCCGCGTCCCATCCCGGGCTGCGGGCCCTCGGTGAGCAGCGAGCGCACCGAGGCACGGGTGAGCGGCCCGGCGATGTCGCCGGTGGCGGTCCAGGCCCGGTTGAGGTACGACACCAGGCGGCACAGGTCGAGCACGTTCGTGTAGAGGCCGGCGGCGGCGGACTCGGGGTACCGGTTGTGGCCGCCCGGGATGACCGTCCCGGTGGAGGTGTGGCCGGAGGCGAGCTCGAAGGCGGGGGAGAGCGCGTACGAGCTGCCCGCCATGCCCAGCGGGGCGAACACCTCCTGGCCCATGTAGTCGGCCAGCGACCGGCCGGTCAGCTCCTCCACCATGCGCTGCAGCAGCACGTACCCGGCGCCGGAGTAGTGGTACTCGGCGCCCGGCTCCGTGGACAGCTCGATCCTGGGGGAGTTGCCCTCGCCGTTCATGACCTGGAGCAGTGACGGGACCGTGGCGGCGGCGCCGTACCCGGCGAAGCCGCCGCCGCCGGCGTCGAAGCCGGAGCAGGCCCCGGCGGGCGAGGTGGAGCCGCGCCCGACGACCCCGGCCCGGTGCGTCAGGAGCTGCTCGACGGTCGGCGCCGCCGTCGGCGACACGCACGAACGGGTCGGCAGCGTCCAGCCGAGATGCGGCCGGACGTCGGCGGTGAGCGCGATCTTGCGCGTCTGGAGCAGCCGCAGCACGCCCACCGCGGCCACGGCCTTGCTGATGGAGGCGGCCTGGAACGCGCTCTCCGGATGCGCGGCGGGGGCGCCTCCGGCGGCGAGCCGCCCGTAGCCGGTGGACCAGGCGATCTTGTTGCCGACGACCACAGCGACCGCCACGCCCGGCGTCTTGTACGCGCTCATCCGCTGCCAGATGGTCGAGCCGCCGACCGCGTTCTCGAACTGGCGCACCCGGTCGGCGGGCAGCGCGGGCGCCTTGCCCCGGGAGCACAGCGCCCAGCCGCCGCCCGGCGCGAAGGCCACGTTGTGCAGCTGCCAGCCGCCGCCGGCCAGGCTCTTCATCTTCGCGAAGCAGGCGTCGTCGACGCCGCGGGCGTGGAACTCGTCCTGCGCGACCAGGGCCCAGCCGCCGGCCTTGGGGAAGGCGACGCGGGTCAGCCGGCGGCCGCCCTGGGTCAGGTTGCGCATCATCTGGTAGCACTCGTCGTCCACGCCGTTGGCCTGGAAGGCGCCGGACGCGACGACCGTCCAGCGGTCGCCCCCGGCGGGCGGGAAGGCCACGTCCACGACCTGCTGCCCGGCGGTGTAGTACGCCTTGATCCGGCTGAGGCACGCCGCGGGCAGGCCGCGGGACGACACGCCCTTCTCGGTGGTGATCACCCAGCGGTCGCCGCCCTCCGGCGGGAAGGCGATGGCGTTGACCTTCCGGCCGGCCTTGACCAGTGCCCCCAGCTCCGTGAAGCAGGCGTCGGGGATGCCGCGGGCGAAGTACCGCCCGTCCTGCGTGACCACGACCCAGCCGCCGGACGGCGTGAAGGCGAGCGCCGTGACGCCGTAGGGAGCCAGCTCGGCCAGCTTGGCGTGCGCCTCGGCGGTCAGCCCGGCGTCCGCGGACGGGTAGGCCGCCGCGAAGGCGGGCCCGGCGGGCACTGCGGCGGGCACTGTGGCGGCCGCCAGTCCGGCGACACCGGTCAGGGTGAGAAAACGTCTCCTGTCCACAGGGCTCCTCGGTGCAAGGCGGGGCGAAACACGGTGATCTTGGCAGAGATGTCCGGCCAGGGCCAACCGCGACCGGCTCCGGCGCGGGCCGGGGGGTGTACCTGGATCCACCCTCGCCCGGGGGACAGGTGCAGTGACCGGCCGTGCGGCGGGCGGGATCGTCGTCCTGGATCTACCGGTTCGACGAGGATGTGAGAGCACATGGTGCAGACAGGAAGCAGGACGGCCCGTGGCGTGGTGGCGCCGGCCGGCGTGTTCGTCGCCGTCGCGTTCGTGGCGGCGGGCGTTCTGGGCGCGGCGCAGGCGGGCACGCCGATCCCGGCCGAGGTCATCCAGCTGACCCAGTTCGGCCCGGCCCTGGCCGTGGCGGTCGTCGCGCTGCTGTGGCCGCGCACCGCCCGCGAGGCGCTGACCGGGGCCGTGGGCCGTGGCGACGGGCCGGCGCTGCCCGGAGCGGCTGCCGTCGGAGTGGCGTTGCAGGTGACGGCCTTGCTGATCGTCGCGCTGAGCGCCGGGGTGTACGGCCTGCTGACCGGCGACGCGCGTTTCACCGCCCCGGGGGCGTTGGGCAGCCCGTTCGCGCTGATCGTGGTCGCGCAGCTGATCGGGGCGTGCGCCGAGGAGATCGGCTGGCGGTGCCTGCTCCAGCCGCTGCTGCGCCGCCGTACCGGCCCGCTGGCGGCGTCGGTCGTGGTGGGCCTGCTGTGGGGCGCCTGGCACGTGCCGGTGTTCGGCCGGCCGCCGCTGTACGCGGCCGCGTTCCTGCTGGCGACGGTGTCGATGTCGGTGGTGATGGGGCTGGCCGTGGAACGGCTGCGCGGCCACCGGCTGCTGCTGACCGGCGGCTTCCACACCCTGGTCAACCTCGGCCTGCTGCTGTTCATGGACGAGGAGGCGGGCGCGCTCGCGCCGATCGCGCTGTTCGGCGTGACGTGCCTGCTGGCGGCCCTGCTCTGGGTGTGGAGGGCACCGGCTAGAATCCACGTTCGATGAGGGGGAAGGGGAGGCCGGCCGCGGCGGCGCGCTGCCAGCTCGCGGGGCTGCTCGCCGTCGCCGTGTCGGCGGTGGGGGCGTTCGTCGTCCTGGCTCTCGTCCTGCTGCCGGTCGGGGCCGGCTTCTGGCTGCTCGGGCCCGGGGCCAGGACGTTGCGGTCGCTGTCCGACCGCGCCCGCGACCGCGCCGCCCGGTGGACGGGCACGCACGTCGCCCCGGCCGAGCCGTTCGCCGGCGACCCGTCCTGGAGCCGGTACAGGCGGGCCGGGGCGATCCTGGCCGCCGAGGGGTTCTGGCGGGACCTGGTCTGGGCCTGGCTGGAGCCGTGGATCGGCGGCGCCCTCGTCGCGATCCCGCTCGCCTTCCTCTGGTACGGCGCGTTCGGCGCGCTGGTCCAGCCGTTCGTGTGGCCGCTGCTCGGCGACGACAACTGGTACGCGTTCGTCCCGGTGAGCGACACTGCGACGATGCTGGCGGCCCTCGTGCTCGGGATCGCCTTCATGGCCGCCGGGCTCCTGCTGGCCCCGCCCACCCTGCGCCTGCACGCGCGCTGGACCCGGCTGCTGCTGGCGGTGCCGCGCCGCGCCGAGATGGCCCGGCGCATCGCCCACCTGACCGACGCCCGCGCACAGGTGCTCGACGTGCAGGCGGCCGAGCTGCGGCGCATCGAGCGCGACCTGCACGACGGCGCCCAGGCCCGGCTCGTCTCCCTCGGCCTGACCCTCGACAGCGCCACCCGGCTCCTCGACAGCGACCCGGCCGCCGCCCGCGCGCTGCTGCTGGAGGTGGGCGAGACCGCCGCCCGCGCCCTGGAGGACCTGCGCAACCTGGTGCACGGCATCCAGCCGCCGGTCCTCGCCGACCGGGGGCTCGGCGACGCCGTCAGGTCGCTGGCGCTGGACAGCTTCCTCGACGTCCACGTCGAGGCCCGGCTGACCGGCCGGCTCCCCTCGCCGGTCGAGTCGGCGGCCTACTTCGCGATCGGTGAGCTGCTCGCCAACGCGGCCAAGCACGCCGCCGCCCGGGAGGTCGCCATCGTCCTCGACCACGACGGGCGGCGGCTGCGCGCCACCGTCACCGACGACGGCCGTGGCGGCGCCGACCCGGCCAAGGGCACCGGGCTGCGCGGGCTCCGGCGTCGTCTGGGATCCTTCGACGGCGTCCTGACCCTGCACAGCCCGCCCGGCGGGCCGACCACTGCGACCCTGGAGATCCCGTGCGCGTTGTCCTCGCCGAAGACCTCTTCCTGCTGAGGGACGGGCTGACCAGGACCCTGCGCGAGCACGGCTGCGAGGTGGTGGCGTCGGTCGACAACGGCCCGTCCCTGCTGCGGGCGCTGCTGGAGGACGAGCCGGACGTGGCCGTGGTGGACGTCCGGCTTCCGCCCACGTACACCGACGAGGGCCTGCAGGCCGCGCTGGAGGCCCGCCGCCGCCGTCCCGGCCTGCCCGTCCTGGTCCTGTCGCAGTACGTCGACCAGCTCTACGCCAACGAGCTGCTGGCGACCGGCGACGGCGCCGTCGGCTACCTGCTGAAGGACCGGGTCACCAACACCGACCAGTTCGTCGACGCGGTCCGCCGGGTCGCGGCGGGCGGCACGGTGATGGACCCCCAGGTCATCACCAAGCTGCTGTCCCGCAGCCAGGCGCGCGGCATGATCGGCAGCCTGACCCCGCGCGAGCTCGACGTGCTGGAGATGATGGCCGAGGGCCGGTCCAACGTCGCCATCGCCGCCGCCCTGCACTTCAGCGAGAGCGCGGTGGCCAAGCACACCGCGAACATCTTCACCAAACTCCGCATCGCCCCCTCGGCCGACGACAACCGCCGCGTCCTGGCCGTCCTCGCCTACCTCAAACGCTGACCTCCGCGACGGGGGAGCTCGGCGACGCCCTCTCCCCGCATGCAGGCGTACGAGTGGGAAGGACGAGGGGTTGACGACGAGAAAGCTGCTCGCGGCGCTGGCCGCCCTGCTCCTGGTGTGCTGTGGTGCGGGCTGTTCCACCTGCTCCGTCACCCAGGGGCCGCCGGTCACCATGCCGAAGCGGGACGCGGCCGCCGATGTGGTGGTGCGCGCGTATCTGGCGGCCATCGCCGTCGACATCGAGGTGCGCCGGTGCGATGAGGAGCCGCCGGACGACGACAGGCACTGGCCGTACCTGTTCCTCACGGGCCGGCAGTCGGACGACGCTCCCTGGAAGGTCATCGGGTACGGGGCAGGGTGAGGGCCGCCGGTGCGCCTGTGCCGGGCCTGCCAGGGCGAATTGACTTCGAGCGCGCTCGAATTCCTAGCGTCGTGCCCATGACGACGACACTGATCACAGGGGCCAACAAGGGGCTCGGGTTCGAGACCGCGCGGCGGCTCGTCGGCGCGGGGCACACCGTCTACGTGGCGAGCCGGGACGCCGGACGTGGACGGCTGGCCGCCGAGCGGCTGGGCGCGCGGGCGGTGGCGCTGGACGTCACCGACGACGCGTCCGTGGCGGCGGCGGCGCGGGCCGTCGAGGCGGACGGAGGGCTGGACGTGCTGGTCAACAACGCCGGCATCCAGGTGGAGATGGGGGAGGACCAGGAGGTGGCCGGGGCGGCGGAGGTGACCGCCGAGATGATGCGGCGCACGTTCGAGACGAACGTGTTCGGCATGGTGCGCGTGCTCCACGCGTTCCTGCCGCTGCTGCGGCGATCCGGCGCGCCGGTCGTCGTCAACGTGAGCAGCGGCCTGGCCTCGCTGTCCCGGATGACCGACCCCGGCATGGTCGGCTATCCGTACCCGGGCGTCGCCTACCCGGCCTCGAAGGCGGCCGTCAACATGGTCACCGTCCAGTACGCCAAGGCGTTCCCGCAGATGCGGATCAACGCGGTCGAACCCGGCTTCACCCGTACCGACCTGAACGGCAACAGCGGCGTGCAGACCGTCGAGCAGGGCGCCGAGATCATCGTGCGCATGGCCCAGGTGGGACCGGACGGCCCCACCGGCGGCTACTTCGACGCCGACGGGCCGCTCGCCTGGTGACCGTCCCGCGCGCCTCCCCCGGAGGCGCGCGGGAGCGCCGGTCAGTCCTTGATGACCGCGTCGCGGGGGCCGCCGTAGACCGGGTTCCTGTCCAGACGCTCCTCCGTCACGAGCAGCCGGATCACCCCCTCGGCGTTCTCCTCCGCCTCCCAGACCACCCAGTCGTCGCCGACGGGCGTGCTCTGGGTGCGGTCGATGCCGTACCCGCCCGGGTTGCCGGGCGGGACGGTGATGATCGCGAAGATCACCTTCTTCCCGCGCTTCCGCAGCTCGGGCAGCACCTCGCCGACCGTCTTCTCGTCCACCCGCAGGCCCGCCAGCGAGCGGCCCTGGTCGGTGGCGGCGCGGAACTCCGGCTCGATCTGCCGCGGCGTGGGCGCGGGCACCGGCTCGCAGGGCGACACCGGGCCCTCCATCAGGTAGGTCGTGGTCATGCCGGTCTTGCCGCTGATGGTCCAGACGAACGTCTGGCCAGGGCCGAACAGCTTGCTGTTGATGCGCATCTGCCAGCCCTCGGTCTCGCCCGGGATGTTCTCCGGCACGCTGTAGAGACCACGCGGGATGTTCTCCACGAACTTCCCGCGCGGCTCGCGGCACATCATGCCCGTCGGGACGTGGTCCACCATCGCGGGCACGCCCAGCTCCTTCAGCCGCCGCTCCAGCTCCGGGGCGTCGTCGAAGTCGCGGATCCGGATCGTCACCATCCCGTCGTCCAGGTTGACGGCCCACGAGGCGGGCGCGCCGTCCTTCAGCACGATCGGGACCGTCACCACACCGGCGGCCAGCGCGACCGCGGCGGCCAGCCCGAGCGCCAGCCGCCGCGGCCTGACGCCGCGCCGCACCCGCCGGGCCGTGCCCGGCTCCGGCCCCGGGTCTTCGGCGGTGATCGCGGCCAGCAGCGCCCGCGCCCCCGCGCCGGACGGCTCACCTCCCCGCTCGCCCGGCGCGACCCGGGCCAACGCCCTGATCGCCGCGATCTCGTCGGCGTTCTTCACGGTGTCCTCCACGGTGTCCTTCACAGGGCTCCCCCCAACGGCCTCTCCGCCGGGACCAACCGGCTCTCTGCGGTGACGTGCACGCCCGCCGACGTCAAAGCGCGCGACAGGCGCTTGCGGGCGCGGTGCAGCCTGATGCGCACGGCGTTGCGGGACAGCCCCAGCGCCTTCGCGATCTCCTCGCGCTCCAGCCCCTCCCAGGCGACCAGGGACAGCAGCTCCCGGTCGTCGTCGGGCAGGCTGCGGAACGCCCGGCCGATCGCGTCCAGCTCGACCTGGGTGTCGGGCGAGTGGCCGTACCGGTCGGCCAGTTCGGCGTCCAGCTCGGCCGTGCGCTCCCTGCGGCGGTTGTCGCCCCGGAAGTGGTTGGCCAGGACCTTGCGCGCCACCCCGTACAGCCAGAGGGTGGCCTCGGGGCCCTCCGGCAGCTCGTCCACCCGGCGCCAGGCGACGGTGAAGGTCTCGGCCACCACGTCGGCGGCGTCCTGAGGCGAGTCGCACCGGCGCACGGCGTAGGCGGTGATCTGGCCGTAGGCCCGGTCGTAGGCGGCCTCGAACTTGGCCGACCGCTCGTCATCCACGGGCGGTTCCCATGGCGGATCTCCTCATCGAATCATTTGTTCGGACACCTCTGCCTATGTGCGCGCACGCGCCATCATTTCGCCGGAAACAGCGGCGAGGTGTGAGAGGAGACGCGAGGTCACTCGCCGCTCACCGGGTTCTTCGGCACCCGCTTCTCCGACACCAGGAGCCGCACCGCGCCCTGCCGTTCCGGCTCGGCGGCCCACACCACCCAGTGGCCGCCCACCTTCGCCGACTGCTCGCGCGGGTTCACCGAGAAGCCGTTCCCGTCGGGAGCGGGTTCGATGACCTGGAACGTCACCCCCAGCCCCCGCCTGCGCGTCTCGGCCAGGACCTCGGCGACCGTGCGGCCGTCGGCGACGTACCCCTCCAGGGCCTCGCCCTTCCGGCCGGCGTCGGCGTTGTTCTGGTACGGCTCGCCGGGCCTGGCCGGACGGCCGAGGTAGAGCGTCCCCTTGCCGCCGAACCCCTTGGAGACGGTGACGGTGAGCGCGCAGCCCGGCTGCCCGGGGGTGCAGCCGTGCGGCCGGAGGGTGCCGCCGATGCGGTCGTGCTCGGTCGTGCCGGCGAAGCCGAGCCGGAAGACCCGGCCGACCCCCGTCGGGGACGCGGGCCGCAGGTCGAGGGCGACGTCCAGGCCCATCGCCCGGAACGCCTCGTTGTAGAGGGCGTGGTCGGCGAACGGGTCCTTGATCGTGGCCACGTACTCGTCGCCGCGCAGCTCGATGTCGATCGCGGCGTTGGCGTACGCGGCCGGACGGGCGTCGCGGCCGCCCACCACCGGCCCCAGCACGGCCACGGCGGCGAGCACGGCGGCCGCCAGCAGTCCCGCGAGCAGGAAGCGGGCGCGCCGGGGAACGCGCGGCGCGGCCGGGACGCGGTCCCCCTCCGCGGCCAGCGCGGCCAGGAAGCGGCCCTCCTGCGCGGCCAGCGCGTCCGCGGCGGGCGCGGGCACCTCGGAGCGGAGGCGTTCGAGCTCGGTCATCTCATTCATGGACGGGCTCCTCGCTGACGATGGCCATGGGGTTGACTCCGCCGAGCTCCCCGCGCAACTTCTCCCTGGCCCGGTTGATCCGCGACCGCACGGTTCCGATGCGCACGTCCAGCGCCTCGGCGACCTCGGGGTACGTCAGCCCGGCCCACGCGACCAGGAGCAGCGCGTCCCGGTGCCCCCGGGGCAGCGTCGCCAGCGCCCCGGCCAGGCGGCGGCGGGCCGCGGCGGCGCTGACCCGGTCGTCGCTGCGGTCGGTGAAGGAGGCCGTGACCGGGTCGGTGCCGGTTCGTTCGAGCACGCGCAGCTGGTGCACCTCGGTGCGCACGTGGCGGCCCATCAGGTTGGTGGCGATGCCGTACAGCCAGGGACGGGCGTGCGGGCGGGACAGGTCGTAACGGCCGCGCTGCCGGAACGCCGTCAGGAACGTCTCCGCCACCACGTCGTCCGCGGCGTCGGCCCCCAGCCTCCTGGTGACGTACCGGGTGATGCCGGAGGCGTGCCGGCGGAACAGCTCGGCGAAGGCTTCCGGTTCGTGCAGGGAGCGTTGGACATGGGAGGCGTCATCACCTTCCGTAGGGTTCGCGGCGCTCACTTCGTGGCCTTTCGGCGATGAATCAGGACAACTGTTGTTGCCTGACCGGCCGCGAGCGGTTCCCGGCGACCGCGTACGGAACGCCCCCCATCATCCCGGGAGGCGGTCAGCCGCCGTCGAGGGCGTTGTAGTCGACCTTGCCGTTGGGCAGCCGCGGCAGCGCGTCCACCCGCTGGAACACCGTCGGGACGGCCACGATCGGCAGCCGGTCCAGCAGATGGGCGCGCAGGGCCCGGCGGTCGATCCGGTCCTCGCCGGTGACCAGGTAGCCCTTGAGCCGGGCCGGTCCGGAACCGGCCCGCGCGACCCCGACGGCGGCGGCCAGCACGCCGGGGAAGCCCGCCATGGCGTGCTCGATCTCCGCCCGTTCCAGCCGCGCGCCGCCCAGCTTGAGCTGGTGGTCGGCGCGGCCGTGGAACAGCAGCTCGCCGTCCGGGCGCAGGGAGACCAGGTCGCCGGTACGGTAGGCGTCCCCGATGCCCTCGGCCAGGCCGGGGCCGGAGATCACCAGCTCCCCGACGCCGTCCGGGCCGGGATCGGCGATGGACACCCGCGCCCCCGGGACCGGGCGGCCGATCGGCACCCGGGACGCCGCCGCGTCCTCGGGGACGCAGCGGTGGACCGTGCTCCAGACGGTGCACTCGGTGGGGCCGTACTCGTTGTGCAGCACCGCGCCGGGCAGCGCCGCGTAGTGCTCCCCGACCAGCGCGGGCGGGCACGTCTCGCCCGCGACGATCACCGTGCCGAGCGAGCCGAACGCCTCGGCCAGGCCGTTGCGGAGCGCCAGCCCGTAGAACGACGGCACCATGAGCAGGTGCGAGGGCCGGTGCTCGACGGCGAAGCGCGCGACGGCGGCCAGGTCGGACGGGCGCTGGCTCGGGATGACCAGCCTGCCGCCGCAGGCCAGCGTCCAGTAGATGCCGGCGACCGAGCTGTCGAACGAGATGGACGAGCAGAGCAGGAACCCGGTGACCGGCGCCGCGTAGTGGGCCAGCCGGGCCCCGGTCGACCAGGCCAGGGCGGCGCGCGAGACGGTGACGGGCTTCGGCGCGCCCGTCGAGCCGCTGGTGAAGCAGGTGTAGGCGAGCCGTGCCGAGGTCGGGGGCAGCGGCCCGTCCGGCAGCTCCGTGCCGGACATCTCCACGCGACGGGCCGGGCCGGTCAGCGGGACGATCATGTCGGGCTCGATGAGCGCGATCCGCGCCCCGCACGCCTGCGCGACGTCCTGCTGCCGCTGGAAGGGGAAGGCGGCGTCGATGGCCACGTAACGGCCGCCGGCCCGCAGGACGGCGAGCATGCCGATCACCGCCCACCGGGACAGATGCGCATGGATCACCACGGGCTCGTCGGGGCGCAGGCCCGCGTCCAGCAACACCCGGGCCAGCCCGGCGCTGAGCCGGTCCAGGTCCCGGTAGGACAGCTCGCCCTCGCGGTCGGCGATCGCCGTGGCCGTGCCGCCCAGGTGCGGCTCGATGAGCTCAAGCATCGGCCAGCCGCTCCAGCACGCGCAGGAACCCGGCGACCTTCTCCTCCACCCAGTCCCGGCCGAACATCGCGGCCTCGTAGGAGACGATGCCGACCACCTCCTCGTCCACCCGCATCGACCACAGCAGGTGCACCGGCATCACGGGCGCGGGCTGCCGCTCCTCCGGCACCGGCGTGAGCACCAGCGCCGGGTCCTCGGCGGTGGGGGCGAACGGCGTCCTGGGGATGAGCTGGAACACCGGGAAGGTGCGCTCGACGACCTCCGACGGGTCGAACATCACGGCCGCCAGCTCCGGCGCCTCGGGCAGCACCCGCAGCAGCGGCACGTCGTGCCGGTAGGCCGCCCGGCACGCCTCGTCGGCGCGGCGGCTCAGCTCGTCCAGGTCGGCGGGGTCGCCGGTGGTGATCCGCAGCCACAACATGTTGAGCATGAACCCGGCCGTGTACCACTCCGACGGCTTGCGCCCCGCGGTGATGACCGGCACGACCGCGTCGTGGCGCCCGGCCCAGACCGACGCGGTGAACGCCGTCAGCAGCAGGGTGAACGGCGTGGTCCTGCGGCGGCGGGCCGCCCGGCCCAGGTCCCGCCACAGCGGGCCGGGCACGGTGAAGCGGCACGTCCGCTGGTCGCCGCGGCGGCCGGGCGTCGGCACCGGCATGGCGAGCTCCGCCACGCCGTCCAGCCGCTCCTTCCAGTACGGCAGCGCGTCGGTGATCGTCCGCTCCCAGGAGGGCGAGAAGTCGTCGGCGGCGACCTCGGCGTACCCCATGACGGCGGAGCCCGGCGGCGGCCCGCCGCGCAGCCGGGCGGTGTAGGCGTCGGACAGGTCGCGCGCCAGCAGCGGCAGCGACCAGGCGTCGGAGGTGAGGTGGTGGGCGACGATCACCAGCAGGCTCGTGCCGTCCGCGCACCGGCCCAGGTGCACCCACAGCAGCGGCGGCTCCTCCGGCGGGTACACCGAGCCGGTGGCCATCGCGAGGAAGGCGTCCTCGTCGTCCACGTCGTGCACCAGCAGGCGGCCCGGCGCGCTCTCGTGCACCCGTGCCCGGACCTCGCCGTCCGGGTCGCGGGACACGGCCGTGCGCAGCGCGTCGTGCCTGGCCACGACGTCGTCCACGGCCAGGCGCAGCACGCCGGCGTCCACCTCGTGCGCCACCCGGTAGGCGGCCCGCACGATGAACGTCGAGTTGACCACGCTCCCCGGCACGGCCTGCTCCAGCCCGAGCAGCAGCTGCTGGGCGTAGGTGAACGGGATCTCTGTCGTCATTGGCCTCTCCTGGGCGTCCCCGAGATGATCAGCTTCTTGAAACCGGTGAGGAAGGTCGATCGCACCCGGACCGGTTCGCCGGCCACCTCGACGTCGGCGAAGGTCGCGAACAGCGTCGCGAAGAACAGCTGCAGCGTCAGCCGGGCCAGGTGGGATCCGATGCAGTAGTGGTGTCCGCTGCCGAAGGCGAGGTGGCGGTTGGGCGTGCGGGCCGGGTCGAACGTGTCGGGGTCGGCGAAGACGGCGGGGGTCGCGGTTGGCCGAGCCGATCCAGGCGACCACGGGCTCGCCCGCCGCGAGCTCCACGCCCGACAGCCGCACCGGCCGGGTCGTGTGCCGCATGAAGTGGCTGCCTGGCGACGCCCAGCGCAGCGCCTCCTCGACCCCGCCGCGCAGCAGGTCCGGACGGCCGGCCCAGGCGCGGTAGCCGCCGCCCCGGGCCAGCTCGAACACCGTCGAGCTGGCCACGTTCGGCAGGGTGACGCTCGCCCCGAGCAGCAGGCCGTAGCAGTTGGAGACGGCCGTGCCGGGGTCCATCCGGCCGCCGTCCTGCGACACCATCAGGCTGATCAGGTCGTCGCCCGGCTTGCGGGCGCGCTCGCGCACCAGGTGCAGGAAGTAGGCGAACAGCTCGCGGTGCGCCCGGCGCAGCGTCCCGGACGCGTCGCCGGCGAGCTGGTAGTCGGGGTCCTCCTCGGCGCTGGCCGCCATGACCAGCGTCAGCAGGCGCGGACGGTCGTCGCGGGTCAGCTCCAGCAGCGGCCCGACCAGGGCCAGCGGCAGCCCCCGTACGGCGGCGGCCAGGTCGAATTCCGGCCCGTCCAGGCCGGGGGCGAGCAGGGCGGTGATCGCCGCGATGACGGACGGCTCGTAGGCCGCGGCCGAGCGCATGCCCATGACCTTCTGCAGCGGGGCGCGCATCCGGTCGTGGTCGGGCGGGTCGGTGGCGGCGAGCTGCCGCCCGGCGGCCGGGTCGGCGCGGCCCAGCAGGTTGAGCAGGGTGCCGCGCTCGCTGGTGAAGCACGTGTGGTCGCGCAGGACGCGGTCCACGTCGGCGTACCGGGTGACCGACCAGAAGCCCCGGTCGTGCCGGTGGACCGGGTCGTTCTCGCGCAACCACCGCCAGGTCTCGTGCTGGCCGCCCGCCTCGAACAGGGCGGGGTCGGCGAGGTCACGCATGGTCGAGCGGGGCCGGCGAGCCGATCACTTCGGCCAGCTCGGCGATCGTCGGCGACAGGAAAAGCGTCCAGGCGGGCACCTCGAAGCCGAACTCCCGGTCGATCGCGAACTGCACGTCGGCCGCCAGCAGGGAGTCGCCGCCCAGCTCGAAGAAGTCGTCCTCGATGCCGACGGGCGCGACGCCCAGCTTGGCCGACCACAGGCCGGCCAGCCGCCGTTCGATGTCGGTGCGCGGAGCCTCGTACGCCGATTCCAGTTCGAGGTCGTCCCGTGACGTGACAGTGGTCATCCCAGCTCCGTGGTGAGGTGAACGCGAAGACCCGGCCACCCTGCCGCGCCGACGTTGAGTCCTCGTTGAGAAAGCGTTGATCACCCCTCCCCGTGCCCGGTTAGACTCCCGCCGGGAGGTGACCGTGAACGGTCCGCGCACGAGGAACGCGCTGCCGGCCCTCTGCCTGTCGGCCGCCCTCACCGCCTGCGGAACCCAGTGGTTCCCCCATCGCCTCCAGGCCGACCCGGCGGCCCTCGCCCAGGTCCGGGAGATCGGCCGGACGGTACGGCAGGAGCAGGCGGAACTGGCCTATGGCGGCACGCTCCAGGTCGAGGACGTCGTGGTGCTGGACCTCGGCGCCGCCACCTTCGAGGAGGCCCTGCGCCTGGCGCACGACCGCCTGCGACTGCGCGGCTGGCAGGACGCCGGCGACGGGCCGAATCTCCTCCGGATGACGTCGCCGACATGGAAGCAGGCGTCCCTCACGCTCAGCTCTTCGTGGAGCGACGGCACCCACCGGATGCAGGCGGACGCCTTCGCCGGGCGGTTGAAGGGCGGTGCGGTCGTCGTGGTGCGGCTGTGTGAAACGGCGTGAGCGGGCACCGCTGAAAACCGGCAGGGCAGAGCTTGACGGGTTGCCGGATTTCGATTCATAGTGGGCCGGTCAAGTCTCTTACGTATGTCCGGAGGTTCTTGCCGGTAATTATGTTAGCGATAACATCGCCGCGAATCATTCGGCGATGCGGCAGGTGGGTGGGCATTTCTGGGGTGCGCGCGAGTGCGCGTTCTCATGCCTGGAATTTCCTGGGGAAGCGGAGGTCCATTGATGAGGTCCCGGTCCGGATTAAGCATTCTCGAAAAGGCGGGAGCCGCCGTCGTGCTGGTCGCCGGGCTGCTCGCCGGCGCGCCCTCGGCGGCGCGGGCCGCCGCCCAGCAGTCGTGCGACATCTACGCCGCCGGCGGCACCCCCTGCGTGGCGGCCCACAGCACGACCCGCGCCCTGTACGCCGCCTACAACGGCCCGCTCTACCAGGTCCGCCGCTCCTCCGACAACGCCACCCGCGACGTCGGCCTGCTCGCCGCGGGCGGTTACGCCGACGCCGCCGCCCAGGACACGTTCTGCGCCGGCACGACCTGCCTCATCACCGTCCTCTACGACCAGTCAGGACGCGGCAACCACCTCACCCAGGCGCCCCCCGGCGGCTTCCCCGGCCCGGCGCCCGGCGGGTACGACAACCTCGCCATCGCGACCGCGGCCCCGACCATGGTCAACGGCCACAAGGCGTACGGCGTGCGCGTCACCCCCGGCACCGGCTACCGCGACAACGTCACCAACGGCATCGCCAAGGGCGACCAGCCCGAAGGCATGTACGCCGTCTTCGACGGCACCCACCACAACGGCGGCTGCTGCTTCGACTACGGCAACGCCGAGACCAACAGCCGCGACAACGGCAACGGCACCATGGAGGCCATCTACTTCGGCGACATCAAGGTCTGGGGCTACGGCACCGGCAACGGCCCCTGGGTCATGGCCGACCTGGAGAACGGCCTGTTCTCCGGCGTGAACCCGGGCTACAACCCGGGCGACCCCAGCGTCAGCCACCGTTACCTGACCGCCGTCGTCAAGGGCGAGCCGAACCACTGGGCGATCCGCGCCGGGAACGCCCAGTCCGGCGGCCTGTCCACCTACTACGACGGCCCCCGTCCCAACGCCCCCGGCTACAACCCCATGAAGAAGGAGGGCGCGATCATCCTCGGGATCGGCGGCGACAACAGCAACGGCTCCGCGGGCACCTTCTACGAGGGCGTGATGACCGCGGGCTACCCCTCGAACGCCACCGAGAACGCCGTGCAGGCGAACATCGTCGCCGCCGGTTACACCACCACGGGCGGCGGCGCGGACGGGACGCTCACCCCCGGCGCGTCCGTCTCGCTGCGCGCGACCACGGCCTGCTGCACCACCCGCTACCTGCGCCACCAGAACGACCAGGTGGTCACGTCGGTGATCGGTTCCGGCAGCTCGTCGCTGGACAGGAGCGACGCCACGTGGATCGTCCGCAGCGGCCTGGCCGGGGGCTCGTGCGTGTCGTTCGAGTCGCGGAACTACCCGGGCGACTACCTGCGGCACCGCAACTACCAGCTCTACCGGCAGCACGACGACGGCAGCGCGCTGTTCGCCGCCGACGCCACCTTCTGCCCGCAGGCCGGCAAGAGCGGCCAGGGCACGTCGTTCGCCGCCGCCAACTTCCCCGACCGGTTCCTGCGCCACTACGACAACACCGTCTACCTCGCGAGCAACGGCGGCTCGCACGCCTTCGACAACGCCGCCTCCTGGGCGGCGGACGTGAGCTGGGCCGTCGGCCCGCCCTGGGCGTAGACGGGGGCCGAGCCGTCCCCGGCCCACGGCCGGGGACGGCCCGGTGGACGGCTCGGTGGACGGCTCAGTGCATGTCGGCCGGGCGCGCCCGCCCGTCGAAGGGGAAACGGGCGCGGAAGTCGATCTCGGCCTCGGCCATCGACATGAACGTGACCCCCTTGTGCCCGCGCATGTACGCGATGAGCCGCTCCAGCATGAGCAGCACCTGGGGACGCCCGCTGACGTCGGGATGCAGCGTGACGGGGAAGACCGCGTAGTCCAGCTCGCGGTAGACCCAGTCGAACTGGTCGCGCCACTGCTGTTCGAGGTCGCGCGGGTTGACGAAGCCGTGGCTGTTCGGCGAGCTCTTGATGAACATCATCGGCGGCAGGTCGTCGAGGTACCAGTTGGCCGAGAACTCCACCAGGTCCACCTCCTGGCCGGGCACGAGCGGCTTCATCCAGGTCGAGGCGGCCTGCTCGTAGTCGATGTGCGTCCACCGCTCGCCCTTGCGGGCGTAGAAGGGCTGGAAGTCGCGGTAGGACTGCGAGTGGTCGTAGCCGAAGCCGTAGCGCAGCAGCAGCTCGACGGTCCGCGCGGACATCTCCCACCACGGGGCCACATAGCCCCGGGGCCGGACGCCGAGCTCCCTGTCCAGCACCTCCAGGCTGCGCGCCAGGACGTCCTCCTCCTGCTGGGCGGACATCGCGACCGGGTTCTCGTGCATGTAGCCGTGCGCGCCGACGTCGTGCCCGGCCTCGACGATCCGCCGCATCTGGTCGGGGAACGACTCCGCCGAATGCCCGGGGACGAACCAGCTCGTCCTGATGCCCTCGCGGGCGAACAGGCGCAGCAGCCTCGGGGTCCCGACCTCGGCGGCGAACACGCCCCGCTGGATGTCGTTGGGCGAGTCCTGGCCGCCGTACGAGCCGATCCAGCCCGCCACGGCGTCCACGTCCACGCCGAAGCAGACGTTGATGGCTTTCTTCATGGACCAGGACGTACCCCCGCCGCGACGGACGGGCACCGGGCTCGACGGATCTTGGGCAGATCCTTCCCAGGTGCCCTGGCCTGGACGGGTTCGCCTACAGTTACGGCGTGAACATCTGCGTCTTCTGCTCCGCCGCCGACCTCGACGAGCGTTACACCCGTCCCGCCCGCGAGTTCGCCGAGCTCATCGGCAAGGGCGGGCACACCCTGGTGTGGGGCGGCTCCGACAGCGGCCTGATGAAGGTCATGGCCGACGGCGTGCAGGAGGTCGGCGGCCGCCTGGTGGGCGTCTCGGTCGAGTTCCTGGCGCACAAGGCCCGTCCGGGCGCCGACGAGATGATGATCACCCGCGACCTGGCCGAGCGCAAGGCGCAGCTGCTGTCCCGCGCCGACGGCTTCGTCGTCATGGTGGGCGGCAGCGGCACGCTCGACGAGGCCACCGAGATCCTGGAGCTGCGCAAGCACGGCCTGCACAGCAAGCCGGTCGTGCTGCTGAACACCGCGGGCTTCTACGACGGGCTCAAGCAGCAGTTCCAGCGCATGGAGGCGGAGGGCTTCCTGCCGTTGCCCCTCACCGAGCTGGTGTTCTTCGCCGAGGAGGGCGTCGGGGCGATCGCCTACCTGGAGGAGCAGTCGGGCCTGGTCCCGCCGGGCGCCGGCGGCTGACCGGCCCCCGCGGCGCGCGTTCGGGGCGGATCGTGCGCGGGTAGGGGTGAGGGAGGCTGTGGCCGTCGGGGGAGGTCACGATGGGGGCTGACGGCGAGCCCGCAGGCAGCGGGCTGGCGTTCGAGGTGCTGGAACCGGCGCCGGTCGGCGTGGCGGTCGCGCGCGGCCCCGATCACCGCCTGGTCTACACCAACGCCGCCTACCGCTCCCTGTTCGCCGACAGCCGCACCGGGATGCCGGTCGAGGAGGCGTTCGCGGAGTTCGTCCAGGTGCACTTCCGCGCGCAGTTCGACCGGGTCTACGCCACGGGCGAGCCGTTCGTCACCACGGCGGAGCCGGAGTACGTCGTCGGGCAGCAGTGCGTGGAGCGGCGGTTCTTCACCTCCAGCCTGTCGCGCGTGGTCTTCGGGCCCGGCGACTACGGCGTGCTCGAAGTGGTGATGGAGGTGACCGAGCAGGTCACCGCGGCCCGCCGGATCGAGGCGCTGGCCGAGGAGCGCCGCCGCATCCTGCGCCGCTACGAGAGCCTGATGAAGGTCAGCGCGCAGATCGTCTGGGTGACCACCCGCGACGGCTACGTGAAGGAGCCCAGCCCGAGCTGGGAGCGGGTCACCGGCCAGCCGTGGGAGGGGCACCGCGGGCAGGGCTGGCTGAAGATGGTCCATCCCGACGATCGCCAGGACACGATCAGGTCGTGGGCCCGGGCGGTCGACAGGGCCACCGAGACCTGGGAGCACGTCTACCGGCTGCACACCGTCGACGGCTCCTACCGGCACTTCCAGCTGCGCGCCGTGCCCATCTGCGAGCACGGCCAGGTCGTGGAGTGGGTGGGGTCGTGCACCGACATCGAGGAGCAGTGGCAGGAGCAGCGGCGGCAGCGCCTGCTCGACCGCGCCGCGGCCGCCACGGCCCAGCTCACCAGCCTTGAGGAGATGCTCGGCGCGCTGGCCGACGTCATCGTGCCCGAGCTGGCCGACGGCTGCAGCGTCTACCTCGTCACCGACCTCACCGGCGAGCGGCACGGCGGGGCGCCGTTCGTCGTCGAGCGGCTGGTCACCGCGGCACGCCGCGGCCTGGTGCCGCTGTCGCCGCACAGCGAGGAGCAGCTCGACGACGGCAACGCCTTCGTGACGGCCGTCCGCCGGCGGCGGCCCGTGCTGCAGACGTTCCCCGCCGGGTGCCCGCCGCCCGACCTGGCGCCGGCCGGCACCCGCGCGTGGCTGGCCGCCAGCGGCGCCAACAGCATGCTGGTCCTGCCGGTCGTGGTCGACGGCGCGGTGCCCGCCGTGGTCGGGGTGGTGACCTGCGGGGACCGTCCGGCGATCAACCGGGCCGACATCACGCTGCTGGGCAACATGTTCGGGCACACCCACGACGCCCTGAGCCGGGCCATCCGCTTCCAGCGCACCCAGCAGGTCGCGCTGGCCCTGCAGTACAGCCTGCTCGCCGAGCCGCCGCGCCTGCCCGGCCTGCGGATCGTGGCCCGCTACCGGGCCAGCCCCAGCGCCGCCGAGGTGGGCGGCGACTGGTACGACTCCTTCGTCCTGCCCGACGGCGTCCCGGCGCTGGTCATCGGCGACGTGGCGGGGCACGACCTGTCGGCGGCCGTCCTGATGAGCCAGGTGCGCAACATGCTGCGGGCGCTGGCGATGGACCGCTGCGAACCGCCCGGCGAGATCCTCACCCGTCTCAACGTCGCGATGGAGTCGTTGTTCTCCGAGGTCACGGCCACGTGCGTGTTCGCCCGCGTGGAGAAGGGCAACACCGGCCACCGGCTGCGGTTCGCGGTGGCCGGCCATCCGCCGCCCCTGCTGGTCACCGCCCAGGGCCGCGGACGTTTCCTGGAGGAGGCCGTCAGCCCGCTGCTAGGCTTCTCCGACGACGAGCCCCGCCCCTCCTGGACCGAGCCGCTGCCGCCGGGCAGCACGCTGCTGCTCTACACCGACGGGCTCATCGAACGGTCGGGCGAGCACCTGGACCTCGGTCTCGAACGGCTGCGCCGGGTGGCGGAGTCGCTCGCCGCCGAGCCGCTGGAGAGCTTCTGCGACCAGGTGCTCAGCGGCCTGCCCAGCACCGGCCTCGACGACATCGCCGTCATCGCCCTGCGGCTGCCGCCCGCGGAGGAGGAGTGATCAGGAGGGCAACGCGCCCGTGACCGCGCACAGGTCGCGCAGAGCGCCATGGTCGCGGATCGCCCGTGCGGAGTCCCCGGCCAGCAGCGCGGCCGCGGTCTCGCGTCCCATGGCCTGGACGGCCGGGTCGCGCGCGGCCATGGCGTACCCGGCGCTCCCGGCCATGCCCGCGATGACGCGGGAGAAGTCGAAGGTGTCGGTGAACAGCAGTCCGGAGCTGACCGCGTCGACGGCCGAGCAGGCAAGGGCCGGCGTCAGCGGGCCCCGGGGAGCCGCGCCGAGCTCGCGGGCCACGGCCGCGCGATCGACCGCCACCGGCCTCTCGCCCGCGACGGCCACCATGTTGACGGCCAGGTAGCCGAAGAGCAGCACGCCCAGCGCGGTGGGGACGAGCGACAACACGGCGCCGACCGGTCGCCCGGTGACGCCGTTCCACGGCCGCGCTCCCCAAGGCCGGGGGCCAGCGGCGGACAGCGCCCGCGCGGCGCCGCGCAGGGCGCTGCCCAGCCACGCTGCGGCGATGCCCGTGACGACCAGCCCGGCGAACCCGACCATGATGATCGGCCCGCTCTGCGACAGGTCGAACACGCGCGGAAAAGAAGCCATGCAGGACGAGAACAGCCCGGCGCCGCACACCGCGCCGGCCAGATGGGCCACGAACAGCGCTCCGAGGCCGAACACGGCGAGCAACATCAGAACCCCGGCGCCCGCCACGACCGGCGCGGTGCCGTCCCGCCCTCCGGCCGCCACGCCGAAGCAGAACGCCCCGGCCAGAGCCACGATGGCCGCCACGATCAGCAACGGGGTGAAGTGACCGGCTGCCTCCGCCGTAGGGACGGCCCCCTTGGGCGGCATGCCGCCGAGGACCGAGCGGAGCCACCCGTAGAAGGGGATCATCACCCCGGCGTAGACGAGGCAGATCGCCAGCGCGGTGACGTTGACCGCCGGCAGCGGCATGCGGGGGGCCGCCAGACGGCTCGGCGGCGCGTCCCGCCAGACGGCCGCGAGGGGCCGGGGCGGCAGGCCGCGCCGCACCGCCCAGCCGATCGACGCGGTGGTGCAGGCCAGCACGACGCAGAGCTGCAACGCCGGGCTGACAGCGGCGGTGTACAGGCCGAACCAGAGCATGTCCCAGCCCGCCGCGCTGTTGATCATAGAAGCGATCATGTCGAACCAGAAGCTCAGCCACGCCCCGAAGATCACCGCCGACAGCGCCGAGCCGGCCAGCGCGGCCGTACGGACCCGCCGGGCCAGCGGCAGCCACACCGACGCGCACAGGAGCGCCCACCTGAGCATGAGCTGGAACAGGACGGCCAGCAGCGCCGCCAGCACGACCGCGATCGCGGGGGACCTGACCACGATCCCGGCCCACGAGCCGGCCGCGGTCTCCAGCGGCGGCGCGACGACCTGACCGGTCACCAGCCCCGCCGTCAGCGCCAGCGCGGCGGGCAGCGTGGACGGCGGACGCGTGTGCGTGGCCAGGGCCAGCAGCCCGGCCCGCCACACGGTGCCCGCGACCGTCCCGGTGGCCAGCGCCCCGAACAGCACCCCGACGGCCAGGCGCTCCAAGCTGAACAGGGAGGCCACGGGCGCCCTGAAGATCATCTCCACGAGGTGGACGCACGGCGAGTACCCCAGTCCGAGCAGCGCGCCGACGGCCGCGGACTCCACCACGCCGATCCGGAACAGCCGGGGCGCGCCGCGGATGACGGCCGCCCGCTCCTCGTCGCCCGGGTGGAAGGACCACGGCCCGCGGTCCCGTCGGCGCCGCCGGTCGTGCGGCCGCGACGGGCCCAGCGTGTCCAGGAGCAGCCGCTCCCCGTCCGGGGTGGCGCAGCCGCGCAGGTCGGCGTAGTACTCCCTGGTCCTGAGCACCGAGGTGCGGGCGAACCACAGCAGGGCCAGCACGGCCGCCACCCGCCACGGCAGGACGGTGAGCAGGCCCGGCTCGGCCGCCGCGAGCAGCAGCAGGGGCAGCGCGACGACCAGCAGGTACGCCCACCAGATCGCGAAGGCGAACGTGGTCAGGCCGACGTCCTTGTTGCGCAGGTGGGCCACCTCATGGGCGAGGACGGTGTCGAGCTGCCCGGGGTCGGCGTCGGCCGCGCGCAGCAGCCCGAGGTCGAGGACGATCCGGTACCGGGGACGACGGCCGAAGGCCCGGCCGCCCGCGCTCGCGCGCAGGGTCGCGACGTACACCTCCGTCCCGGGGGCCAGGGCCCGTACGGTGTCCTCGACGCGCCGCACGACGGCGGCCATGCCCTCGTCCACCGCGAACCGGGCCAGCGGTCGCGGGCCGGAGAGCATGACCAGGCGCGGGTGCAGGAGGTGGATCACGACGGCCACCGCCAGCAGCCCGGCCACCATGCCGATCACCACCCACCCGGTACGCGCCGAATCCCGCTGGACGCACTCGACGTAGGCCGAGACCAGGGCGGCGTCGGGGATCCGTCCCGCGCCGGACCGCGCGGCCAGGGCGCAGGCGCGTGAGCCGCGGTCCGTGCCGGCGGCGGCGTACCGGTCGAGCAGGACCAGGTACAGGTGCACGGCGCTGGTGACCGCGACGACGATCATGAGCAGGAAGCGGGCCGTGGTCGCCGCCGGCAGCGCGAACGGGTCCAGCCTCGGCGGAGGCGGCGCCGCGGGCCTGCCGGCCGGCGCCGTCGCCTGCCGGGAGGGGCCGGCGGGCTGGCCCACGGTCAGGGCCGCGGGTCGATGAGGGCCGCGGCGAGCAGCGTGTTCACGCGCTGGGCCAGCTCCTTCGACATCCCCGCCGCCAGCACGATCTCGGCCGCCTGCGCGCCGATCGCCGCCGCCTCGACCGCGCTGACCCTGGGCAACGGCGTGCGCTCGCCCTGCGGGGCGACGGCCGAGGTCAGCGCCCTGCGACGGCGGCGCTTCCGCCACCGGGCCCGCAGCCGGTCGACCTGTTCGGTCGTCATGCCCGTCAGCACCTCGCAGGCCACGCCGTTGAGCAGGGTCAGCACCACGCCGAGCACGAGCTGCATGCCCTCGCCCGCGTCGAAGCCGGTGGGCTGGTCGCGTTCGCGTCCGCGCAGCGTGGCGCGGACCGCGCGTCTGCGGGCGGTCGGGTTGCCGAAGAAGTCCGCGCAGGCCAGGGGCAGGAAGCGCACGTCCTCGGGGGCCACGTCGAGCAGGATCGTCCGGGCGGCCTCTTCGATGGTCGGCGCCGTGCCACGGGAGCCGCCGCCGGATCTGCCGGGTTCTGGGGAGCCTGGTTCGGGCATGTCTCCTCGCCTGACTTGAACTGAGTCCCCGAATCACCCCCTATGAGAGCATGTCCGCCGCTCTGCGGATACATGGCCGCTGAAGGCGATCGGCCCCCCTCGCGGACGCCCCGCCGCCGGGGGAGTGTTGCGCTGGAAGTGAAGGGCGGGGGTCAGGACGGGCCGGATGGGCCAGGATGGCGGGCATGCGGACACTTGTTCTCGGCGGCACCAGGTTTCTGTCCAGGGAGATCGCGCGGCAGGCCCGCGACCGCGGGCACGAGGTGGTGTGCGCGGCGCGCGGCGTGGCCGGCGAGCCGCCCTCCGGCGTGGAGTTCGTCCGGGTCGACCGGGCCGAAGACGGCGGGCTCGCGCCGCTGAAGGGGGCGTTCGACCTGGTCGTCGACGTCGCCCGGCTGCCCAGCCAGGTGCGGCGCGCGGTCACGGAGCTGGCGGGCCGGGCCGGTCACTACACGTTCGTCTCGTCGTGCAGCGTCTACTCCGACGCGACCCGGGTCAGCCAGGTGCTGCACGACCGGTTGCCCGCCGGCGCCGACGAGAGCGATCCGGAGAACTACGGGCCGGCCAAGGTGGCGTGCGAGCAGATCCTCGGCGACGGCGCGCTGCACGTACGGGCCGGGCTGATCGTCGGCCCCGAGGACCAGTCCGACCGGTTCACCTACTGGGTCGAGCGGCTGGCGCGCGGCGGTCGCGTGCTGGCTCCCGGCTCGCCCGGCGATCTGGTGCAGCTCGTCGACGTACGCGATCTCGCGGCCTGGACGCTCGACGCGGCCCAGGCCGGGCTGACCGGCCCGTACGACGGCATCTCCATGCCCTTCACCAGGGGCGAGCTGCTGGCGGGCATCGCCGAGGGGCTGGCGGTGGCGCCGGAGCTCGTCTGGGCGGGCCAGGAGTTCCTGACCGGGCACAAGGTCGAGCCGTGGGCCGGGCCGTGTTCGCTGCCGCTGTGGTTGCCGTTGCCGGAATACGCCGGGTTCATGGCCCGGGACACCTCCGCCACGCTGGCCGCCGGGCTGCGCATCCGTCCGGTCGCCGACACGGCCCGCGACACGCTCGCCTGGCTGCGCGACTCCGGCCACCGGGTGACCCGCGCCGGCCTCACGGCCGACGAAGAGACCGAACTCCTCCACCTGCTTCCCTGACCCCCGGCCCCCTGCCCGCGCAGGGGGGCGCCGTGACCGGGATCATGGACGGTGTGCTGCGCGTGACGATGAACGACTCCGCGGCCGGTCTGCTCGGCATGCCGGGCGGCCCGGCCCTGCCGGACGGCGCGAACGACGTGGCCGGGTGCGAGGTCGGCTACGGGCCGCCGTTCGTGCTGGATCCCGCCCAGGTGGCGGCGGTCGCGCGGGGCCTGGCCGAGGAGGGGTGGCGGTTCGGCGCCGGGCACGCGGGCGGGACGTACGAAGGGCTGGAGGCGCCGGCGCCGTTCTACGCGGCGGCGGCCCGTGAGGGCAGGGCGGTCGTGGGCGCGGTGCGCTGACGGCCCTCGACCCCGCGTGCGCGATGCACGGTCCCGGCTTCGGGCCTCGGAGTGCACGTGCCGCCGGTGGTGTGGTGGGGGTGTGCAGGTTGGGGACGGGTACCGTGCAGACTGCCCCTTGGGTGAGGGTTCGCGCCTAACGTCCCTGAATATGCAGACAGTGGACGTTCTGGTGGTGGGGGCGGGGCTGGCCGGGTTGAGCACGGCCCGCCTGCTGGCCCGGCGGGGGCTGGACGTCATGGTCGTCGACCGCCGCAGGTCGTTGTCGGCCGGCGTCCGGACCACCGGGATCTTCGTACGCCGCACGCTCGACGACTTCGACCTGCCCGGCCACCTGCTCGGGCCCGGTGTCCGGGACGTCCTGCTGTATCCGCCGTCGCGGCGCTCGCCGATCCGGCTCACCAGCGACCGGGACGAGTTCCGGGTGGCCGACATGGCCGCCGTCCACGAGCACGCCCGCCGCGCGGCGGAGTCGGCCGGGGCCCGGGTCCTGCTGGGCGTCCGGTACACGGGCAGCTCGTCGGGCCTCGTACGACTGGAACGCACGAGCGGCGCTGAGGGGGCGGAGGTGGTGGGGGTCAGGTTCGTCGTGGGGGCGGACGGGGCGCGGTCGCGGGTGGCGCGTGATCTCGGTCTCGACGTCAACCGGCGCTTCCTCGTCGGCGCCGAGATCGTCCATGCCGTCGCGCCGGGGTCGGGCGTCCCGGCGTTCCACTGCGTGCTGGATCCGCGGGTGGCTCCGGGGTACCTCGGGTGGGTGGTGGACGACGGGCGGCACGCCCACGTGGGTGTCGCGGGGGAGCCGGGGGCGATGCGGGCCGGCGTCCGCCATCTGCTGGACGCCTTCGCCGCCGACGCGCCGGGCCGCGCGGCGCCCGCCGGGCCGGTCGAGCGCCGGGCAGGCCCGATCCCGGTCGGGGGCGTGCTGCGGCGGCTGGCGTGCCCGGACGGGCTGCTGGTCGGGGACGCGGCGGGCGCGGTGTCGCCCCTGACGGCCGGTGGGCTGGACCCTTGCCTGCGGATGTCCGAGCCGGCCGCGGCGGTGATCGCCGACTATCTGCGTACCGGCGACCGAGAGGTGCTGAAGCGGTACGACGGGGCCGCGCTGCGGGCCCGGTTCCGGGGCCGGTTGTCGCTGCGGCGGCTGTTGGCGGGGATCCGGTCACCGGTGGCGGCCGAGGCCGCGGTGACGGTCCTGCGCACCCGTCCCGGCCGGGCGCTGGCGGCGCGGATCCTGTTCGGCGACGGCTCCTTCCCCGAGCTCGAACCCCGGCTCACGGCGGGGGCGGGCACGGTCCGGCCACCCTGACGATCCCCGGCGCGCCGCCGGCCTGGCGACCGCGGCAGCCGGGGAGCGGGGGCGACCCCGTGCGGGGCACGGGGTCGCGGAAACGCGCGGTCACGGCTTGGTGTAGCCGCCCGTGTAGGCGCCGGACCCGCTGTACGCGTACACGCGGATGCGGTAGGTGCCCGCCGTGCCGTTGTAGGTCAGCGACTCGTCAGGCCCGCTGCCCGCGCTGCTGGCCACCGTGGTCCAGCCGAGGATGCCCTGCTTCTGCAGGTACAGGTCGAAGTCCACGCCGGAGGGCCCGTCGAGGCACGCCCGGTGCGTCCCGGCGGCGGCCGTGTAGCCGGAGCTGTTCGGGTAGTACACGTTCTGCCCGCTGGTCAGGTTGCCGGAGAACGGCGTCTGGTAGCCGGTGCAGTTCCCCGGGGTGGTCCCGACCGTGATGCTCTTGCTGGTGGAGTTCGTGGCCCCGCCGTTGTCGGTCACGGTGAGGGCCACGGTGTACGTGCCCGCGGCGGCGTAGGTGTGCGACACGGTCGCGCCGCTGCCGGTGGAGCCGTCGCCGAAGGTCCACGCGTAGGAGGCGATGGTCCCGTCGGGGTCGCTGGACCCGGAGCCGTTGAACGAGCACGCCCGCGTGGTGTTGTCGCACGACTCGGTGAAGCTCGCCACCGGCGACTGGTTGCCACCGGTCGTCGGCGGGTACTGCGTGGCGTCGTGCACGTCGAGCAGCGGCTCCTTGACCCCGTCACTGGCGTCGTCGGTCCAGTTGAGGTTGCCCGTGGCCTTGAGCTTGTCCCGTACGGCCAGCGCCCCCGCCCGGGTGGTGGGCTTGTTCGAGCCGCTGGTCAGCACGGCCGCGGCGCCCGCGACGTGCGGGCTGGCCATGGAGGTGCCGCTGATGGTGTTGTAGCCGCCGTTCATCCACGTGGAGTAGATGCAGGTGCCGGGGGCGGCGACCTCGACCGTGGTGCCGTAGTTGGAGAACCAGGCGAGGGTGTCGTCGGTGTCGGTCGCGCCGTCGGTGCGGCACGGCACGGTGATCGTGCCGGCCAGGCCGCCGGGCTGGCCGTCGAAGTCGGTCACGGCCGAGACGGTGACGACGTCGGGGTGGTTGGCGGGGAAGAAGCCGGAGGCGTCGGCCGAGCTGTTGCCGGCGGCCACGACGACGACGATGCCCGCGTTGGTGGCGTTCGTGATCGCGTTGCTGATCGCGGAGCTGCTGCAGCCCTGGCAGCCGAGGCTCAGGTTGATGACCTCGATCGTGCTCGCCCTGGCCACGACCCAGTCGAGACCGGCGGCGATGCCGGCCAGCGTGCCCGAGCCCGCCGAGTTGAGCACCTTGACGGCGTGGATGCGGGCGCCGGGGGCGACGCCGACCGCGCCGACGGAGTTGTCGATGGCGCCGATCGTGCCGGCCACGTGGCTGCCGTGCCCGTTGTCGTCGTCGCCGGTGCCCGAGCAGACGCCGCTGGTGCAGTTGGTGCTGGCCACCACGTTCAGGTCGGGGTGGTCGAGGTCGACGCCGGTGTCCACGACCGCCGCGTCCACGTCGACGCGGACGTCGTCGGTGCCGTCGATGTCGAGGTTGATGTTCTGGTCGGCGTAGATGCGCTTGATGCCGCTCGGTACGGTCTGCGCGAAGGCGTGCACCTCGTGGTCGGGCTCGACGGTGAGCACACCGGGATCGCCCTTCAGCTTGGCGGCCTCCTCGGGGGTGAAGAGGGCCGAGTAGCCGTTGAAGGCGTACCGGTAGGTGCCCACCAGCACGCCCTTGTGCGCCGTGACCTGCTGCTGTGCCTCGTTCGCCACCTGCGCCCGCGACACGCCGGAGAGCTGGACGATGTAGCGCTGCTGGCCGGCGGCGGCCGGGGAGTCGGCCTCGGCGGCGGTGGCCCAGCCGGACATTGCCAGGCAGACGCCGGAGGCCAGGGCTAACAGGGTTGAGATTCGACGCATGGAAACGCCTTTCTCCGGGGGTGACATGAGCTGCGCTCATGCGGCTTGTGAGCGGAACATCGCATATGACATCGAGTCAGGCAATACTGAAATATCTGTCATAGATCACATCGGTCTGGGTCGTTCCGACGAAGAACCGGGGCCGTCATAGTGACGGTGGACGAACCGGGCGGCCCCCGCCGGCTCTAGGGTCGGGCGGAGTCGACCAGGGGGGACACCGGTGCCGGAGCTGGAGGAGATCGATGCGTGGCTGCGTCACCGGCTGGCGGGACTGCTCGCCGAGAACCAGGTGCCCGGCGCCGCCGTGGCGGTCCACGCGGGCGGCCGGACGGTCGAGGTCGCGGCCGGGACGCTGAGCACGGCGACGGGCGTCGAGGCGACCCCCGGCTCCCTGTTCCAGATCGGCTCGATCACCAAGGTGCTGACCGCGACGCTGGCCATGCAACTGGCCGACGAGGGCCGGCTCGACCTGGACGCGCCCGTGCGCGACTGCCTCCCGGCGTTCCGGATCGGCGACGAACGGGCCGCCCGGCGGATCACCCCGCGCCAGCTCATGTGCCACGTCGCGGGGTTCGAGGGGGACGTCTTCACCGACACCGGCAAGGGCGACGACTGCGTCGAACGGTTCCTGGACGTCCTGCACGACGTGCCGCAGCTGTTCGAGCCCGGCGAGATGTTCTCCTACAACAACGCCGGCTACTGCGTGCTGGGCCGGATCATCGAGGTCGTGCGGGGCAAGCCGTTCGACGCGTGCCTGCGCGACCACCTGCTCACGCCGCTCGGCATGACCCGCGCCGCCTGCGACCCGTACGAGGCGATCGTGCACCGCACGGCGGTCGGCCACGTCCAGCGCACGCCGGACGGCCCGTACCGGCCGACCCCGGTGTGGGCGCTGGCCCGCTCGAACGCGCCCGCCGGGTCGATGCTGGCGATGCCGCCGCGTGACCTGCTGGCCTTCGCCCGCATGCATCTCGCCGGCGGCACCGGCCCGGACGGCGTACGCGTGCTGAGCGCGGAGAGCGTCGCGGAGATGCGGCGGCCGCAGGTCAGGCTGCCCGACTTCGACCAGGGCACGGCCTGGGGCCTGGGCTGGGAGCTCTTCGACCGGCCCGGCGGCGCGGTCTTCGGCCACGACGGCAGCACCGTCGGCCAGGCGGCGTGCCTGCGCGTGGCGCCGGGGCGCGACGTGGCCGTGGTCGTCGTCGCCAACGGCGGCCGGACGCGGCCCGTGTTCGCCGAGATCACCGGCCGGGTGCTGGGCGAGCTGGGCGGGGTCGAGCTGCCCGCGCCCCCGGCGCCCGGCCCGGTCCCCGTCCCGCCCGCGAACGCGGCCCGGTACGCCGGCACGTACACGTCGAGCACCTGCGAGACGGAGGTGACCCTGGACGGCGCCGGGCGGCTGTGGCTGCGCCGGACGCCCGTGGGGATCACCGCCGACCTGGACGAGGTGCCGTACCGCACTGAGCTGGCCGCCTGGCGCGACGACGTGCTGATCCCCCTGGAACCCGAGCGCGGCGCGCACGCCCCGATCGCCTTCCTCGGCGACGACGGGACCGGCCGCGCCCTCTACCTGCACGACGGCCGCGCCGACCGCCGCACGTCCGGCTGAACCCCCGCACCGAGGACGGCCCGCCCGCGCACAGCGCCGGCGGGCCGTCCTCATGCCCGCCTCCGTCTCCGCACCGCGCTGATCAGTGCTGATCAGTTGGTCCGCCCGGACGAACCCCGGCCCCAACGTTCGATGTCCGCGACGAACACCGCCGGGGACGCGGGTCCCACTATCGTCGGATGGATTTGGAGAGCGATCGCGTGCTGGCGATCCGGGATCTGTCGGTCGAGATCCGGCGCGGCGACAGGGTCGTCCGCCCGGTCTCGGACGTCAGTCTGGTGCTGAACCGCGGCGAGACCCTGGGGATCGTCGGCGAGACCGGGTCCGGCAAGTCCATGACCGGCCTCGCGATCATGGGCATGCTGCCGGCCGGCGGCCGGGTGACCGGCGGCTCGATCGACTTCGGCGGCGAGGAGCTGGTCGGCCTGCCCGCCGCGCGCTACCGGGCGCTGCGCGGCAACGAGATCGCGATGGTGTTCCAGGACTCGCTGACGGCGCTGAACCCGACCCGGCGCATCGGCGAGCAGGTCGCCGAGCCGGTCCGGCTGCACCACGGCGCCTCCAGGCGGGCCGCCCGCGAACGCGCCGCCGAGGTGCTCGCCCTGGTCGGCCTGCCCCGCCCGGCCGAGCGCATGGACGACTACCCGCACCAGCTCTCCGGCGGCATGCGGCAGCGCGTGATGATCGCGATGGCGCTGGCCTGCGAGCCGCGGGTCGTCATCGCCGACGAGCCCACCACGGCGCTCGACGTCACCATCCAGGCCGAGATCCTCGACCTCCTGGACGGCCTGCGCTCCCGGCTCGGCATGTCGATGATCCTCATCACCCACGACATGGGGGTCATCGCCCGGCACGCCGACCGCGTCGGCGTCATGTACGCCGGCCGCCTGGCCGAGACCGCCCCCACCCCCGTGCTCTTCGCCCGGACCCGGCACCGCTACACGCACGCGCTGCTGGCCTCGATCCCCTCGCTCACCCACGACCGGGACGAGCGGCTGTTCAGCATCCCCGGCGCGCCGCCCGACCTGACCGCGGCCGGGCCTGGCTGCCCGTTCGCGCCGCGCTGCGAGGCCGCCACCGACCGGTGCCGCGAGGAGCGCCCGGCCCCCGCGACCGAGGACGGCGGGCACGTCCACGCCTGCCACCACCCGGCCACCGGACCGGCCGACCGGGCCCGGAGCCGCTTCCGCACCCGCCCGGTCGAGCCCGCGGCGTCCGCGGAGCGCGCGCCGCGGCTGCGCGTCGTCGACCTCAGGCGCGAGTACCCGGTCGGCGGCAGGGGCCTGTTCGGCGCGCGCCGCACCCTCAAAGCGGTCTCCGGCGTGAGCTTCGAGGTGGCGGCGGGGGAGACGTTCGGCCTGGTCGGCGAGTCGGGGTGCGGGAAGTCCACCCTGGGCAGGATGCTGGTCGCCCTCGACCGGCCCACCTCCGGCGAGGTGATCTTCGACGGCGAGCCGGTCAGCCGGATGGGCGCGCGGGCGCTCGGCCCGCGCCGGAGCCGGCTGCAGATGATGTTCCAGGACTCCGGCGCCGCCCTCGACCCCCGCATGCGCATCGGCACGATCCTGCGCGAACCCCTGGCGATCCAGGGCGCAGGCGACCGCGCCCACCGCACGGCCCGCGCCCGCGAGCTGCTGCGGGACGTCGGCCTTCCCGCGGGCGTCATGGAGCGCTACCCCCACGAGCTGTCCGGCGGGCAGCGGCAGCGGGTGAACCTGGCCCGCGCCCTGGCCCTGGACCCGGCGGTGCTGGTCGCCGACGAGCCGGTCAGCGCCCTGGACGTGTCCATCCGCTCCCAGGTGCTCAACCTCATGCGCGCCGTCCAGCTCGACCGCGGTCTCAGCAGCGTGGTGATCTCGCACGACCTGGCCGTCGTGCGGTACCTGGCCGACCGGGTCGGCGTCATGTACCTGGGCAAGCTGGTCGAGACCGGCACCACCGAAGAGGTGTACGGCGCCCCCGCCCACCCCTACACCGCCGGGCTGCTGGCCGCCGTCCCCGACGCGGACCCGCAGGCCAGGCAGCCGCGCGGCGAACGCGTACGCGGCGAGCTGCCGAGCCCGATCGACCCGCCCAGCGGCTGCCGCTTCCGCACCCGCTGCGCCCTGGCCGACGACCTGTGCGCCCAGGCCGAACCCCTTCCGCGGCCGGTCACCGGCAGCCACCAGGTCGCCTGCCACCACCCGCTCCAGCCGCTCGAACCCGCCGCCACCCCGCTGAAGGGAGCCTCCCGGTCATGACCTGGTACGTCGTCCGGCGCCTGGCGATCTCGGTCGTCGTCCTGCTCGGCATCTCCGCGGTGGTGTTCCTGCTGCTGCACCTCGTCTCGGACAGCCCAGGGCGGGTGGTCCTGGGGCAGCGCGCCTCGCCCGAGGCGGTCGCCGACTTCAACCGGCAGCACGGGTACGACCGCCCGGTCCTCGCCCAGTACGTCGGCTACCTGGGCCAGCTCGCCCGGGGAGACCTGGGCAGGTCGTACAAGCTGAACGAGAACGTGGCCACCCTGCTCGGGCAGAACGCCGGCCGCAGCGCGATGCTCTCGGCGGCCGGACTGGCGCTGGCGCTGGTGATCGCGGTGCCGCTCGGCGTGCTGCAGGCGGTCCGGCGCAACAGCGTCGCCGACCGGCTGCTCACGGCGGTCTCGTACGTGCTCTACGCGACGCCGTCGTTCCTGCTCGGGCTGATCCTCATCGCCGTCTTCAGCCAGGCGCTGCCGATCTTCCCGGCCGAGGCGTCCCAGTCGCACTCGCCGTGGGTCGTGCTCACCGATCCGCGGGCGATGGCGCTGCCGGTCATCACGCTGGCCGCGGCGAGCGTCGCGGTCTTCGCCCAGTACCAGCGCTCCGCGGCCCTGGACCAGCTCGGACAGGACTACATCCGGGTGGCGCGGGCCAAGGGGCTGCCCGAGCGGCTGATCCTGCTGCGGCACCTGCTGCGCAACGCCTGCCTGCCGCTGGTCACCCTGGTCGGCACGCTCATCCCCACGCTCCTGGCGGGCAACCTGATCGTCGAGTCGCTGTTCAACTATCCCGGCCTCGGCCTGCTGTTCCTCAACAGCCTGCAACGCGAGGACTATCCGGTGCTGCTCGCCTACACCCTCGTCGGGGGCGTCCTGACCGTGGCCGGCAACTTCGTCGCCGACCTCGTGGTCGCCGCCGCCGACCGCCGAATCGAGCTGACGAAATGACCACACAGAACGTGGAGGCCCGCCCCGAGGCCGAGGCCGTCCCGGCGCGGAGCCGGCGCTCGGTGCTGCGCGGGCTGCGGCGCAGCCCGCTCGGCCTGACCGGCGGCCTGCTCCTGCTGCTGATCGCCGGGTTCTGCTTCCTCGGGCCGCTGCTCTACCGCACCAACCAGATCGACGTGGACCTGGTCAACGCGGCCCTGCCGCCCGGCCCCGGCCATCCGCTCGGCACGGACGCCAACGGCTTCGACGTGCTCGGCCGGCTGATGGCCGGCGGCCGCCTGTCGCTGCAGATCGGCCTGCTCGCCGCCCTGTTCGCCACCGCGATCGGCACCCTGTACGGCGCGGTCGCCGGCCTGGCCGGCGGCGTCGTGGACGGCTTCCTCATGCGGCTGGTCGACGTCATGCTCTCGGTGCCGTTCCTGTTCTTCGTGCTGATCCTTTCGGCCCGCTTCCACGCCGACGCGCTGTCGCTGAGCCTGGTCATCGGCGGGTTCTCCTGGCTGGTCTCCGCCCGGCTGGTCCGCGGCGAGGTGCTGACGCTGCGGGTGCGGGAGTTCGTGCTGGCCGCGCGGGTGATGGGCGCCTCCCGCCGGCGGCTCATCCTCACTCACCTGATCCCGAACGCGCTCGGCGTGATCATCGTCAACATCACGTTCCAGGTCGCCGACGCGATCCTGGTCGTGGCGGCGCTGGGCTTCCTCGGGTTCGGGCTGACGTACCCGACCGAGGACTGGGGCAGCCAGCTCGCCGGCGGCGTCGCCTACATCTCGGCCGACTACTGGTGGCTGATCTACCCGGTCGGGGGCTGCATCGTCCTGACGGTGCTGGCGCTCAACCTGCTCGCCGACGCCCTGCGCGACGCCGTCGGGCGCCGGGCCGACTGACGTCCGCCGACCGATGAACGCCGACTGACATCTCCACCTCCACATGTAGGGAGCCTGCAATGACGCACGTGTCCGGAAAGCAGCGAGCACGCCTGGCGGTGGCGCTCGCCGCCGCGGTGGCGGTGCTCGCCACAGCGTGCACCGGCGGCGGGGGCGCCGCGAAGGACCCCGCCGCGGGGTACGCCAGCCAGCCGGCGCAGTCGGGCAAGCCCAAGGACGGCGGCACGGTCACCGTCGCGCTGACCCCCGGCCTCAGCCCGAACTACATCTACCCCTACCCGCCGGCCGCCGCCAACGGGACCGTCATCGCCCGCGGCCTGATGTGGCGCTCCCTCTACCGGCCCAGCGGCGAGGGCGACCAGGTGGCCGACGCCGAGCTGAGCCTGGCCGAGCCGCCCGTCTACAGCGCCGACCGCAAGACCGTGACCATCAAGATGAAGGACTACAAGTGGTCCGACGGCAACCCGGTCACCGCCGGTGACGTCGTCTTCTCCCTGACGCTGCTCAAGGCGGCGCTCGCGGAGAGCCCGGCCAACTGGAGCTTCTACACCCCGGGCCAGTTCCCCGACGGGGTCACCGCCAAGGCCGCCGCGCCCGACACGCTGACCCTCGAACTGGAGACGGCGTACAACCCGTCGTACCTGATGTCGATGCTGACCCTGCTGTACGTGATGCCGTCCAAGGCGTGGGACATCGACCGCGCGGGCGGCCCGCACCTCGACTACACCAAGCCGAAGAACGCCACGGCGATCTACAAGTACCTCACCAAGGAGTCGGAGTCGCAGTCCACGTTCGCCACGAACCCGCTGTGGCAGGTGGTGAACGGCCCGTTCCGGCTCAAGAGCTTCGACCCGACGACCGGCTCGTTCTCGCTGGCGCCCAACGAGTCCTACAGCGGGCCCGGCGACGCGCGGCTCGACCAGGTCGACTTCAAGGCGTTCACCTCGGCCGCCGCGGTGCTCAACCAGTTCAAGGCGGGGAACCTGACCGTCGGCACGCTCGACTCCAGCTTCATCACGCAGATCGGCGCGCTGAAGGCCAAGGGGTTCAACGTCTACGGCGCGCCCGCGCCCGCCCGCTTCGACGCGCTGACCATCAACTTCGGCAACACCGTGAACGGCTTCGACAAGATCATCGCCCAGCCGTACGTCCGGCAGGCACTCCAGCGCCTGATCGACCAGCCGGGCTACATCGCCGGCCGGGGCATCTACAACGGCGCCGGCTCGCCCAACTACAGCACGGCGGGCAGCGGCTCGCCGTACCCGCCGGCGTTCGGTGACGCGCCGCCGTACCCGCACGACCCGGCGGCGGCGGCCAAGCTGCTCACCGACAACGGCTGGCAGGTGGTCCCGAACGGCTCCACCACGTGCGTGCGGCCCGGCACGGGGCCGGGCGAGTGCGGCGCCGGCGTCCCGCGCGGCCAGAAGATCAGCTTCACCCTGGCCTCCGCGAACACCCCCGCCTACGTCGGCGCCCGGGACGTCGCCTTCGCCTCGGCGGCCAAGAAGCTCGGCGTCGAGGTCAAGATCGTCACCAAGTCCCTCACCTACATGTACGCCAACTACGGCAACACCTTCGCGCCCGCGAACAAGAACGAGTGGGCGATGCAGGACTACGGACCGCTCTACCTGGCGGCCGGGTACCCCAGCAGCAACACGGTGTTCAACGCCAAGGGCAGCTTCAACCTGGGCGGCTACCGCGACGACGAGGTGGACCGGCTCATCGACGCCTCGACCTTCGGCGCCGACGCCGGAGCCCTGTCGGCCGAGGTGACCAGGATCGCCCAGGAGCTGCCCGTGCTGTTCCTCCCGACCCCGCACACCCTGGTCGTGTGGAAGGACACGCTGTCCGGCCCGCAGTCGTCGTTCCGGGCCCTGCTCAGCTACCTGTACACGCCCGAGCTCTGGTACTTCCACGCATGACGCGCGACGCCTTCGCCCGGCCGCTGCGCCACCTCGACCCGGCCGCCGCCGCCGTCGCGGACGCCCGCACGCTGCGCGAACTGGTCGGCGACGCCCGCGTGGTGGCCGTCGGCGAGGGGGCGCACAACGTCACCGAGTTCTACCGGCTCAAGGACCGGCTGTTCCGCCTCCTCGTCCGCGAGCTGGGGTTCACGGCGTTCGTGATGGAGTCCGGCTTCGCCGAGGGGCTGGCCGTGGACGCCTGGGTCCACGGCGGGCCCGGCGCGGCCGCGACGGTCGCCCGCGACGGCATCACCTACCGGTTCGGCGAGTGCGAGCCGATGCGGCGGCAGCTGCGCTGGATGCGCCGCCGCAACACGGCGGGCCCGGCGCGGGTCTCCTTCTACGGCATGGACCTGCCCGGCTCGTCCACCTCGCCAGGCCCGGCGGTGCGCGCGTGCCTGGACCGCATGCCGGCCGGGCCGGGCGACGAGGAGCTGCTGATCCTGAGCGACCTGGGCGGCCGTACCGAGGCGGCGGTCCGGTACGCGGCCATGCCCGCGGCCGGCCGGGCCCGCCTGCTCGCCGGGCTGCGCGAGCTGGCCGGGCGCGCGCTCCGGTCGCAGGACCCGGTGCTGCGCCGGTGCGCGGCCTCCCTCCAGGCGTTCGCCGACGAGGCCGAGGCGGGGGAGGCCGGGCCGGCCGGCGTGCCCTACCCCCGGGACCGGTTCATGGCCGAGACCGTGGAATGGGTGCTCGAACGGGAGGAGCGGATCGTCGTCAGCGCCCACAACTCCCACGTCCGGCGCTCGCCCTTCCACGGCCGGCCGACGCTGGGCGGCCTGCTCGCCGCGTCCCTGGGAGACGGCCTGGTCGTCGTCGGCACGACCTACGGGTCAGGCCCGGAGGTGCGCTTCACGCAGCGCTCCCCGCGCCCGTTCGACTGCGACGTCTCGCTGGAGGCGCGCACCCTGCCGCCGAACTGCGTGGAGGCGCCGCTCGACCGGCTCGGCCCGCCCGTGACCGTCGTCGACCTGCGCCGCGCGCCGGGCGAGCTGTTCGACGGGATCGACGGCACGCTCGCCAGCGGCGGTCTCGACCCCGTGGACGACTTCCCGGCCGCCTACGACGCCCTGATCCACGTCCGCCGGGTCAGCCGGGTCCCCGGCGCGTTCGAACGGCTCCAGGCCGAGTTCGCCGCCGCCCGTCCTGCCCGTCCTGAATCGCCGGAGTTGTCGTGACCCTTTCCTATCCGCCCGCGCGCACCGTCGAGGTCGTCCAGGACGTCGCGGGCGTCCGCGTGCCCGATCCGTACCGGTGGCTGGAGGAGGAGACGCCCGAGGTGCGGCGGTGGCAGCGGCGGCAGGCCGAGCTGGCCGCCGCCGTCGCCTACGACGGGCAGGACCCGGCGGCCGTCCGGGACCTGGTCCTGGCCTTCGACACCGGATCCCGCCCGGCCCTGCCCAGGTACGCGGCCGGCCGCTGGTTCCGCCCGGTCACCCCGCCCGGCCGGACGGCGTCCACCGTGGTCGTCGCCGACGAGCCCTACGGCCCCGGCCGGACGGTGGCCGACCTGGCGCGGTTCGGCGGCACGCACGACGCGGTGCTGTCCTGGCTGGCGCCCTCCCCGGACGGCCGCGTCCTGGCCCTCGGCGTGTGCACCGACGGCAGCGAGCACAACACCATCCGGCTCGTCGAGGTGGACACCGGCCGCACGCTTGACGCGCCCGGCCAGGTCCTGCACAGCGCGTGGGCCGGCGGCGTCTCCTGGACGCCCGACAGCGGCGGCTTCTCCTTCCTCGCGCTCACCGGCCCGCCGGAGGAGTTCCGGCAGGCCGTGTTCAGCCACCGCCTCGGGACGCCGGGGGAGACCGTCCTGGAGCCGATCCCGGTCCCGGCGGGCTCGCGGGAGTACACGCTCGTCCAGTTCTCCCCGGACGGTCGCTGGGCGGTGGCCGCGCACCGGGTGGGCAGCCCGATCCCGTGCGCCGTCCGCGACCTGTCCGTGCCCGGGTCCGCGTGGCGGCCCTTCGTCACCAGCTGCGCCGGCACGGTCGCCGGGCACGTCGTCGGCGACCGCTACGTGGCGGTGACCGACGTCGGCGCGCCGCGCGGCCGGGTGGTCGCCATCCCGCTCGACGCCGCCGACCCGGACGACCCGTCGGGATGGGCCGAGCTGGTCCCGGAGGGCGAGACCGTGCTGCGCTCGCTCACGCCCGTCGGCGAGCACCTGTACCTCAGCGAGTTCGACCGGACGTTCGCCCGGGTGCGGATCCTCGACCGCGCGGGCGCCGTCGCCGGCGAGGTGCCGCTGCCCGGCCGGGGCGCGCTCGCCGCCCCCTTCTTCGCCCTGACCGGCCTGGCCACCGGCGTGCCCGCGGCCGACTTCGTCTTCGCCTTCTCCACGCTGACCAGCTCCTGGGGCGTCTACCGGCACCGGCCCGGCCAGGGCGCGCCGCACACCCTGTCGGCCCCGGCGGTCACGCTCGACGCCGAGGTGGAAGAGGGGCAGGCGGTGGCGGCCGACGGGGTCGCGGTGCCCTACCACGTGGTGCGCCCGGCCGGTCTCGGCCCGGACCGGCCGGCGCCGGTGCTCGTCTCGGCCTACGGGGCGGCCAACGTGCCCCTGCTTCCCCAGTACCAGCCGGACCTGGCCGCCTTCGTCGCCGCCGGGGGCGTGCTGGTGCAGGCGTACCTGCGCGGTGGCGGCGAGTTCGGCGGGGACTGGTACCGGGCCGCGCACCGGGAGCGGCGGCACGTCCGCGACTCCGACCTGGTGGCCGTCGCCGAGCACCTGATCGCCGAGGGCGTGACGGCCGCCGACCGGCTGGCGCTGACCGGCGGCTCCGACGGCGGGCTCATGTGCGGGATCGCCGTCACCACCCGGCCCGAGCTGTGGCGGGCCGTCCTGCCGCGGGCGCCGCTGCTGGACCTGATCGGCGGCATCCGCGACCCGTACCTCGACTTCGTCATCCGCAAGGCGTGGGCGGACCCGGACGACCCCGAGGAGGTCCGGCGGCTGCTCCGGATGTCGCCGTACGAGCGGGTGCGCCCCGGCGTCTTCCCCGCGGTCTACCTCCAGGCCGGGGCGACGGACCCGCGCTGCCGTCCCTGGCACGCGCGCAAGTTCGCCGCCCGCCTCCAGGCGGCCCAGCAGGGGGACGAGCCCGTCCTGCTGCACGTCTTCGACGACGCCGGGCACGGCGCGGCCACCCCCCATGACGTGGCGGTCGCCCAGGACGCCGAATGGCTGGCCTTCCTCATCGGCACGCTCGGCCTGCGCGGCCCGGTCAGTCGTCCGGCGCGGACCTGATCGACATCAGGCGCAGCTGCAGCATGGCCGACAGGCGCGCGTCCGGGGAGCCGAGGTCGATCCGGCCCACCTCGGCCGCGCGGCGCAGCCGGTAGCGGAACGTGTTGGGATGCACGAACATCGCGGCGGCGGCCACCGAGACGTCGCCGAAGGCGTCGAGCCAGGCGTCCAGCGTCTCGACCAGGCTCGTCTGGTGCTCCTTGTCGTAGGCGACGACCCGGGCGATCGGCCCGCTGGGGACGTCGCCGCGCGGCACGAGGTCGGCCAGCTCCAGCAGCAGCGCGTCCACGTGCACGTCGTCCAGGCGGGCCACCTGCCGTCCGGCGGGACCCGAGCGCAGCACGCGCAGCGCCCGGTCGGCGCCCGAACGCGAGCGGGCCAGGGCCGAGTTGTCCCCGGCCGGCCGGCCCACCCCGACCAGCGGGCGCAGCCGGGAGCCGACCCGGGCCAGGAACTCGGTGGCCACCAGGACCGCGCGCTCGTCGGCATCCTGCCGGTTCTGCGGCAGCGGCAGGATGCCGTAGGCGACGTCGCCGACCAGCGCGGCGGCGGCCCGCGGGTGCACGGCCGACAGGTGCATGGCGAAGGCGTCGGCGAGCCGCTTGCGCTCGGCGGCGAGCTGGGCGGGCAGCGGGCTCTCGCCCGGCGGGCCGACGACGGTGAGGGCGAGCACGACCGCGGGCTCGTCCTTCAGCCCCAGGCGGCGGGCGGCCTCCAGGGAGCCGGGCCCGCTCTCCAGCGCGGTGCCCAGCAGCTCGGCCCGCAGCCGCCGTTCCATGTCGGCGTCGGCGCGCTGCCACACCATGTGCATCGCGACCAGCTTGGACGCCTCGTAGAGCGCCTGGCTGCGCTCCTCGCCCAGCGGCTCGGGGACGACGACCCAGATCGTGCCGAGGATCTCGTCGCCGGCGCGCACCGCGATCGCCACCCGGGGCAGCGCGGGCGGCTGCCGGCCCTCGGGGTCGGGCAGGGGCGCCACGAAGACGGGCCGGTCGCTGCGGTAGATCGCCTGGAAGACGCCGCGTTCCTCCAGGATGCGGGTGTACTGCTCGGGGACCTGGCGGCCCAGGATCGTGCGCACGCGGGAGGTGTCGGTGTCCTCCTGGCGGCTGGAGAAGGCCAGCAGCCGCGAGTGGCGGTCCTCGATGGTGACGGGCGCGTCGAGCAGCGCGGCGATGGCGTTGGCCACGGCGAACAGGTCGCCGGACCCGATCCGGCCCGAGGCGTGGGCGTCGGGTCCGAGCCGGCCGCCGTCGGAGGTCAGCTCGCGCAGCATGCCGGCCAGGTGCGTCCAGGACGCGCCGCGGGCGAAGGCCAGCACCGCCACCCCCGCCCGGCCCGCCGCCGCGACCAGCCGTTCATCGGCGACGACGGGCGCGCGGACGACCAGCGCGGCGGCGCCGTGCCGCCCGAGCCGGGTCACGACCTGGGCGATCTCGGCCGGGTCGTGCAGGCCGACGCCGAGGACGAGCGCGTCGGCGGGCAGCTCGGGCTCGTCGAGCGGGTCGTGGATGACGACGCCGCCGATGTCGCGGGCGAGCCCGGCGTCGCCGCAGACGACCTGGAGCAGGGTGGTACCGAGTTCCTCCAGGACGCGGCCCAGGCTGGCACGCGGGAGGCCGGTCACGGGGACAAGCATGCTCCCGAAGCTAGCGCCGCCCCGGTGGCACGTCGTTCATCCTGGACGACGAAATGCCCCCGGCCGATCTGTCGGAACGGACCAACAGATCAGGACGGCAGCGGCACCCACGTCGTCGCGACGGTGACCTCCTCCAGCACCTCCGGGATCGGGGCGACGCCGATCCCCGGGCCGGTCGGCACGGCGAGGTGGCCGTCCTCCAGGCGGAACGGCGGCGTCAGGTCGGTCCGGTAGTAGCGGTCGGAGGCCGAGGTGTCGCCGGGCAGCAGGAACCCGGGCAGCGCGGCGAGCGCCACGTTGGCGGCCCGGCCCACGCCGGTCTCCAGCATGCCGCCGCACCACACCGGGACGTCGTGCGCGGCGCACACGTCGTGGATGCGCCGGGCCTCCAGATGGCCGCCGACCCGGCCCGGCTTGATGTTGACCACCTGGCAGGCCCCGAGCGCGATCGCGTCGGCGGCGGCGCGGGCCGACACGATCGACTCGTCCAGGCAGATCGGCGTCGTGATCCGCGCGGCCAGGCGGGCGTGCCCCAGCAGGTCGTCCTGCGCGAACGGCTGCTCGATCAGCAGCAGGCCGAAGGGGTCCAGCCCGGCCAGGTACCGGGCGTCGCCGCGCCCGTACGCGGTGTTGGCGTCCACCTGGAGCGGGACGTCGCCGAACCGCTCGCGCACGGCCCGGACCGGCTCGACGTCCCAGCCGGGCTCGATCTTCAGCTTGATCCGCAGGTAGCCCGCGTCCAGGTACTCGGCGACGGCGTCCAGCAGCGCCGGGATCGACCCGGTGATGCCCACCGACACCCCGCACGGCACGCTGGCGCGCACCGCCCCGAGCGCGTGGGCCAGCGGGACGCCGCGGGCGCGCAGGTCCGCGTCCAGGACGGCCGTCTCCAGCGCGGCCTTGGCCATCCGGTGCCCCTTGAACGCCGCCAGCGCCGGGGCGACCTTGTGCGCGTCCAGGTCCGCCACGCCGGCCAGCGCCGGGACCAGGAACCGGGTCAGCACGTCGGCGGCGGCGTCGGTGTACTCCGAGGAGTACAGGGGCGCCGTGCCCGCGCCGCACTCGCCCCAGCCCTCGGCCTCGCCGGTGACGACCCGCACCAGCACCGCCCGCCGTACCGTCTCGGTGCCGAACGACGTGCGGAACGGCGTCACGAGCGGCATCTCGACCGTGCGGACCTCCACACCGGTGATCTTCACTCCGTCTCCTGTCTGTCCACGATGTACCAGCCTGTCCGGTCGAAGCCGCGTACCCGGCCGCCCTGTTCGAGCAGCTCGCCCAGCACGTCCCGCAGCGCCCTGCGCCAGTCGGCGGCGCGGGCCGGGTCGCTCTCGCGCATCGCCTCGACGTCGCCCGGCACGCCGACCAGGACGGTGGCCGCGCCGGCGTACCGGACCAGCGGCCCGCCCGCCGCCGACGCCTCCAGCGCCACGGCCGCGCCCGCCGCCCTGGCCGCCGCCGCGTCCGCCACGGCCGGACGGCCCGCGCAGGCCGCCTCGACGGCGGGCGTCTCCAGCCGCCAGCGGACCAGGACGCGGTCGGTGGCGTCGGCGCGGTTGATGTCGTCGTCCATGGGGCCGTAGAAGTCCGGCAGGTACTCGGCCGGGTCGGCGCCCAGCTTGGCCAGGTTGAAGTAGGCGTTGCGGCGTACCAGCGGGTCGTAGGTCCAGCAGATCTCGCCGACGCCGCGCAGCATCGCCCAGGCCCGCTGGTGCAGCTTCATGGCGAACCCGACGTTGCGGCCCTGCATGCCGGCCAGCACGCCGGCGATGTGACTGTGCAGGGCGGCGCGCGCCGGCGGGGAGAAGAAGCCGAAGCAGGCGCCCACCATCCGGTCGCCGTCGAAGGCGCCGCTCACGTAACTGCCCGCCTTCGACAACGCGCGCAACATGTCGGCCGTCACCGGGGGGTTGTTCTCGCCGGTGCGCCAGATGTGCTCGTACAGGCGGCGGACGGCTTCCAGCTCGCCGACGCTGTCCAGCGGGCGGATGTCGACGCCCGCGCCGTCGGCGGCGGCCTGCGCCGCGGCGCACGCGGCCTCGACGGGCCGGGAGTCGCGACGGTCACGGATGAGATCGGTCACGCCGGTCATGGTCGCAGCCGCCTCCGTCCCGTAGCTGGTCGGCGAGCACCGGGCGGCGGCTTCCGGTTCGTCCGCCCGGACAACAGCGTCCGGGGGCCTCTTGTGCGGGGCGGTCATCGCGCTGTGGTCAGCAGGTCGGCGACCAGGGCCGTCAGCAGCCGGGTGCGGCCCGGCAGCTCCGCGACCAGCACGTGCTCGTCGTCGGCGTGCGCGCCGCCGCCGACCGCGCCCAGGCCGTCCAGGGTGGGGGTGCCCGTCCCGGCGGTGAAGTTGCCGTCCGAGGCCCCGCCCACGGCGACCGAGGTCAGCGGGCCGATACCGAGGGTGCCGGCGAGCCGGCACGCCCGCTCGAACAGCTCCTTCGACGCCGACGCCGGGAGCGGCGGCCGGTTCGGCCCGCCGCCGACCGTGACGCCCGCGCCGGGCAGCACCGGCCGCAGCCCGCGCATCGCCGCGTCCACCCGGTCCTGCTCGCGGGCGTCCCTGACCCGTACGTCCACCTCGAAGCGGGCCCGCGCGGGCACCGTGTTGACCGTGGTGCCCGACTCCAGGCGGGTCGGGGTGACGGTCGTGCCCAGCGCGGGATCGGCCAGCGCCGCCACGGCCGCGACCTGGTGGGTCACCTCGACCGTCGCGTTCACGCCGCGTTCCGGCTCCAGCCCGGCGTGCGCGGCCCGGCCCCGCACCAGCACCTCGTACCGGGAGACGCCCTTCCGCTCGGTCTTGAGCGCCCCGCCGGGACCGGCGGCCTCCAGGACCAGCGCCGCCGCGCAGCCGCGCGCCTCGTCCTCGACCAGCCGCCGCGAGGTGGGGGACCCGGGCTCCTCGTCGCCGGTGACCAGGACGGTCACGCCGTCCAGGTCGTCCAGCGCCGCCAGCGCGTGGAAGGCCATCACCAGCCCGGCCTTCATGTCGAAGCAGCCCGGCCCGCGCAGCACCCCGTCGCGCACCTCGAACGGGTGCCGCTCCAGCGAGCCGACCGGCCACACCGTGTCGTGGTGGCCGAGCAGCAGCACCCGGGGCTCGCCGCCGAACCGCCACCGCACGTGGGTGCGCCCGTCGATGACGACGCGCTCCGCCTCGGCCCCCAGGTGGGCGGCGCCCAGCTCGGCCACGGCCGTGCCGCTGCGGGCGACCGCGGCCAGGTCGCCGGACGGCGACTCGCAGCGTACGAGCCGCTCGATGTCGGCGATCATCGCGGCCTCGCGGGCCCGGTCGGACGGGGTACGGCGTGGTGTCATGGTGGCTGCCTCCGGTCGGACGGACCGCCCATCATCGTCAACCACGACCCGGACGGGCCTGTCGCCCCGGCCAACATCGGCCCGCCCCGTTGGGCCCCGCCGACGACCGCCGGACTACGTGAGGTCGGCGAAGCGTTCGACGTCCTCGGTGCGGCCGGAGACGATGATCACGTCGCCGTACCCCAGCTCGGTGTCGGAACCGGCGTAGGTGAACTCCTCCTCCGCGCTCTTGACCGCCACCACGGTGACGCCGTGCTTGCGGCGCAGGTTGGACCGGCCGAGCGGGACCCCGATGTACTCCTTGGGCGGCCGGGTCTTGGCCATCGCGAAGTTCTCGTCCACCTGCATGAAGTCCAGCATCCGGCCGGTCACCATGTGGGCCACCCGCTCGCCCATGTCGTGCTCGGGGAAGACGACGTGATGGGCGCCGATGCGCCCGAGGATCCGGCCGTGCTGGCGGCTGACGGCCTTGGCCCAGATGTCGTCGATCTCCAGCTCGATCAGCAGCGACGTGGTCAGGATGCTGGCCTCCAGGTCGCCGCCGATGGCCACCACCGCCCGGTAGAAGTCGGGCACGCCGAGCTGGCGCAGCGTCTCCAGGTCGGTGGAGTCGGCGGTGGCGATGTGGGTGATCTGCCCGGCCAGGCTCTGGGCGACCTTCGGCCGGTTGTCGATGGCCAGGACCTCGGTGCCGCGCCGGGTGAGCTCCAGGGCGAGCGAGGTGCCGAAGCGGCCCAGGCCGATGACCACGACGGGGTCTGTCTTCTTGTCAGCCAACGATGACACGTTCCTCGGGTAGTTCGTAGCGACGGGTGCGCTCCTTCAGGGCGAGCGCGGAACCCAGCGTGAGCGGGCCGATGCGGCCGATGAACATCAGCGCCGCCAGCAGCAGGTGCCCGGCGGGCGTGGCGTCGGCGGTGATGCCGGTGGACAGCCCGTTCGTGCCGAACGCCGAGACCACCTCGAACAGCACCTGGTCCAGGCTGTGGGGCGTGATGGCGAGCAGCAGGTAGGTGGAGACGGCGACCAGCACGACGCCGATCATGGTGATCGAGATGACCTGGCGCTGCGCGGACTCGGCCAGGCGCCGGTGTCCGATGTTCACCCGGGGCTCGCCCCGCAGCTCGGCCCAGATGATGAACGCCAGCAGCCCGAACGTGGTGACCTTGATGCCGCCCGCCGTGCCGGCGCTGCCGCCGCCGATGAACATCAGCAGGTCGGTGGCGAGCAGGCTGCTCGGGTAGAGCTGGCCGATGTCGAGGCTGTTGAACCCGCCCGAGCGCGGCATGACCCCGGTGAAGAACGCGGCCAGCAGCTTGCCGGAGTCGTCGAGCCCGCCGAGCGTCCTGGGGTTGCGCCACTCGGTCACCAGGAAGACCAGCGTCCCCACCGCGAGCAGGACGAGCGTCACCCCGACGGTGACCCGGGTGAGCACCGACCAGCGGCTGGGCCGGCGCCAGGCGCGGGCCAGCTCGAACACCACCGGGAAGCCCAGCCCGCCCACGATCACCGCGAACGCGATCGGCAGGCAGATCCACGCGTCGGTGACGAACCGCATCAGATTGTCCGGCCACAGCGCGAACCCGGCGTTGTTGAACGCCGACACCGCGTGGAACCAGCCCAGGTACATCGCCCGGCCCAGCGGCTCGCCGTAGCCCGTGACGAAGCGCGCGGTGAGGACGGCGCCGACGATCAGCTCGGAGACGAGGCTGAAGACGACCACGTTGCGCACCACGCGCCGGACGTCGGACATGCTCAGCGTCTTGGTCTCGGCCTGGGCGAACATGCGGGCGCGCAGCCCCAGCCGGCCCGCGACCAGGACGGTGAACAGCGTCGCCATCGTCATGATGCCCAGCCCGCCCACCTGGGCCAGCATGGCGATCACCACCTCCCCGGCCACCGACCAGTGGGTGGCGGTGTCCACCACGACCAGGCCGGTCACGCAGGCCGCGGACGTCGCGGTGAACAGCGCGGTCAGCCAGCCGGCCGACTCGCCCGTGGTCGTGGCCAAGGGCGAGGTCAGCAGGGCCGTGCCGGTCAGGATGAGGGCCGCGAACCCGGTCGCGATGACCTGCGCCGGATGGTGGAACCGGGACAGGAAGGCGCCCGTCAGCCGCAGGCTTCTCATGGCGCGCCCCCGCCGTGCGCGGCCGGGCGGGGGACATGGTGTGAGGCGAGCACGATCAGACGGTAGACCACCCGGCCACCGCTCGGGCACACGCGTCCGGAGACGGGGGCCGGGAGGGTGCGCCGAAGGTCACGCGGCTAAAAATGCGACAAAGACGATTCGGCGTCGGGAAAGCCGTGCAGGTCACGTCAGTAGAGTGAAAATCTCGTAGGTGTTCACGAACGGGGCGCGATCGGCATGCTGGGGGAGGACACGCCGTACCCGATGCTGGTCGCCGACGCGTCGGGCGCCGTCGAGCGGGCCAACGCCGCCGCCCGGTCCCTGCTGGGCGACGCGACGCGGATCGCGCCGGACTGGCTGGCCCGCGCCCACCATGACCTGTGCGCCCGCCTGGCCGCGTCGCCCGACGCCGGGAGCCTGCCCGAGCCCGCGCGGGGGCCGGTCGGGGAGCGGATGTTCGAGGCCCATCCCGTGCGCGCCGGGCGCGACCGCGTCACCTGGTGGCTGGTCGACGTCACCGCGCGGGAGCAGGCCATGGAGGCGCTGCGGGCCGAGCGGGACTCGGCCGCGTCCATGGTGGCGGCGGCCACCGAGCTGCTGTCCTCGCTCAACCTCGACCGCTGCCTGGAGGCGGTCGCCCGCCTGGCCGTGCGGCACCTCGCCCACGCCGCCCGGGCCGTCGTGCCGCTGGGCCCGCGCCGGTACGAGGTCGCCTACCACGAGGCCGGCGGCGAGGCCGTGCGCCGGAACCTGGACATCGACCCGCGCTCCATGCCGGGGCTGGCCGAGGCGCTGCGGGCCTTCCCGCCGGTGCCCGCCCGCTGGGTGGACCCCGGGCAGGCGCCCGACTGGGTGCTGGCCGAGGGGCGGGACGACACGCGTTCCGTGGTGGTGATCTCGCTCCCCGGCTACGGCCTGCCCGCCGGCGCGCTGATCCTGCTGCGCTCCTCGGCCGGCTTCACCGCGGCCGAGGAGGTGTTCGCCCGGCTGTTCGTGGCGCGGGCCGGCACCGCGATCTCCATCGCCCGCGTGTACGCCGAGCAGGGGGCCATCGCCGAGACGCTGATGGCCGACCTGCTGCCGCCGATGACGCCGTACCTCGACGTCGCCGACGTCGCGGCCCGCTACCGGGCGGCGGGCCACGGCGCGCTGGTCGGCGGCGACTTCTACGACGTGCACCCGGTCGCCGGATCGGGCGGCGCGGCGCTGGTGGTGCTCGGCGACGTCTCCGGCAAGGGGCTGGAGGCCGCCGTGCTGACCGGCAAGATCCGCAACACGCTGCGCGCCCTGCTGCCGCTGGCCGACGACCACCAGCGCGTGCTGGAACGGCTCAACGAGGTGCTGCTCGCCGAGTCCAGCCCGCGTTACGTCACGCTGGTGCTGGCCGGGGTCGAGCGCCGCGGCCCCCGGCTGGAGCTGCGGCTGACCAGCGCCGGCCATCCGCCGCCGATGATCGTCCGCAACGACGGCCGGGTGGAGGACGCCCGCACCCGCGGCACCCTGATCGGCCTGCTCGACCAGATCACCAGCGTCACCCAGACGGTGCTCCTGGACCCCGGCGAGACGTGCCTGCTCTACAGCGACGGCGTCATCGAGGCCAGGGGCGGCCCGCTGGGCGACGAGATGTTCGGCGACGACCGGCTGCGCGAGGAGCTGCGGCAGTGCGCCGGCATGCCGGCCGCCGCGCTGGCCGAACGCGTCCAGATGCTCGCCTCCCAGTGGGCGGGCGAGCGGGAGCGCGACGACATCGCCATCGTCGCCATCGGCGCGCCGCGCGACACCCCCGACACCCCCGACGCCCCCGACGTCCCGGACGGAGGTCTTCCGGCGTGAGCGCCTCCGGCCCGCGGGACGAGATCGAGCGCTGCGTCGAGGCGCTGCGGACGGCGGCGACGTCCGGCGACGAGTACGCCGCGATCGACGCCGCGCGGGCCGGTCTCGACGCCGGCGTGCCCCTGGAGACCATGCTCCTGGACGTCGTCGCCGTCGCGCAGGCCCGCGTGGGCCTGGACTGGGCGGCCAACCGGCTCACCGTCGCCCAGGAGCACACGGCGACCGCCGTCCACGAGCGGGTGCTGGCCGTGCTGGCCCACGAGCCAGGGGCGCGCGGCCACCGTACCGGCCCGGCCAGGGGGCGGGTGAGCGTGGCGTGCGTGGACGGCGAGTGGCACACCTTCCCGGCCCGGCTGCTGGCCGAGGTGCTCCGGCTGCGCGGCTGGCAGGTGGACTACCTGGGCGCGCACGTACCGACCGCGCACCTGGTCGTGCACGTGCACAGGACCGCCCCGGCCGCGGTCGCGCTGTCCGGGTCGATCGCCACCCGGCTGCCCGCCGCGCACGCGGCCATCAGCGCCTGCCAGGCGGCGGGCGCGCCCGTGCTCGTCGGCGGCGCCGCCTTCGGGCCCGACGGCCGCTACGCCCGTCTGCTCGGGGCCGACGCCTGGGCGCCCGACGCGCGGGCCGCCGCCGACCTGCTCGACGCCGGGCCGCCGCCGCGCCGGGCCGCGACCGGGCTGAGCCCCGGACGGCCGCCGCACCTGGCCGGCCCCGAGTACACGGCGCTCACCGACCGGGCCGCCGAGCTGGTCAGGGGCGTCATGCAGGAGCTGGACGAGCACGTGCCCGTCACCGCGGGCCAGGAGCCCACCGGCCACACCGCCGAGGACGTCGCCTACGTCGTCGACTACCTCAAGGCCGCCGCCTACGTCGACGACCCCGGCCTGTTCACGTCCTTCGTCACCTGGATGGCGTACGTGCTGGCGGCGCGCGGCGTGCCGGCCCGGGTGCTGACCGTCACGCTGGACGCCCTGGCCACCCGCCTGGCCGGCCTGCCGCGCACCCGCGAGCTGCTCGCCAGGGCACGGGCCGGCCTGCCCGACGGGCCCCGCTGACCGCCGCCGCAGCTCAGTCGCGCTCCTGCCAGGTGCACAGGCAGACGTGGTTGCCCTCGGGGTCGGCCAGCACCCAGAACCGCGGCGCCCCGTCGGTGTGCACCAGCCGCCCGCCCGCCGCGAGCGCCGCGTCGATCCGGGGCTGGACCTGCGCGGGCTCCACCCACACGTCGAGGTGCCAGCGCTGGCGGGGCTCCTCGTCGCCGGACGGCTGGAACCACACGCCGGGCAGCGCGCCGGCCGGATCCTGCAACTCGCCCCGGTCGTCGGCGGGCACCGCCAGCACCGCCGCCCAGAACGGCCGGACCGTGTCCCGCGCGGGCGTGTCGAGGCCGAGTTCGAGCACCGAGACGGACGCCGGGTCGAGGCGCACCCCGGCGTCGGCGGCGAGCGTCGTCACCGCGCGCGCCAGCCGCAGGTCGCGCCCGGTGACGCCGCCCGTGTCGTGACTGGACAGCCGGACGTCGACATGGGTGTAGCGCAGGTCGAGGTCGGGATGGTGGTCCATCTCCTCGGCCACCGCGCCGATCGCGTCGACGAGTGCGAGCCCGGCCGCGAACGTGCCGGTGTGGAGGCGGGTGTGCAGGCTGCCGAGCAGGTACGCCCACCCCGCCGGCCCCTCGTGTGCGATCTACGCTCCGGTCAGCTTGGCCATGCGGCCATTCTCGCAGCACTCACCTTCCGCCTTCCCCACGCGTGACTGAGGTGAGCGCAACCAGATCCGTCAGGCGACAGACAGCCTGCGCATGCTCGGCTACCGTCCGCAGTATGGCGTACGACGACGAGCAGGAAGAGCGTCCCGTGTGCGGTGTCTGCATGGGGGCCGGCGGGGAGTGGATCGACCAGAACGGCGACTCGAAGAAGCAGTCCACATGGATGTCGTGCAAGTCCTGCAGCGGGACCGGCCGTAAGTGACGGACCCGATCACCTGCCCCGAATGCCAGGGCCGCCGCGGCGTGCAGCTCGGCGAGCTGTTCCTTTCCTGCACGTTCTGCGGCGGCCTCGGCCAGGTGGGCGGCGAGAACGAGCCCGCCGAGCGCGGCACGGAACCGCCCACGGACGGGCCGCCGCCGGCCTGGCAGCACAACGTATGGTCTGACCCGTGGATCGCCGAGACGCTGAAATGCCGCTTCTGCCTCGGCTCGAAGAAGGTGACCCACATCGAAGCGGGCACGCTGGTCATCGTGCCGTGCAGGTGTGCCGACGACTGATTCCTCGGCCGGACGTCCTGGGTGGTCAGTCGAGGCAGAACTCGTTGCCCTCGGGGTCGGTCATCACGATGTGGCCGGCGGCGAACGGCGGCTCGGGCTCGTGTCGCCGCACCCGCGTCGCGCCCAGCCCGGCCAGCCGCTCGCACTCGGCCTCCAGCGCCGCCATGCGCTCCGCGCCGTGCAGCCCAGGAGCCGCCCGGACGTCGAGGTGCACGCGGTTCTTGGCGGCCTTGCCCTCCGGCACCCGCTGGAAGAACACCCGGGGGCCCCGGCCGTCGGGGTCCTCGATGGCCGACCGCGTGTCGCGCTCCTCCTCGGGGACGCCCATCCCGGCCAGGAAGTCGTCCCAGGCGGCCAGCGGGTCGGCGCCCTGCGGCAGCTCGACCCCGGGCGGGCCGGGGTGGACGTAGCCCAGCGCGTCACGCCAGAACGTCGACAGCGCCTTCGGGTCGTGGGCGTCGAAGGTGATCTGGACATGGCGGCTCATACGAATCACTCCGTTCGGTGCGGGAAGAGGTTCCCGGGGACACTGTGACATCACCGGCGGACAGGATCGGTCCGCTACCGTCCCAGTGCCGCGGCCTCCTCGCGCAGCCAGTCGACCAGCGTCGGCACCAGCGGGTGGTCGCGCCGCAGAGCGGTGGCGATCCCGAGGTAGCGGGCCGGGCGCGGCGGGTTCAGCGGCACGACGGCCAGGCCGGGCGTGTCGCGCGCCAGGCAGATGGACGGCACCAGGCTGACGCCCAGCCCGGCCGCCGTCAGCGCCTGCGCCAGGTGGTAGTCGGTGGTGGAGCCGCTGACCCGCAGCTCGAACCCGGCCGCGGCGGCGTACCCGCGCAGGAACGCCTCGGTCTTGGAGCAGCCGATCACCCACGGCTGCTCGGCCAGCTCGCTCAGGTCCAGCGACGCCCGGCCGGCCAGCGGATGGGCGGCCGGCAGCGCCACCGACAGCGGGTCCTCGGCCAGCGGCGTCCAGGCCAGCCCCGTGCGGTCGCCGGGCAGCACCGGCAGCGGCCCGTCGAAGTGGTAGGCGATCGCCAGGTCCGCCTCGCCGCGCCGGACCAGCGGCAGGCTGTCCTCCGGCTCCCGCTCGACCACGTTCGTCGCGACGTCGGGATGGGCGGCGACGAACCGCGCCAGCACGCCGGGCAGCAGCGCGCGGCCGCCGCTGGTGAAGGTGGCCACGGTCAGCCGCCGGCGCCCCGAGGCCAGCTCGTCGATCCGCTCCCGGGCGTGCCGCAGCTCGGCCGCGATCGTCTCGGCCGTCTCCACCAGCAGCCGGCCCGGCTCGGTGAGGACCACGCCGCGGGTGCTGCGGGTGACGACCGGGGTGCCGAGCTGCCGTTCCAGCGCGGCGATCTGCTGCGAGACGGCGGACGGCGTGAGCAGCATCGCGGCCGCCGCCCGGTTGAAGCTGCCGTGCGCGGCCACCTCCCGCAGCACCCTGAGCCGGTGGGCGTCGATCAACAGTTCTCCTTAACACGAGGCCAGCAAGTCACCACTACCACTGCTGACCTCGTCCGGGCCAGTCTTGGCCGCATGCGACACTTCTGCGTCATCGGCGGCAACCGCTACTTCGGCCGCCGCCTGATCCGCCTGCTGCTGGCCGGCGGCGACCGCGTGACCGTGGTCAACCGGGGCTCGGCCGCGCCGCCGCCCGGGGCCGAGCACGTCGTCGCCGACCGGGCGGACGCGACGGCGCTCGCCCGCGCACTGGACGGCCGGGCCTTCGACGCCGTCGTGGACCAGGTCTGCTACACGCCCGCGCACGCCGACGTCGCCCGCCGGGTCTTCGCCGGCCGCACCGCCCGCTACGTGATGACCTCCACCATGGAGGTCTACGACCCGGCCACCTCGCCGTCGCTGCTGCCCCCGGCCACGGCCCCGGTCCGCGAGGAGACGGTCGAGGCCGCGTCCTGGCCGGTGGACCGCGGGCTGCCGTGGGGATCGCCGGACGCCGTGTCCCGGCTGCTCGGCGAGGCGGCCGCGTACGCGGAGGGCAAACGCCAGGCCGAGGCCGTGTTCGCCCGGGACCCGGCCTTCCCGTTCCTCGCCGTGCGCAGCGCCCACGTGCTCGGCGGCGGGGACGCCGACTTCACCGGACGGCTGCGCCACTACGTGGACCGCGTACGCGCCGGGCTGCCGGTCGCCGTGCACCGCGACCCGGCCCCCACGTCGTTCGTCCACCACGCGGAGATCGCCGCGTTCCTGCACTGGGCGGCGACGGGCACCGACGTCACCGGCGCGCTCAACGCCGCCTCCCGCGACACGCTGACCGTCACCGGCTTGTGCGCGGCCGTCGCCGCCGCGACCGGCTCGCCGGCGCCCGTCCACCGCGTGGTGACCGGCGGCGAGCCCGCCTCGCCGTTCTCCTTCGACCGCTCCTACGCCATCGACGCGGGCCGGGCCGCCGCGCTCGGCTTCACGTTCACCGATGTCGCGGCCTGGCTGCCGCGGGCCGTCGCCGACCTCCTCCCGGAAGGCTGACCGACCATGATCACCCGTCGCATCGGAACCGCCGAGGTCGGCGCCGTCGGCCTGGGCGCCATGCCGCTGTCCGTCGAGGGCCGTCCGGACCGCGCCCGCGCGATCGCCACCGTGCACGCCGCCCTCGACGCGGGCCTCACCCTGATCGACACGGCCGACTCCTACCACTGGCACGCCGGCGAGCGCGGCCACAACGAGGAGCTCGTCGCCGAGGCCCTGGCCACCTGGTCCGGCGACGCCTCCGGCGTGCTGGTCGCCACGAAGGGCGGGCGCGGCCGTCCCGGCGACGGCTCCTGGACGGTCGACGGCCGTCCCGACCGCCTCAGGGCCGCCTGCGAGGGCTCCCTGCGCCGCCTGCGCGTCGAGGCGATCGGCCTCTACCAGCTGCACAAGCCCGACCCGGACGTCCCGTGGGCGGAGTCGGTGGGCGCGCTGCGCGACCTCCTCGACGCGGGCCTCATCCGCGCGGCCGGCGTCTCCAACGTGACCTGCGAGCAGATCCACCAGGCCAGGGCCGTCCTCGGCGACTCCCTGGTCTCGGTGCAGAACCGCTACAGCCCTCAGCACCGGGAGAGCCTGCCCGAGCTGCGGCTGTGCGACCGCCTCGGCATCGCCTTCCTGCCGTGGAGCCCGCTCGGCGGCATCGCCCGCAGCGCCCTGGACGGTCCCGGCGCCGCCCCGCCCCGCACCCCCTTCCACGAGGTGGCCGAGGAACGCGGCCGCACCCCGCAGCAGGTCTGCCTGGCCTGGCACCTGGCCCACTCCGAGCACGTCGTCCCCATCCCGGGCGCCACCCGGCCGGAGTCGGTGCGGGCGTCGGCGGAGGCGACGGCCCTGACGCTGACCGAGGACGAGCTGCGGCGGCTGAATGTGACCTGACGTAGCCGAACGACTACCCCGTGCTTGCCGAGTGGGGATGCGGCGTGCTGACCTGGCCGCGTGAGCTCATGCCAGGACCGCGTGGTCCACGAGGTGCGCACCCTGATGGACCGGGGCGTCGCGGCCGAGCACGTCGGCGCCGCCATGTCCGCCGCCATCGCCCCGCTGCTGCCGCACGACGCGCTGAGGCTGGTCGGCACCAGCCCGGCGACCGGGCTCGGGCAGGGCTCGTTCAGCTTCTGGCACCGCTACGAACGCGAACTGGCCCTCTCCCTGCTCGCCCACCGCCGCGCCCACGGCGACCCGTGCCGGCCCGCGTCACTGGCCCGGCTGCGGGTGCCGGTCGCGGTGGCCGGCGCCGAGGAGGGGGCGCGGCGGGCGTTCGCGGCCTGCGGCGCCTCCTGCGAGCTGCGGCTGCTGCTGCGTGACGGGCGCGGCGGCGTGTGGGGCCTGCTCGGGCTGGTCCGCGCCTGCGACGCCGCGCCGTTCACCGAGGACGACCGGCGCCGGGCCGCGCTGCTCGCCCCCGCCCTGATGACCGCGCTGCGCAGGTACGTCACCGCCGCCCCGCTCGCCCCCACCGTGCCCGCCCTGCCCGCCGGGGTGATCGTCGTCGGCCCCGACCGCGGCGTCCGCGCCGTGACGCCGCAGGCCCGGGCGTGGCTCGACCGGCTGCGCCGCCCCGACCGGCACGACGCGCACGCCTGGCTGGCCGACACGTTCGTCACGGCCCTGGCCGCCGACGCCGCCGAGCACGCGCGCGGCACGGACGCCGGCCGGCCGATCATCTGCGCCCCGGCGGCCCGGTACGGCCGCTGGCTCGCCGTCGAGGGCCAGACCATGGACGGGGACGGCACGGGCGAGGTGGCCGTGGTGATCCAGGCGGCGACCGGCGGCCTGCTGCTGCCCTCGTTCTGCGACTGGTACGCCCTCACCCCGCGCGAACGCGGCGTCCTGGACCTGCTGTGCGCCGGAGCCGCGCCGAAGCAGATCGCCCGGCTGCTCGACCTGTCCGGACACACCGTGCACGACCACCTCAAAGCGATCTTCCGCAAGACCGGCGCGAGCGGCCGGGACGAGCTCATGGCAGCCTTCACCGCCTGACCGCCATCCCCAACACCGGGGGGCTGCCCGCGCCGCCGCCCCACCCGACCATGAGGGAGTACGCAGCGCTACCAAGGGGAGGCACCCGTGACCCAGATCTCAACCCCCGCCCGTCGCCAGGTCGAGCGCTTCCTGGACTTCTCCGACCACGTCGGGGGCCTGGAGGAGGCCGACGTGCTGGCCCTCCTGCGCGACCACGACATCACCACGCTGGAGCAGCTCGTCGCCAAGGCGGTCAGGGCGCCGCGCTCGGCGGGGCCCGTGCCGGCGGACCCCGCCAGGGCACTGGCCCGGCCCCGGGCCGCCGCCGCGCTCGCCGCCGCGCCCCTCACCCACCCCGCGCCCGCCATGGCGGTGGTCGTGGACGGCGTCGAGCACGACCCGGCGGACCTGACCCGGTTCGACGGCCGCCCGCTGACCTACCTCTACCACCCCGAGCGCCTGACGGCGGTCACCGACGACACCGCGGTCAACGGCGCGCTGTGGGCCGCGGCGCTGCTGCGCGACCCGCGCCCGGCCACGCGGGGCGAGGTGCAGATGTTCGAGCACGTCGAGTACGCCGGCGACTGGTTCTGGTGCCCGGCCCGCCAGGCGTACAACGACCTGACCGACGTCCACCACGGCCCGCTGCACCTGCACGACTGGAACGACGTCATCAGCTCCATGGGCGGCACGAACTGCACGGTCCGCTACTACGAGCACATCAACTTCGGCGGCAGCTCACTCATCGTGCCGCCCTTCTCCGACATCCCGAACCTCGTCCCCAGCGGGTGGAACGACCGGATCTCCTCGGTCTGGAACCACGGCTGACCCTTCGTCCACCGGCCCTCCCCGGCGGACGGCGGCGCCGCGTACCCGCGGGTGCGCGGCGCCGTCGCGGTTCAGGCGGCCCGGGTGCGGTGCGAGCGGAGCGCGGCCAGGACGCCTGCGGGATTGACGATGCCGTAGCCGTAGTCGTGGTCGAAGCCGACCGTGCTGCGGTCCTCGGCGGTGCGGTTGAGCAGCGTGCGAAGCTGCGCGGGCGACAACTTGGTGGACGGGTGGCGGGTGCGCAGGGCGGCGATGACGCCGGCCACCACGGGGCAGGAGGTGGAGGTGCCGGTGTCGGGCGTGCCGGGGCCGCTGGCCTCGGAGCCGGCGTAGTGGGTGTAGGCGGCCAGGTCGGGCTTGTGGTCGCCCAGCCGGGCAGGCCCCTGCGAGGAGTAGCCGACGCGCTCGCCGCGGGTGTCGACCCCGGCCACCGTGACCACCTTCGGATGGCCGTTGCCGCCCACGATGTCGGTGAACCCGCAGCTCGCCGCCGGGCAGTCGCGCCCGCAGTTGCCCGCCGCGAACACGATGTCGGCCCCGGCGTGCTCCAGGCTGGAGATCATGACGTTGAACGGGTGCATCGGGTTGTCGGAGTAGTTGCCGGGGTGGCCGGGCGGGAAGTCCTGCTGCGGGTTGTACAGGCCCCAGCTGTTGCTGACGACCAGCGAGCGGGACTCGGCCGGCATGGCCTCCAGGAGCCCGCGCAGGTGGGTGTAGGCGGCCACGGCGTCGGACAGCATGCCCTCGACCGTGCCCTTCCTGCTCTGCAGGACGGCGATGTCGAGCAGCGTCGAGCGCGGGGCGGCGAGCTGGGTGTTGAAGGCGCACAGGCTGCCGTGCTCCACCGGGTAGCGCCCCGGCGTGGGCGTGACGCCGGGCGGGGCCCAGCTGTGCCCGGCGTCGAGGGTGACCTGGCGGCCGAGCTTGGTGCTCACGTGGTCGGCGTTGACGCCGCCGTCCACGACCGCCAGGTTGACGCCGTGCCCGTCGTAGCCGGCCGCGCGCAGGTCGGAGGCGTGCAGCAGCCGTTCGACGTCGTGCCAGTCGCCGACCGGGCCGGTGTCGGCGCAGGTCAGGTTGGGATGGATGGACGGGTCGGCGAACACGCCGACGACCTCGCGTACGGACGACGACAACAACGCCAGCCTGGCCGGCAGGTCGTCGTCGGGCAGCTCGCCGCGCACGAGCACGCTGGCGTGCTCGGCCGACAGGGAGAAGCCCAGCGGCCGGTTGAGCGACGACAGCAGGCCGCCTGATGGCGAGGCGGGCAGCGCGCGCGGCAGGGCCAGCGGGGCGAACGCCTGGTCCAGGACGATTCCCGGCAGGTCTCCTGCCACGTCGGCGACCGTGGCGGTCACGCCGGGGTCGAGGACGGCTTCGACGGTTTCACGGGCGGGGCGGAGCTGGATCAGGACACGCAAAGCTCCACCTCCTTCCTCGGGACGGGGATGGGACAGTCGTTGCTTCCCCTTGTAAATACCCGTTGTAGTGAATTAACTACTTACAGTAGTGTCAGCACTTCATTGCTCCCGAGGTCACCTCTTTGTCGCCGTCCGGCCCCGTCGTTGGGGATGGTCGTGTGCGGCGGGTCGCGGTCTGGGCGAGGAGCGCGCCGGACAGCACGATCACGCCGCCCGCGATCTGGAGCCCGCCCAGGCCCTCGCTGAGCACCCCCAGGCCGCCAGCGCCCCGCCGATGACCTCCAGCGACGCCACCGTGGCGCCCACGGCCGCCGACAACCGCCGCACCGCGTTCACCCCGAGGATGTAGGCCACCACGCTGGCGACCACCACCATCCACGCGAAGGCCACCGGAACGGGCAGCGTCAGGGCGCCGGGCGCGGGAGTGGCGGACGCCGTGAACGCCTCCCACCGCAGCGCCCACGGGCGGGCGACCGGGACCAGCGCCACGGCCGCGCCCGCCATGCCCCAGGCGACCAGCCCGAGCGGGTCGACGTCGTCCCCGAAGCTGTCGTTCATCAGGAAGTATCCGGCGGAGCAGGCCGCGGCCAGCAGGCCGAGGGCCAGGCCGAGCGCGTCCAGCCGCAGGTCGTGCCAGACCTCGGCGACGATCCCGAGGCCGGCCAGGGCGACGAGCGCCCCCGCGTAGGCCGCCCGGGGCAGCCGGACCTTCCGCACCAGCCGCACCCAGGCCGCCACCATGACCGGGGCCATGTAGACCAGCAGCAGGGCGACCCCCACGGGCAGGCGGGTGATCGCCGCGAAGTACAGCGACTGCACCCCGGCCACCGCCACGACCGCGTACAGCGCGAAGAACGGCCACCTGGCCCGCGGGATGCGCAGCGCCGCGGGCCGGACCACGGCCAGCACGCCCAGCAGCAGGAGCCCGGCCGCCGCCATCCGCGCCCACACGGCCTCGATCGGCGTCAGCCCGGCCGCGACGAGGTACTTGGCCATCGGCCCCGAGAACGCGAAACACGACGAGGACCCGAACGCGAGCGCGAGCCCCGCATACCTCATACCGCACCACCAGCGCCGTTGCAGTTGTCAGGAAAGCCATGACCCTGACACGCGCCCCGGCGCGGGCGCAACGCGATTACCGGCACTCAGCCGGTGGTCGTAGTCCCCGGGTGGCAGAGGCGGGGCGGGGATTCGGATCTTCGGCCGATGGGCGGCGGGAGCAGGCTCCTGAACACTCGGCGGGGCCCGCCGAACACTTGGCGGGGCCCGCCCCCCGGAGGAAGGTCCGTCCGTGTTCCGACAGCTCGACGACCGCGTCACGTCGATCGCCTACATCGTCCTCGTGCTCGCCGTCTCGGCGGCCACCGCGCGCGTCGCGGAGGGGCTCGTCCTGGCCCTGTCGCCGCTGCTCACCGTGCTGGTGCTGCTGTTCGTCGTCACCCGGGAGGGATACTCCAGGGACGGGCTGCGCCGCCTCGGCCTGGGCCGGGCCGGGCTGCGCGCCTGGCCGGCCGCCGTCGCCGCCACCGCCGGGGTGTGCCTGCTGGCCACGGCGGGCGCGGTCGTCCTGGGGTTCGGACGGTTCGCCGCGCCGCGGGGCGACTGGGCGCAGTCGGTGGCGGCCGTGCTCGTCACGGGGCCGATCCTGGCCTTCGCCGAGGAGATCGGCTGGCGGGGCTACCTGCAGCCCCGGCTCGCCTGGCTGGGGGAGCGCACATCCATGCTCGTCACCGGGGTGGTGTGGATCGCCTGGCATCTGCCGTACATCCTGTTCACGCCGTACTACCACGCCGAGGGGGCGCGGGCCGTCGTGCTGCCGCTGTTCGGCGGGTCGGTGATCGCGTTCTCGTTCCTCTTCGGGTACCTGCGGGTCATGTCCGGCAGCGTGTGGCCGGCCGTGCTGGCGCACTTCGCGCACAACGCGACGTTCGCCCTGCTGCTGGAGCACGCCGTCGTCACCGACCGGCCCGTGTGGGTGGCCGAGTACCTGGCCGGCGACACCGGGCTGCTCGTCCTGGCGGGCACGGCGGCCTGCGCCCTCGCGGCCGGGATCGCCCGTAACGCCGGAGGCCGCCACCGCTCCGGCCGGGCGGCCTCTAGCATTCCTCTGTGACCACCTACGACGACCATGACACGTTCGAGCACCTGAACGTCTCGGCCCTGCCGCAACGACAGCAGCGGATCCTGGCCACGATCCGCGACTGGGTGGTCAGACACGGATACCCGCCGAGCACCCGCGAGCTGGCCCAGGCGGTCGGGCTGCGCTCGTCCTCGTCGGTCTCGAAACACCTGAGGAGCCTGGAGGAGCAGGGCTTCCTCAGCCGCGGCGCGACGATGACCCGCCCGATCGACGTGCGCCTGTTCCTGCGGCCGCCGTCGGCCGAGCCGCCCGCCGAGCTGGTCAGCGTCCCCGTGGTCGGCGACATCGCCGCGGGCACGCCCATCCTCGCCGACGAGCACCTCGACGACACCCTGACCCTGCCCCGCGACCTCACCGGCCGCGGCACCGTGTTCGGCCTGCGGGTGCGCGGCGACTCCATGGTCGACGCGGCCATCTGCGACGGCGACATCGTGGTGGTGCGGCAGCAGCCCGAGGCGCACTCGGGGCAGATCGTCGCCGCCATGATCGACGGCGAGGCCACCGTGAAGGTCTACCGGCGGCGCGACGGGCACGTCCTGCTCGAACCGCGCAACAGCCGCTACGACGTCATCGACGGCGACCGGGCCGTGGTGCTCGGGATCGTGGTCTCGGTGATCCGCAGCGTGTGACCGGCAGCGTCTCACCCGGCGGCGTGTGACCCGGCGGCGTCAGGGGCGGGGGGTCAGGAGACGTTCGTGGTTGGCGGTGGTCGACAACGAGCGGAGGTCGGCGCGGTCGAGGTAGATCGTGCCGTTCAGGTGGTCGGTCTCGTGCTGGGCGATGCGGGCCGGCCAGCCGGACAGCTCCTTCTCGTACGGGCGGCCGTCCCCGTCGAGGGCCGACAGCCGTACCCGCGCGTGCCTGGGCACGACGGCGGTCAGCCCCTCCACGCTGAGACACCCCTCGTAGAAGGCCCGGAAGCCGGGGCCGAGGGGCGTCACGACGGGGTTGACCAGCTCCAGCGGCGGCTGCGGAACGCGTTCGCGCTCGGCGGCCAGGTCGGGCGGCAGCTCGGCCGGGTCCTCGATGACCGCCAGCGCCAGCGGGATGCCGACCTGCGGCGCGGCCAGGCCCACCCCCACGCCCGGCAGGTGCCGGAACATCGCGTCGAGCAGCTCGCGCAGGAGGGCGTCGGAGAGCTGGCCGTCGTACGGCTCGGCGGTCCGGCGCAGCACGGGGTCGCCGATCTGGGTGACCGACCAGGGCCTGGGGGAGGCGAGCAGGGCGTGCACCCGCTCGGTCAGCTCCTCGGCGCTCGGGCCGGTGCCGTTCAGGGGGCTCATGGGGGTCCTTCCGCTCGACGTCGCTCGCTCAGCAGACGGTAGAGCATGCGCGGTGACCCGGTTTCGGCGGGTAAAGAGGGCTAGAAACATTCATAGAGTAGTTGATCCACTGCAATGGGTAATGATCGCTGCGGATGATCACGTAACGTCGCAGGGAGACACCCATGTGCAAGAGAACGATCGCCGTCCTCGGCCTGGCCGCAACGGGGCTGCTGACGGCGGCGGGCCCGGCGGCGGGTCCGGCGGCGGCCGAGGACGGCAGCAGGGCCGCCGCTCCGTGCGCCGCCGCCCGGCTGGAGATCACCGGCGGGCCCTCGGTCACGGCGGGCGCGCTGCTCGACACCTCGGCCGTGCGGACGTTCCTGCAGGGGCTCGTCCGCCCGGCGGACCGGCCCGGGGCGCTCCCGCGTTCGGCGGACGCGTCGTTCGCCGAGGCCGCCGAGTTCCCCGGCGTGCTCGACGCCTTCCTGCTCGACGTCGAGCGGGAGATCGGGGTGAGCAGGCCGGACAGCGGCACGGAGGAGGCCCGGCTGACCGCGGCGGACGGCGACACACTGGCCCGGCGGATCCTGGAACCGCTCGTCGCCGCCGCCCTGGACTGCGCCCCGTCCACCACCTCCTCGGCCGCCGACACGCCGGACACTGACACGTCGGCCACCGGCACGTCGGACATCGGCGCGTCTTCCACCGATACGTCTTCCACCGACACGTCTTCCACCGGCACGTCGGACGTCGGTGCGTCGGACACCGGCTGGGCGGAGACCGGGCTGCCGGACGCCGGCTCGTCGGCCGAGGCGGAGCCGGCGTCCCTGCTGGACGCCGCAGGCGCCACGGCGGTGCTCGAAGCGCTGGTCAACCGGCCCGAGACGTGCGTCACCGACGGCACCTCGACCGTCCGCGCCGGCGACGACGGCATGTCGGTCACGAGCTCGTCGTCCCGGGTGTCGCTGCTCGACGCGCTCGGCGTCAGAAGGACGCTGGACATGCTGACCGGCCGGCCCTCGGCGGCCTGCCCCGCTGCCGACGCGCCCCTGTCGGCGGCGACCACCGAGCAGGACCGGCCGAGGTCGCTCCTGGGCGGCCTCGGTCTCGGAGCCCTGTTCTCCAGGCTCCTGGGCTGACGCCCCGGAGGCGCCCCCGCGCCGGGGTGCGCGCGGGACGGGCCGGGGTTTGCGCGCGGGACCTACTGGGCTTTTCGTGCGGGACCGGACGGGGCCGGGATCGCGTGGTAGGTTGCGGGCGAGCCTTGATCCTTTGGGAGAAGGGGGTTGCGTCCGTGACAGGCACCGGCGACGAGACCGTCCAACCGACGGCGTGGCAGGCGGCGTGGGAGGTGCTGGCCCCCGTCACGGACCTGGTCACCCCGATGGCCGTGCGCGTCGCGGCCACCCTGCGCCTGACCGATCTGATGGGCGGCGACGAGCTGCCCGTCGAGGAGCTGGCCCGCCGGTCGGGCGCCGACGCCGACGCCCTGGGCCGGCTGCTGCGCCACCTCTCCTGCCACGGCGTCTACGCCGAACGGGAGCCCGGCGTGTTCGCGGTCAACGAGCCCGCCGCGCTGCTGGCCTCCGGCCACCCCTCCATGATGCGCGACCGGCTCGACCTCGACGGCTTCGGCGGGCAGATGGACGTCGCGTTCACCGGCCTGCTGCACACCGTCCGCACGGGGCGGCCCGCGTGGGAGAGCATCCACGGCGCCCCGATCTGGCACCATCTCGCCGCCCATCAGCAGGTCGGCGAGTCGTTCGACGCACTGATGGCCGCCGGCGCCGACGACCTCACCGACGCGGCCGAGGGGTACGACTGGTCCGGCGTACGGCACGTGGTCGACGTCGGCGGCGGCACCGGCGCGCTGATCGCCGAGATGCTGAGCGCCCACCCGGGGCTGCGGGCCACGCTCGTCGACCTGCCGGACACGCTGGAGCGGGGCCGCCGGTACCTGACCGGGCTCGGGCTGGACGGGCGGTGCGCGTTCGCCGGCCAGAGCTTCTTCGAACCGCTGCCTCCGGGCGGCGACGTCTACGTGCTCAGACGCGTGATCCACGACTGGGACGACGCCGACGCCGAGCGCGTCCTGCGGCGCTGCGCCGACGCGGCCGGGCCGCACGGCCGGGTCGTGGTGATCGAGTCGCGGGGCGGCGCCGACGACGACCCGGCCATGTTCGCCGAGATGGACCTGCGCATGCTCGTGATCAGCGGCGGCCGCGAGCGCACCGTCGCCGACTACGCCGCGCTCGCCGACGCGTCCGGGCTCGACGTGGCCGGGGTACGTCACACGCCGCTCGGCAACGTCGTCCTCGACTGCGTCCCCCGAAGCGGCTGACCGGGCTCTCCTCCGGCGCGGCCCCGCGTGGTGACATACTCGATCACCCGCACGCGAAGGAGACCACGGTGACCGTCGAATGGGCCGCGCTGTCCGCCACGGACCTGCCGGCGATCGCCGGGCTGGCCGCCAGGTGCGCGGCGCGCGACGGCGGGCTCCCGGCCACCGCGTCGCCCTCCTTCCTGGAACGCCGGTACGTCACGGGCACCGCGGTGGGCGCGTTCACGGAGGGGCTGCTGGTGGCCTGCGGGGCCGTGCGGCCGATGGGCGAGACGTCGGCGGCGACCGGCCTGGTCGACCCCGGCCATCGCGGACGGGGGCTGGGGTCGGGCCTGCTCGACCGGCTGGCCGCCGAGCCCGGGAAGGTGCGGCTGGAGACCGAGTCGCTGACCCCGCAGGCGCACGAGCTCTTCCTGGCGCGCGGCTTCCGCCAGGCGTTCGCCGAGGACGTCTTCCGGCGCGACCTGACCCGGCCGCTGCCGGACGTCCCGCTGCCGGCGCAAGTGACGGTCGAGGAGTGGTCGCCCCTCACCGAAGGGGCCTTCCACCAGGCGTACTCCGCATCCTTCGCGGACCGTCCGGGGTTTCCCGGGTGGACGCGGGAGCAGTGGGTGGACTGGCTGGTCGATGACGAGTTCCTGCCGGGGTGCTCGCTGGTGGCGTTCGAAGGAGACGTCGCCGTCGGCTTCGTGACGTGCGCGGAGGAGTTCCTGATCCAGGTCGGGGCCGTGCCCGGGTGGCGGCGGCGCGGGCTCGCGCGGGCGCTCGCCGTCGCGGCGCTCGGCCGGATGCGCGAGAGCGGCGCCGGCCAGGTCTTCCTGGACGTCAACGTCAACAACCCGGCCTCGGCCGCGCTCTTCGGCGGTCTCGGGTTCGAGAAGATCGCCCGTCGCGCCCGTTACGAGTAGGTCCGTCGGGGTTGCAGGGGCCGTTCGGCGTCTTAACCGGACGTTAGGGTTCCCGCAGTTCGTCGCTATCGTCCCGGCGGCCACTCTGGGAGGCGTCAGGACGACGACCGAACGACGGAGTGATTCCGCATGCGCAAGCCTATGATCATTGCTGGACTGGCCACGGCCGGCGTGCTCGCCGCCGGCGTCGGCACCGCCTTCGCCACCACCTCCACCCCCACCGCTGCCGCCACGTCCGCCCCGGCTCCGGCGGTCTCGCAGGAGCAGGCCGAGAAGACGGCGCTGGAGAAGGTGCCGGGCGGCAAGGTCACCTCGGCCGAGCTGGAGAACGAGGACGCCGGCCAGGTCTGGGAGATCGACATCGACGCCGCCGACGGCACCGAGCGCGAGATCACCGTGGACGCCGCCAAGGGCACCGTCCTCGCCGACGAGACCGACGACGAGACCGACGACGAGGCGGACGACCACGGTGACGACCAGGCCGACGACCGCTCGGGCGACGGCACGGCCGCCCAGAAGCCCGACCAGAAGACCGACCAGACCGCCAAGTCCGACGACGACGCCGACGACCACGGCAAAGCCGGCAGCGACGACGACGCCGACGCCGACGACGACTGACCGACGCCGTCCGGCCAGCCCGACCGGACGCCGATCCATGCGTGCCGTGGGCGCGGCCCGGCGCGGGATGTCGTTGCTGGCGGGCCGTGGGCGGCGGCGGCTGGCTGGAGGTTAGTGCAGGTGGGCCAGCCAGCGGCCGTGTGTCGGCCGGCAGTGGGCGGTGGTGAATCCCGCGTTCGCGGCCAGGCGTTCGATGTCGGCCGCCGAGACGGTCGCCCAGCCGAACCAGTCCCCGGCGCGCGCGCCCACGCGCAGCCGTACCCGGTCGACCCGGCTGCGCGTCCAGGGCGGCGCGAGCTCGGCCAGGACGGTGCCGCCCGGCCGTACGAGCTGCCGGACCCGCCGTAGCAGCGCCGCGGGGTCGCCGCCGATGCCGATGTTGCCGTCGGCGAGCAGCGCCGTCGCCCACTGGCCGGTGCCGGGGACGTCGTCGAAGACGTCCCGCAGGAGGGCGAACCCGCCCGCCCGGCGGGTCAGGGCGACGGCGTGCGGCGTGACGTCGATGCCGAGCGAGGCGACGCCGCGCCGGGTCAGCGCCGCCGTGAGCCGGCCGGGGCCGGAGCCGATGTCCAGCGTGGGGCTGCGGCAGCGGCTCAGGATCTCCTCGTCGCCGTCGATCGGCGCCGACCAGCGCGCGGCCGCCAGCTCGGCGCGGGTGCCGTCCAGGTACTCGATCTCGGCGCGCGCACCCGCGAGCGCGGCCGCATAGATCTCCCCGATCACCGGTGCAGCGTTCTGAGGGTGGTGGCGAAGCAGGAGGTGGGGGACTGGTGGGCCACTTCGGTCGCGGCTGCGGCGGTGTCGACGTCGATCAGTTCGGGCAGGTGGTGGACGGTCAGCCCGGCGCGGACGAGCCGGTCGAGCTGGACCTTGCCCGTCTCCGGGTGCGACATGGGCACCCCGAGGAGCAGTGCCGGGTCCGGCCGCCGCAGCCCCAGCAGCCAGAAGCCGCCGTCGGCCGCCGGGCCGTACACCGCGTCGTGGTCCGCCAGCGCCTCCCCGGCCGCGCGCAGCAGCTCGGGCGTGACCTGCGGGGTGTCCATGCCGATGAGCACGACGGGCCCGGGCCGCAGCCGGTGGGCGTCGGCGAAGGCCGCCGCGAGGCGCTCGTCCAGGCCGTTGCCGCGTTGCGGGATGACCACGAAGCCGGGGGGCAGCCAGCGGCCCGGCAGGCCGTCCAGAGCGAGGACGCGCTGGGCGGCGGGGGTCGCGGCGACGGCGCGCAGGCTGTCGCGGAGCGCGGCCTCGGCCAGCGCGGCGGCCTCGGCCGGACTGTACGGGGGCGTCAGCCGGGTCTTGACGCGCCCGGCCACGGGCTCCTTGGCGATGAGCACGATCTGCGGCAGGTGCCCGAACGTGGGACGGCTCAGCTTCCTCAGTCCTTCCGTGCCGATGACAGCAGGTGATCGCCGCGGGACCGCCGTACGGCCCAGCCGGCCAGCACGGCGAGGGCGGCCACGGCGTACGCGGGGGTGCCGGGTGTGCCCGGGGCCGCCGGGCCGGCGGTGTAGGCGACCGCGCCGGCCAGGGCGACGCCCAGCCACTCCCACCGCCCGTCCAGCGCGGCCAGGGCGACGACGAGCAGCGCGTACCAGGAGTAGCCGGGGGTGAACAGCAGCAGGAGGGAGCCGCTGACCAGCAGCGCGCCACGCCAGGGCCGGTCGGCGTCGCCGTACCGCAGGACGGCCAGGACGACCAGGCCGAGCAGCGCGACCGCGGCCCAGGGCGCCCACCCGTCCGGCACGAGCAGCCGCAGGACGGCGTAACGGTTCCCGCCGCCGGGCCCGTCGTAGCGCTCCTCCTCGAGGTAACCGGGCAGGTAGCCCGCCACCGAGGCGCCCGAGACCAGCACGTACGGCAGGTAGGACAGCGCGATCACCAGCCCGGCGGGGACGACGACGCCGAGCACCCGCCGCCAGGGGACACCTCCACCCGGGCCCCCGGACAGCACCCCGGACAGCGCGCCGGGCAGCGCGGTCACGGGCAGCAGCTTGGCCGCCACGGCCGCGCCGAGCAGCGCGCCGCGCCCCCGCACGGCGGCGAAGGCCAGCACCACCAGCAGCACGCCCAGCACGTCGACGTGCGCGTTGTTCACCGCCTCCACCGGTACGGCCGGGCACCACGCCCAGTACGCCGCCCGCCGAACCCCCGCCGCCCGGCACAGGATCGCCAGCACGGCCACGGCCGCCGCGAAGCCGCCGAGCTGGAGCGCCTTGTGCCGCACCCCGTCCGGCGACAGCCAGTGGACCAGCAGGAAGTAGCCCTGCGCGACCGGCGGATAGATCGTCGGCTCGGTGGGGCGGTTGATCCGGGTGCAGCCGCCGCCGGGCAGGGGCCACAGGGCCGGGGCGTCGCAGTCGGCCGGGAAGAGCCAGTCGTCGCGCAGCCGGACGAGCGCCGGGTCGGCCGGCGGGTGGTCGTAGGGCGAGATGCCGGCGGCCTGCACCCGGCCGTCCCAGGCGTACCGGAAGGAGTCGGTGCTGCTGCTCGGCGGGGCGGCCAGGCCGGTCGCGGCGAGCGCGATCCCGCCGGCCAGGACCAGGACGGCCGTCCGCCGCTCCGGCAGCCGGGCGGCCTGCCACAGCGCGGCCGCGAACAGCGCCCAGGCCGCCAGGTACCAACCCAAATGGGGCGGGCCCGTCACCAGCCGCAGCACCACGGCCGCCAGGGCGGCGAACGTCCCGGCGGCCGCCGTCGTGTTCCGGTTCACGGCGGCAGCCTCGCATCCGGAGGCCGGTCCGGGGCCGTCGCGGCGGTGCACGTTCGCCGTTCGTAAGAACCCTTACGAACCGCGAACGCGGCTTCGGCCCGCCCGGCCCGGCGGCTACCGTCGGCGGCGTGAGAGTGATGGTCACCGGCTCGGCCGGCTTCATCGGCGGCCACGTCGCCGAGGCCCTGGAGGCGGCGGGTCACGACGTCGTCGGCCTCGACACGCGGACCGGCGCGGACGTGCGCGACGCCGCGGCCCTGGACGCGCTGCTGCCCGGCGTCGAGGCCGTCGCGCACCAGGCCGCCAAGGTGGGCCTGGGCGTGGACGTCTCCGACCTGCCCGCCTACGCCTGCGTCAACGTCTTCGGCACCGCCGTGCTGCTGGCCGCCATGGCCAGGCACGGGATCACCCGGCTGGTGCTGGCCTCCTCGATGGTCGTCTACGGCGAGGGACGTTACGCCTGCGCCGCCCACGGCGACGTCCGTCCCGGCCCGCGGACCGCGGACGACCTGGACGGCGGCCGGTTCGAGCCGCCCTGCCCGCGCTGCGGCGAACCCCTGAGCTGGGCGCCGATCGACGAGGACGCCCCGCCCGATCCGCGCAACGCCTACGCCACCAGCAAACTCGCCCAGGAACACCTGGCCGCCAACTGGGCGAGGGAGACCGGCGGGACCGTCGCGGCCCTGCGCTACCACAACGTCTACGGGCCCCGCATGCCGCGCGACACCCCGTACGCCGGGGTCGCCGCGATCTTCCGCTCGGCGCTGCGGGCCGGCCGGGCGCCTGCGGTGTTCGAGGACGGCCGCCAGCTCCGCGACTTCGTCCACGTGCGCGACGTGGCCAGGGCGAACCTCGCGGCACTGACCGCGTCCTTGCCGCCCGGCGGGCTGCGGGCCTGGAACATCGCCTCCGGCGCGCCGCGCACCGTGGGGGAGATGGCCCGCGTGCTCGCCGCCGGGTGCGGCGGCCCCGGTCCGCGGGTGACCGGCGGCTACCGGCTGGGCGACGTCCGCCACATCGTCGCCTCGCCCCGGCGGGCGGAGGCCGAGCTCGGCTTCCGCGCCGCGATCGGGTTCGAGTCCGGGATGGCGGAGTTCGCCCGGTCATGACGATCGACGTGATCCTGCCCTGCCTGAACGAGGAGGCCGCGCTCGCCTGGGTGCTCGGCCGCATGCCCGCCGGCTACCGCCCGATCGTCGTCGACAACGGCTCCACCGACGGCTCGGCGCGGGTCGCCCGCGAGCTCGGGGCGCGGGTGGTCGCCGAGCCCGCGCGCGGATTCGGGGCCGCCTGCCACGCCGGGCTGCTGGCCTCCTCCACCGACCTGGTCTGCTTCATGGACGCCGACGCCTCGCTCGATCCCGCCCAGCTGCCCCGGGTGGCCGGGCCCGTCCTCGACGGGGAGCTCGACCTCGTGCTCGGACGCCGGCGGCCGCGCGGCGCCGGCGTCTGGCCCGCGCACGCCCGGCTGGGCAACGCCGTCCTGGCCCGGGGCCTGCGCCGGCGCGCCGGGGTGACGCTGCGCGACCTGGGGCCGATGCGGGCGGCCGCCCGCGTGCCGCTGCTGTCGCTCGGGACGGCCGACCGCCGCTTCGGCTACCCGCTGGAGACGGTGCTGCGCGCCGCGGCGGCCGGTTGGCGGATCGGCGAGACGGACGTGGACTACCTGCCCCGCGCGGGCCGCTCGAAGGTGACCGGCACCCTGCGCGGGACGCTGCGGGCCGTCGCCGACATGCGCCGCGTCATGGCGGACGCACGCCCCGGGGCCGGGGTCAGGCGCGGGGGGCGTACATGATGACCAGGACGCCGACGAGGCAGATCAGGGCGCCGATGACGTCCCAGCGGTCGGGGCGGAACCCGTCGGCGACCATGCCCCACACCAGGGACCCGGCGACGAAGACGCCGCCGTAGGCGGCCAGGATGCGGCCGAAGTTGGCGTCCGGCTGGAGGGTGGCGACGAAGCCGTACAGGCCGAGGGCGACGACGCCGCCGCCGATCCACAGCAGTCCGCGCTGCTCGCGCACGCCCTGCCAGATCAGCCACGCGCCGCCGATCTCGGCGAGCGCGGCCAGGGCGAACAGCAGCAGTGAGCGGATCATCGTCATGACGGTCAGTACATCGCATCCGCGCGGGCGGCGGCGGGCAGGGGGCAGCCCGGGCCGGTGCAGCCGGTCAGGCTGGTGGGCAGCGTGCAGGCGGACGGCGTCCAGCCGGGGGAGAGTGGCAGGTCTGCGGTCATGTCCCGACGGTAACCCCGTACCCGGGTACCGGATTCAAGGGGCGGCGGGAACTTGTAGGGTAGGAGGGGGACACGATCGGACAAAAGGGGGGGCAAGTTGCGCGAGTTCCGCTCCTTCCTCCACCTCGCGCGCGAGCGGCACGCCCGCCCGCTGCGCCCGCTGGAGTTCCGTCCGGTCGGCACGAACGGCTACGTCAGCACGTGGGGCGTGATCGCGGGCATCCGCCCGCCGCAGGGCCGCTGAGCGCCCGCACCCGGACCTGATCCGGGTGCTCGGGTTGCCTTGAGCCGCGGGCCGCGCATCGGGCGGCCCGATCGTCACCCGTACCGTCCTGGAGTTCTCCCTTCATGTCTGCCTCCTCGCGGATCATCACTGCCCTGCGCTCCGACGCGGTCGGCGGCGTCCTGCTCATCGTCGCCGCCCTGACCGCGCTGGCCTGGGCCAACTCGTCCTTCGCCGGCTCCTACGAGGCCCTGCGCACGTGGTCCTTCGGCCCGGAGTGGCTGGGCCTGCGCCTGAGCGCGCAGGCGTGGGCCGCCGACGGGCTGCTGGCGGTGTTCTTCTTCATCGTCGGCAACGAGCTCAAGCAGGAGCTCGTGCACGGCGAGCTGCGCGACCCGCGCCGCGCCGCGCTGCCCGTGGTGGCCGCGCTCGGCGGCGTGGTGGTCCCGGCGCTGCTGTTCCTGGCGGTGAACGCCGCCGCGCCGGGCGAGGCGGCCCGCGGCTGGGGCGTGCCGATGGCCACCGACATCGCCTTCGCGCTCGCCGTCCTGGCCGTCGTGGGCCGCGGCCTGCCCGCCCCGCTGCGCACGTTCCTGCTGACGCTGGCGACCGTGGACGACGTGTGCGCGGTCGTCGTGATCGCCGTCGGCCACACCTCGGGGCTGAACCTCGCCGCCCTGGCCGGGGCCGCCGCCGCGCTGTGCGTGTGGGCGTACCTGCAGCACGGGCGGGGCCGCGCGGTCACCGTCGTGCGCCGCGCGCTGCCCGCGTGGCTGCTGTACGGGCCGCTCGCCGTGCTGATCTGGGCGCTGGTGCACGCCTGCGGGCTGCACGCGACCATCGCCGGCGTCGCGATGGGCCTGCTGATGCGCACCAGCCCGCGCGCCGGCGAGCAGGAGCCGCCCGCGCAGCGCGCCGAGCACGCGTTGCGGCCGTTCTGCGCCGGGGTGGTGCTCCCGGTGTTCGCGCTGCTGTCGGCCGGGATCTCCCTGTCGGGGGCGGGCGGCTTCTGGACGGGGACCGTGACCTGGGGCGTGCTGGCCGGGCTGCTGGCCGGCAAGCCGCTCGGCATCGTCGGCGCCGCCTGGCTCACCGCGCGCCTCACCAGCGCCCATCTCAACCCGCGGCTGGGCTGGAGCGACATCGCGGGAGTGGGCGTGCTGGGCGGCATCGGCTTCACCGTCTCGCTGCTGATCGCCGAGCTGTCCTACCCCGGGCCGGTCCACCTGACGCAGGCCAAGGGCGCGATCCTGCTGGCCTCGGCGGCGGCGTCCGTGCTGGCCGCCCTGATCCTCGGCGCGCGCGTCCGGCGGCACCGTACGGTCGCGCGGGCGGCGGCCTAGCCGGGCAGCGCGGCGGCCAGGCGGGCGGCCAGGCTCGCGACCGCCGCGCGCAGTTCAGGGCCGCCTTCGACGCGGAAGGCGAACGGCACGGCCGGCAGCCACTCCTGGGCGTACATGGCCGGGTTGCCCGTGCTGCCGACCAGCACGCAGCCCTCGCCGTGCGGTTCGAGCCGACCCATGGGCGGGCGCACCCAGGGCGCCACCTCGGCCAGGGGCGCGTCGAAGACCACGCGGGCCGCGTACGCCCATCCGGCGCCCAGGTTCTCCTCCAACGCCGCCACCGGGTCCAGCCCGTCGGGCGGCCGGAAACCGTGGACGGTCTCGTGCACGGCCCGGACGCGGTCGACCCGGTAGGTGCGGATCGCGCCGGCGCGGTGGGAGTGGCACAGCAGGTACCAGCGCCCGTACCGGACGACGACCGCCCAGGGGTCGACCTCGGCCTCCCACTCCGTGCCCGACCCGCTCCGGTAGGCGATGCGGACGCGCCGCCGGGCCGCGGACGCGGCGACCAGCGCGCTGGTCACGGCCACGCCGGGGCGGGCCGCGTACCGGTCGGGCGCGGCGGAGGCGTGCTCGCGCAGCGCGGCGGCCTGCCGTCCGACGCCTTCCGGCAGGGCCCGGATGACCTTGGACAGGGCGGTGCCCACCAGGTCGTCGGCGTCGGTGGCGGCCGGCTGGCCGTCGAGCACCGCCATGACCAGGGCCAGCGCCTCCGGCTCGGTGAAGGCGACCGGCGGCAGCCTGGTGCCGCGGCCGAGCCGGTAGCCGCCGTAGGGGCCTCTGGCCGACTCGACGGGGATGCCCGCCTCGCGCAGGATCCCGACGTACCGGCGGGCGGCGCGCTCGGTCACGCCCAGGGCCGCGGCCAGCTCCCCGGCCGTCACGCCGGGACGCTGCCGGAGGACCTCCATGGCGCGCAGGGCCCGCGCGGTGGGGCTGAGTTCGGTCGGCATCCGAGCAGATTAGAGCGGTCATGGCAGGATCCGGAAGTAGAACGTCCGGAATACGTCCTACCGTGTGGCGTCATGACCGACTCCCGGGAAGACCCGCACGTCGAGGACGTGAGCGTGCGGCGGGCCACGTTCACCCGGCTGCGCGTGCGCGACGTCCGCGTGCGCGCGGCCGACCTGTCCGGCGTGCGGGTGCGCGGCGCCGAGCTCGCAGACGTCGAGATCAGCGGCGAGCTGCGGAACGTCGTGGTGAACGGCGTGGACATCGCCCCCCTCGTCGAGGCCGAGCTGAACCGCCGCATGCCCGAGCGCGCCCGGATGCGCCCCGACGACCCCGAAGGCTTCCGCGAGGCATGGGCGATCCTGGACCGGCTGTGGGCGGGCACCCTCGCCCGCGCCGCGACGTTCCCCGAGGCCGCGCTGCACCGGGGCGTCGACGGCGAATGGTCCTTCGTCCAGACGCTGCGGCACCTCAACTTCGCCTCGGCCGCCTGGGTCGGCCGGATGATCGTGGGCGACCCCTCGCCGTGGCACCCGCTCGACCTGCCATGGGACGAGGCGCCCGGCTGGGACGGCGTCCCGTGGGACCGGGCGGCCCGGCCGCCGCTGGCGGAGGTGCTCGCCGTCCGCCGCGACCGCCGGGCGATGGTCGGCCGGGTCGTCGCCTCGCTCACGCCCGAGCTGCTCGCCTCACACGTCACCCGCGACGAGCCCGGCTGGCCGCGGCTGGCCGGCTTCCCCCTCAAGGAGTGCCTGCACATCGTCCTGCACGAGGAATGGGAACACCGGCTCTACGCGGAACGCGACCTGAACGCACTGGAGAAAGAAGACTGACATGGACATCCTGCTCATCGGCGGCCTCTGGCTCGACGCGTCCGCCTGGGACGAGGTGACGCCCGCGATCGAGGCGCTCGGCCACCGTCCCGTGCCGGTCGCCCTCCCCGGCCAGGGGGACGGGAACGCCACCGCCACGCTCGCCGACCAGGTGGCGGCGGTGCTCGCCGCCGTGGCCGCGGCCGACGGCAGGCCCCTGGTGGCCGGCCATTCCGCGGCCTGCACGCTGGCCTGGCTGGCCGCCGACGCGCGGCCGGACAAGGTGGGCAAGGTCGCCTTCATCGGCGGTTTCCCCGCCGCCGACGGCGCCGCCTACGCCGACTTCTTCGAGGCCGCGGACGGCGTCGTGCCGTTCCCCGGATGGGAGCCGTTCGAGGGGCCGGACGCGGCCGACCTCGACGAGGAGGCCAGGCGGAGGTTCGCCGCCGCCGCGGTCCCCGTCCCCGAGGGAGTGGCCAAGGGCGTGGTGCGGCTGACGGACGAGCGGCGCTTCGAGGTGCCGGCCGTCGTCGTGTGCCCCGAGTTCAGCCCCGCGCAGGCACGGGAGTGGATCGACGGCGGGGAGTCCCCTGAGCTGGCCCGGGTCAAGCACCTCGACCTCGTCGACCTCGACTCGGGCCACTGGCCCATGTTCACCCGGCCGGTCGAGCTGGCCCGCCTCCTGGCCGCCGCGGCCGACGGGACGCCGGACGGCTTGGCGACAAGGTAACCCTTCGTGTCCGAGGGCTTGACCCCGGGATGACGGGTCCGGACGCGTCCTGTTCATAGCCTTGTGCAATGGCAAGGCTGACATGGACGGCCAAGTCGGTCCTGGTCACCGTGCTCGTTCTGGCCGGCGGGGCCGCCGCCGCGGCCGGGGCCGTGTTCCTGAGCATGAGCAGCGAGGACGGCGCCGCTCCCGAGCCGGTGGTCGCGTGGCTGCACGGCTCGGGCTCGACCGCGCAGAAGGGGGCCATGGACGCCTGGACCGCCGAGTTCCAGCGCGTCCACCCCGAACTGCGCGTCGTCTACGAGGCCAACGGATCCGACCGCGGCATCGAGGACTTCATCGCGGGACGCAGCGCGTTCGCCGGCTCGGACGTGCCGATGACCCCGGAGGAGCAGGCGCGGGCCGACCGGCACTGCGGCGGCCGGGCCGAGCACCTGCCGATGGTGGTCGCCCCGGTCGCGGTGGCCTACAACCTGCCCTCGGTGCCCGGCCTGCGGCTCTCCCCGGCGACCCTGACCGGCATCTTCACCGGGCGCCTCACCAGGTGGAACGCCCGCGAGATCGCCGCCGACAACCCCGGCCGACGCCTTCCGGGCACCCGCATCCACGTCTTCCACCGCTCCGGCCAGTCCGGCACCACCCACAACCTCACCGAGTTCCTGCGGGCGACCGGCGGCTGGCCGCACCAGCCGTCCAGGACGTGGACCGGCGCCGGCCAGGGCGTCACCAGCTCCAGCGGCATGACCCAGGTCCTCCAGCACACCGGGGACTCCATCGGCTACGTCGAGTACGGCTTCGCCGGCAGCGCCCGCCTGAGCACCGCGGCCGTGCGCAACGCCGCCGGGGAGTTCGTCGCGCTGTCGCCGGAGACCGCCAGCAAGGCCCTGCAGGGCGCCACGGTCGAGAGCGGCGAGCGCGGGCTGGTGCTGACGTTCGACCACAGGCGGCCGGTTCCCGGCGCCTACCCGATCGTGCAGGTCACGTACGAGATCATCTGCGCGGGCCGGGCGGACCCGCTGGCGCGCGCCTTCCTCGGCTACGCCGCCGGCGACGCCGGCCAGTCCTACCTGGCCCTGTACGGCTACGCCCCCCTGCCGCACGACCTGCTCGCCCAGGTACGCGGCCGGCTGGGAGCGACGAGCTGAACGACCCGCGGGAATTCCCGGAATGGGGCCCGCCGGCACGATTAGCCGGCCGCATCCGGTGAAGAGAGGACGCCATGAACGCGAACATCCGGTCGCGGGCCGCATGACCGGTCCAGGCGACGAGCAGCCCGTGGTCCTCGCCCCCCTGGCGGCCGCGGAGCACAGCGAACTGCTCGACACCACTCCCGGGTTGTGGGTGGACGACGGCGACGACGACGATCCGGTGCTGATGCGCGCCGACGGGCAGCCGGTGGACACCTGGCGGCAGCACTACCCCTACGACGAGCGCCTGTCCAGGGAGATCTACGAGCGGGACAAGCGGCTGCTGCAGATCGAGCTGCTCAAGCTGCAGTACTGGATCAAGGCCACCGGCAGACGGCTGGTGGTGCTGTTCGAGGGGCGCGACGCGGCCGGCAAGGGCGGCACGATCAAGCGCTTCATGGAGCACCTCAACCCGCGCGGCGCCACGGTGGTCGCGCTGGAGAAGCCGAGCGAACGCGAGCGCGGCCAGTGGTACTTCCAGCGCTACATCGCCCACCTGCCGGCCAACGGGGAGATCGTGCTGTTCGACCGCTCCTGGTACAACCGGGCGGGCGTCGAGCGGGTCATGGGCTTCTGCGACGTGCACGAGTACCTGGAGTTCATGGAGCAGGTGCCCCGCCTGGAGGACCTGCTGGTGGACTCGGGGCTGCACCTGGTCAAGCTCTGGTTCTCGGTGTCGCGGGCCGAGCAGCGCACCCGGTTCATCATCCGTCAGGTGGACCCGGTGCGGCAGTGGAAGTTGTCGCCGATGGACCTGGCCTCCCTCCGCAGATGGGACGACTACACCCAGGCCAAGGAGGACATGTTCCTGCACACCGACACCGAGTCGGCGCCCTGGACCGTCATCAAGAGCAACGACAAGAAACGCGCCCGGCTGGAGGCCATGCGCCACGTGCTCAGCCTCTTCGACTACGACGACAAGGACGACGAGGTCGTCGGCGTGCCCGACCCGCGGATCGTGATCTCGGCGGGGGACATCTTCGACGAGGACCACGTCGCCTCCCAGGGCACCGACCCGTGACCGTCCGGAGCCAGGAGGCCCCGGCGAAAGGGCCGGATGAATTCCTGCCGTTGATTCTGAAATCAATTCCGGCGTGCTAGATTCGGGAGGCTTAAATGCTCGGGTAAGCATGAATTCCTGCTCATTGGAGAATGATGAAATCGCTGGTCGTCGAGCGTATTGAGATATTCGTCGTGGAATTGCCGTCCATCCGTTCGTTCAGCATTTCAGGGGGAAACGTCACCACCGAGGGGAAGCCCGCCGAGCGGGTTCTCGTCAAGGTGACGGCCGGCGGGGTGACCGGCTGGGGCGAGGCCACGCCGACGCCCGCCTGGACGTACGAGACCGTGGAGTCGATCTCGACGACGATCGCCGGCTACCTGGCCCCCGCCCTCCTCGGCCGCCCCGCCTGGGACCTGGACGGCGCCTGCGCGGCGTACGAGAAGGTGATCAACCGCGGGCTGACGATCGGGTCGCCCATCGCCAAGTCCGCGCTCGACATCGCCCTGCACGACCTGCTCGGCCGGGCCCTCGGCGTGCCCGTCGGCGTGCTGTGGGGCCAGCGCCGCCGCGACCGGATCACGCTCGGCTGGATCGTGGCCGGCCAGACGCCCGGCGAGGTACGGCAGGCGGTCGAGGAAGGACGGGCGGAGGGCTACCGCGCGTTCAAGGTCAAGGTCGGCCTGCACGACGAGGCGACGGACCTGTCCGTCGTGGCCGCCGTCAGGGAGGCGGCCCCCGACGCCCCGCTGTGGGTGGACGCCAACCAGGCCTACACCGTGGACGGCGCGCTGCGCATGGCCCGCCGGCTGGCCGACCTGGACGTCACGGCGTTCGAGCAGCCGCTGCCCGCCAACGACGTCACCGGGCTGCGCCGCCTGCGCGACCACAGCCCGCTCCCGGTCGCGCTCGACGAGAGCCTGCGCCACCCCTCCGACCTGGCCACGTTCGTCAAGCTCGACGCCGTGGACATCGCCATCGCCAAGGTGCAGCGGTCGGGCGGGCTGACGTTGTCGCGCCGGCTGTGCCAGCTGGCCGAGGACGCCGGGCTGCGCATCATGGGCTCGGGGCTGACGGACACCGACCTGGGGTTCGCCGCCTCGCTGCACCTGTTCGCGGCCTTCGGCGTGGACACCCCGGTCGACCTCAACGGCCGCCAGTTCGTGCACTCGGCGTACGTCGGCGGCCCGACGGTGGAGGTCTCGGACGGGGCGGCCCTGGTGCCCACCGGCCCCGGCCTCGGCGTCGAGGTGGACGAGAACGCCGTCCGCGCCCTGTCCACGGCCCACTGGGCCGTCTGACGAACGAAGAAGCCGGGGCCGGGACGCGCGTCCCGGCCCCGGCTCCCGGCTCAGCGCAGCCAGTCGTCCAGGTGCGCGGCGACGAAGTCGTCGTCCACCAGCCACGGGTAGGCCGCGCTCACCCGCGCGATCTCCTCGGCCTGCCCCGGTGACAGGCCCTCGTCCGGGTCCAGGCACCACGTCCCGGCCAGCAGGCCCTGGCGGCGCAGCACCTCGTGCACCCCGGCGATGCAGCCGCGGAACCCGCCCGCCACGTCGAACACCGCGCCGTTGGCGTCGGTGAGGTCGCCGGCGCGGGCCAGCAGGGAACGCAGCACCTCGTCGTCCCCCGCCCACGCCCGGCGCACCTCGTCGAACACGAGCACCGCCGCCCGCGTCCACACCGCCCACTGGCCGAGCAGCCCGCCGACGATCCGGCGGCCCGCGACGGGGGCGAGCAGGTCGGCCAGGATGTTGTCGTCGTTGCCGGTGTAGAGCGCGATGTCGTCGCCGCGCCCGGACGCCGCCACCGCCCTGACCACGTCGAGCGTGCGATACCGGTCGAAGGGCGCCATCTTGATCGCCACCACCGACTCCTGCTCGCTCAGCGACCGCCAGAACGACGGGCCGAGCCGGCGCCCGCCCACCGCCTCCTGGAGGTAGAAGCCGATCACCGGCAGCACCTCGCCCACCGCCCTGGCCCGCGCCAGCAGCTCCGGCTCGCCCGCGCCGGGCACCTGGGGCGACAGCAGCACGGCGTGGTAGCCCAGCGCGGCGGCGAGCTCGGCCTCCGCCACGGCCTGGGCGGTCTCGCCGCACGCGCCCGCGACCATGACGAACGGCCGCTCCGCCTCCTTCGCCACGACCTCGGCGGCCAGCTCCAGCACCGGCCGCAGCAGCCCGGCCCGGCGGATCTCGAACTGCGTCGTGTGCACCGCCACGGCCGCGCCGCCCGCCCCCGAGGCCAGGTAGTAGCGGGTGAGCGCGCGCTGGCGGCGCTCGTCCAGGGTGCGCCCGCCGGTCAGCGCCAATGGGTGGGCGGGGATGACCGTCCCCTCCCGCAGCAGGCCGATCGACATGTCAGAACCTCCCGTCGCGTACCGCGAACTTGGTCGGCTTGCCCGACAGGGGCAGCCCGCGCGACAGCCAGCCGGCCTGCCAGGCGATCAGGGTGTCCAGCGGCACGTCCGGGTAGCCGAACAGGCCGTGGCAGCGCGAGGCGTCGCTGAGCAGCGCGGTGCCGCTCTCGCCGCCGGTGAAGGACGCCCTCGTCCCCATCGCGGCGGCCAGCCGGGCCGCCGTGCGCCGCACCGAGGCGGTCTCCGGGCCGGTCAGGTTCAGGGTGAACGCCTCCGGGGCGCGCGCGTGGCGCAACGACCGCAGCGCCACCTCGTTCGCGTACCCCTGCCAGACGACGTTGACGTGCCCGGTGGTGAGGTCCACCGGCTGGCCCGCCGCCACGGTGGCCGCGAGGTCGGCCAGCACGCCGTAGCGCAGGTCCACCGCGTAGTTCAGGCGCAGGATCGCGACCCTGGTGCCGTAGGCCGCGGCGGCGTGCTCGAAGACGCGTTCCCGGCCCAGGCAGCTCATCGCGTACTCGCCCACCGGGTCCGGACGGTCCTCCTCGGCGCTGCCGCCGCCGGCCACGTCCACCAGCGGGTACACGTTGCCGGTGGAGAACACCGCGATCGCGGAGTCGCGGTAGCGCCTGGCCACGGCGGCCGGCAGCGCCGCGTTGACCGCCCACGCCTGGTACGGCGCCGCCGACGTGCCGAACTTGGCGCCCGCCATGAACACGACGTTGGCCGCGTCGGGCAGCCCGGCCAGGTCGCCGCCGGACATCAGGTCGGCGGCGACCACCTCGACGCCCTCGTCGGCCAGCGCCCGCGCCGCCCGGCCGTCCGACCAGCGGGACACGGCGTACACGCGGGCCGAGCCGCGGCCCGCCGCCTCCAGGGCCCGCCGGGCCAGCCGGACCAGGCTCGGCCCCATCTTGCCGCCCGCGCCGAGCACGACGAGATCGCCGTCGAGCCCGGCGACGTCGGCGGCCAGCGCGGCCGACGGGGTGGCCAGCCGGTCCTCCAGCTCCCGCTCAGAGGTGAACATGCGCGGCTCCTTCGGGTCGCCGGTAGGCCACGCCCATCCGGTCCAGCAGGGGAAGGTGATCGGCCAGCCGCCGGGTGAAGCCGCCCAGGTCGCGGCCCGCCGACCAGGCGGCCTCGGCCACGGCGCACAGGCGCGGGAAGGCGTTGTAGTCGAAGCGTTCCCTGGTGGGCAGGTACTCACCCCACAGCTGGGCCTGCAGGCCGAGCACGGAGTCGCCGGCGTCGTACCCGTAGACCGTCTCCAGGGGGAGCGGCCCGGAGATGCTGACCGGCTCGCCCGGCGCGTCGGACTCGGCGTAGTCGAGGTAGGTGTGCGTGTGCGGCGCGGCGACCACGTCGTGCCCGGCGCGCAGGGCCGCCTCGATCCGGTCCACGCCCCGCCAGGCCATGATCACCATGTCCTCGGGCGGGTCGTGGTCGAGCATGTCGTCCCAGGCCACCGCGCGGCGGCCGAGTCCGCGCAGGTGCCCGGCCAGCAGCCGGCCCCACCAGCCGAGCAGGGCCCGCGGCCCGTCGAGCCCGGCCTCGGCGACCCGCCGCGCGGCCTCGGGGTCGGCCGCCCACTCGCCGGCGCGCACCTCGTCCCCGCCGATGTGCACGTACCGGGACGGGAACACCTCGCACAGCTCGTCCAGCACGTCGCGGGCGAACCCGGCGGCCCGCTCGCCCACGTTGAGCACGTGGGAGGAGATGCCCCACGACGTCCGCACCCGGACGGGCGTCCCGGAGGGGTGGCCCAGCCACGGGCAGGCGGCGATGGCGGCCTGCGAGTGGCCGGGGAACTCGATCTCGGGGACCACGCTCACGCCGCGCGCCGCCGCGTAGGCGACCAGGTCGCGCAGCTCCCGCTGGGTGTAGAAGCCGCCGTGCGGGACGCCGTCGAACCGGCCCTCGCGGGCGTGCCCGGCCGGCGACTCGGCGCGGCGGGCCCCGGCCTCGGTCAGCCGCGGGTGCGCGCGCACCTCGAACCGCCAGCCCTGGTCGTCGGTCAGGTGCAGGTGCAGCACGTTGAACTTGTGCAACGCCAGCAGGTCGACGTACGAGCGCAGGAAGGACATCGGACGCCACCAGCGGGCGACGTCGATCATCACGCCGCGCCAGGCGTACCTGGGCACGTCGCGCACCGTCCCGCAGGGCACGCCGCCGGGGCCGTCGAGCTGGCGCAACGTCTGCACGCCCCAGCGCAGCCCGGCGACGTCCGCCGCGGCGATCACCGCCCGCTCCGGGGTGACGTCGAGGGTGTAGCCCTCCGCGCCGAGCGACGGGTCCGGCACCAGGCGCAGCTCGATCTCGCCGGGGGCGTCGCCGCCGGTGGCCGGTCCGAGCAGCTCCCTGGCCAGGGCGGCGTGCGGCCCGCGCACCGGCGCGCGCACGCCGGGCTGGAACGTTCCCTCGCCCCGACGTGCCGAGGCGGCCAGGGGGATCATCGTCCCAGCACCGTTCGGAAGGCGGCCAGGGCCTCGCCGACGGGTGCGGCGTCGGGGTACCAGGCGCGTTCCCACTCCAGCGCCAGGAAGCCGGCGTAGCCGATCCGGTCCAGCTCGGCCAGCACGCCCGGCACGCCCACCGCGCCCTTGCCCGGCAGCACCGGCGCGAGGTCGGCGGGCGAGGCCGCGTCCTTGATCTGCACGTGCCGCAGGTACGGGCCCAGTGCGTCCGCGGTGGCCGCGGCGCTCTCGCCGGCCCGCCACGGGTTGACCACGTCCCACAGCGCGCCGACGCGCGGCGAGCCGACCCCGGCCAGCACATCGGCGACCGCCTGGCCGGTCAGGAACACGTCGTGCGTCTCCAGCAGCACGTCCACGCCGTTGTCCGGCAGCCGACCGGCCACGTCCGCGAGCCTCCGAGTCGCGGCGGCGGCCGGGTCGTCCTGCCCTTCGACCCCGCCGAAGACCCGCACGTACGGCGAGCCGAGCGCTTCGGCGATCTCGACGTGGCGCAGCACCTCGGCCACCGGGTCGCCGTCCGGCCGGGCCACGCGGGTGTAGGAGCACACGGCGACGATCCCGATCCCGGCGGCGGCGAACGTCCGGGCGATCGAGCGCAGCTCGGCGTCGGGGGTGTCCGGCGCGACGATCTCACCTTCGGCGCAGCGCAGCTCGACGGCGGCGCAGCCGTACCGGGCGGCGGTGGCGACGACCTCCTCGGCCGGTGCGCCCGGCATGCCGAGCGTGCTGAACGCGAGCGGGTTCATGACTGTCCCTTCACTGTGACGGTGGAGCCCAGGCGGGCGGACTCGTAGACGGCCAGGGCGACGTCGAGGACCGACAGGGCGTACTCGGCGGTGACCTCGGGGGCGGTCCGGCTCGCGCAGGCCCGCGCGAAGTCGGCGAGCTGCGCGGCGAACGCGGTGGCCATCTCGCCGATGCCGGGCGCGGCGACCTGCGTGGCGACGCCGCCCCGGAAGGACCAGACGCCCTCGCCGCGGCTGATGCGCAGCGCGCCCTCGCCGCACACGATCTCCGCCTCGTCGGTGAACGGCAGGCCGGTGCCGGTGACCGAGATCGTCGAACGGGTGCCGTCGGCGTGCCGGGCCAGGGCGACCGCCTCGGTCTCCACCGACCCGCCGGCCGGCCCGGCGACGTGCGCGGTGACCTCCGCGATCGGCGAGCCGACCAGCATCTGGAGCTTGTCGATGCTGTGCGTGCCGACGTTGAGCACGATGCCGCCGCCGGCCATGTCGGCGTCGAGGAACCAGCGGGGGCGCGTCGGGTCGGCGTAGTCGGCGGTGCGCCGCTCGGCGGCCACCACGACCTGGCCGAGCTCGCCCGAGGCGAGGAACCCGGCCGCCGCGCGCAGCATCGGGACGAAGCGCAGCACGTGCCCGACGGCGAACACGACGCCGGCCGCCCGGCACGCCTCGATCATGCGGACGGCGTCCTCGCGGGTGGTGGCGATCGGCTTCTCCACGAGCACGTGCAGCCCGGCCGCGGCGGCGTCGAGGGTGATCGGGGCGTGCAGCGCGTGCGGCACGGTGATCACGACCGCGTCGAGGCCGCCGGCGTCGAGCATCGCCCGGTGGTCGGTGAAGACGCGGGCGCCGGCCTCGGCGGCCAGCTTCTCGGCCGCCTCGGCCCGGACGTCGCACACCGCGGCGACCTTCACCTGCCCGGCGCTCTGGCGGGCGGCGGCCACGTGGAACTCCGCGATGGTGCCCGCGCCGATGACGCCCAGGCGCAGCCCGGATGTTGTGGTCACGATTTCCTTTCCGGATCGGGAATGGGCTCTGGTCAGCCCTTGAGACCCGCGGACATGGTTCCGCGGACGAAGTAACGCTGGGCCAGCACGAACACCACCAGCATCGGCAGCAGGCTCATCATCGCCGCGGCCGTCACCAGCTGGTCGTTGCCGACGAACTGCCCCTTCAGGCTCAGCACGCCGACCGGCAGCGTGTAGTTCTCCGGCGAGGTGAGGTAGATCGTGGGCTCCAGCACGGCCTTCCACGACGTGGTGAAGGTGAAGACCGCGAGCGTGGCCAGGGCGGGCTTGGCCAGCGGCAGGTGGATGCGCCAGAACACCTGCCAGGGGTTGGCGCCGTCGAGGCCGGCCGCCTCCTCGAAGTCCTTGGGGATGCCGAGGAACGTCTGCCGCATCAGGAAGATCCCGATCGGCGTGGCCAGCCAGTACGGCACGATGAGCGGCAGCATCGAGTCCAGCCAGCCCAGCGAGCGGAACAACAGGAAGTTCGGGACGATCGTGATGACGGTCGGCAACATCATCGTGCCCAGGGCCATCGTCAGCAGCGCCTGCTTGCCCGGCAGCCGCATCCTGGCCAGCGCGTGCCCGACCATGGCGCTGGTCAGCACGTTCCCGGCCACCGCGAGCACCGCGATCACGACACTGTTGACCAGGTAGAGCCCGAACGGGGTGCGCCGCCACACCTCGGCGTAGTTGTCCCAATGGACGGGGTCGGGGATCCACTCGGGCGGGACCTGGAAGTACTGGGTGAAGCTCTTGAGCGAGTTCCCCAGCGCGGCGACGAAGGGCAGCAGCATGACCGCGGCGCCCGCGAGGACCAGGACGTATGAGACGGTCTTACGCATAGTGCACCCACCTGCGCTGGAGCCGGAACTGCACCAGGGTGAGCGCGAGCACCAGCACGAACAGCACCCACGCGATGGCCGAGGCGTAGCCCATCTGGAAGAACTCGAAACCCTGGCGGTAGAGGTAGAGCACGGTCAGCTCGCTCGCGCCGTGCGGCCCGCCCTCGGTCATCACGAAGACCTGCTCGAACGACTGCAGCGTCTCGATGGAGGTGAGCACCAGCACCAGGAACGTGGTGCCGGAGATGCCCGGCAGGGTGATGTAGCGGAACCGGTTCCAGGCCGACGCGCCGTCGATCTTGGCGGCCTCGTAGCGCTCCTCGGGGATGGCCTGCAGGCCCGCCAGGAAGAGCACCGTCATGTAGCCGACGCCCTTCCACACCGCGACCGCCGCCAGCGTGGGGATCACCAGCGCCGGATCCTGCAACCAGTTCTCGGCCGGCAGCCCGAGGAAGCCGAGCACCTGGTTGGCGATGCCGGTCTGCGGGTTGAAGACCGCGTCGGCGACGTAGGCGACGACCACCCACGAGGAGACGACCGGCACGAAGTAGGCCGCGCGGAACAGGGCCATGCCGCGCAGCCGCTGGTTGAGCGCGACCGCCAGGGCCAGCGCCAGGGCCGTCTGGGTGGGCACGAACAGCACCGCGAAGTACGCCGTGTTGCCGAGCGTGCGCCAGAACGTCGGGTCCTCGAAGAGGCGGGTGAAGTTGCCGAACCCGACGAACCTCGGCGGCGACATCAGGTCGTACTCGGTCATGCTGAAGAACAGCGAGGCCAGCAGCGGCCAGGCGGCCAGCGCGACCAGGTGCAGCAGGTAGGGCGAGGCGAACGCGAAGGCCCAGATCCGCTCCCCCGCGTGCCGCTTCCGGGCGGGCGGCCGCCGCTCGGCGGACGCCCTCTCGGTACGCCTGGTGAGCACCGTCACTGCGTCTTCCCGGCGTAGAAGCGGTCGATGACCTCCTGGGCCTCCTTCTGCCCGGCCTGCAGCGCGGTGGCGACCGGCGTGGCGCCCGACAGCGCCTCGTTCATGCGCTTGGCCAGGGCCTCGGTGTACTCCGACCAGACGGCGTTGGTGCCGAGGTCGGTGGCCGCCTCCAGTGACTCCAGGAAGACCGGGCCGCGGTCGGCGGGCAGGGCGGTGGTGGCGACCTTCTTGTTGATCGGGATCGCCTCGCCGAGCTTGGCCCACTTGCGCTGCGGGCCCTCGCCGGCGAAGAAGGTGATCCACTTCCACGCGGCGTCGGCCTGCGCGGGGGAGGCGCCCTTGCCGACCACCCACGAGTTGACGATCGCGACGTTGCCGCGGCCGGCCGGCCCCTTCGGCAGCGGCGCCACGCCGAAGTCGACGCCCGCGGTCGTGGCGGGCAGCGTGCGGGCGTAGATGCCGTACGACATGGCGACCCGGCTGGTGGCGAACAGCGTGTGCACGACGCCCTTGCCCATGGCCTCGGTGGTGACGTAGTCGGGGGCGAAGCCGTCCTTGCCCATGGCGCGCAGCATCCAGTCGAGGCCGGCCGTGGACTGCGGGCTGTCGATGACGACCTTGCGGCCCCCGTCGGTGACGACGTCGCCGCCGAACGCCTTGACGATGGGCCACCAGCTCTCGGTGAAGCCCGGCGAGTACGCGCGGAAGCCGTAGACGTCGGGCTTGCCGTCGCCGTTGGTGTCCTTGGTGAGCTTCTTGGCCGCCGCGGCCAGGTCGTCGTAGGTCCAGTCGGCGGTGGGCTCGGCGACCTTGGCCTCGGCGAACATCTTCTTGTTGTAGTAGAGCACCGGGGTCTGGGCGCCCTGCGGGAAGCCGAAGAGCTTGCCCTGGGCGTCGCGGTTCAGCTCGATGCCGGAGTAGTCGGCGGCGTTGACGGTCTTGACCCGGTCGCTCAGGTCGGCGAGCGCGCCGCGGGCGGCGAACTCCTGCACGAGCACGCCGTCCGACAGCCACACCTGGGGCGCCTGGTTGCCGGCGATCTGGGTGCGGAGCCGTTCGAAGAACTTGACGTACGGCGCGACCTCCAGCTGCACCTTGATCGACGGGTTGGCGGCCGTGAACTCCTTGACCAGCTCCCGCATGGTCGTGTCGGCCGAATCGCCCGCGGCGGCGTAGAAGCCGAGCTTCAGGGTGACCGCCCCGGAGTCGTCGGCCGGGCCGCCGCACGACGCCGTGCCGGCCACGGTGAGGACGGCCGCCGCGGCAGCGGCGAGCACGCGCACTCTCATTGGGTCCTCCAACAGGAACGAAGAGGGGGGAAGGGGGGTGGGGGGACGCCGCCGTCACGTCGGGACGCGGACCTCGACCAGGCTGCCGGAGGCGGCTCCGCAGGAGGCGCGGACGGCCAGGCGGGGCTGCAGCACGACCCGGCAGACCGGGGCGGCGGGGCCGAGTTCGATCCGGCGCAGCAGCAGTTCGGTCGCCATCCGGCCGACCTCGGCCTTGGGCGGCGAGACCGCGGTGAGCGGCACCTCCGACAGGTCGGCGACCTCGTCGTCGTAGGCGACGACGGCGATGTCGTCGGGCACGGTCAGGCCGACCCGGCGCAGGTAGGGCAGCAGGGCGGTGGCCTCGCGGTCGCCGAGGCACACCACCGCGCGCACCTTCTCGGCGACCAGCGTGTTGGCGTAGGCCAGCATGTCGGGGCCGGTCCAGACGGGCTGCCTGGCCACGGCCTCCGGGATCTCCGGAAGCCCGAGGTCGGCGACGGCCTGACGGTATCCCGCGAAGACCTGCTCGGAGCTGGCGGTGCCGATGCGGCCGAGGTAGCCGATCCGGCTCCGGCCGAGCCCGCTCAGGTGCTGCACCGCCGCGTAGCCGCCGCCGTGCACGTCGGTGCAGACGTAGGAGGTCGGGTCGGCCGGGCGGGGGGCGGCCGGGCGGCGTTCCACCAGGACGTACGGCACGGGCAGCCCGCGCAGGCGGGCCAGGTGGGCGTCGGGGTCGGCGGCGAGGTGCAGGTTGGGCACCAGCAGCAGCCCGGCCACGCCGACGTCGACGAGCTGCTGGATCTGCCCGGCCTCGACGTCGGGGTCGTAGTTGGAGCAGGCCAGCACGAGCTGCACGCCGGCGGCGGTGGCCGCCCGCTCGATGCCCTGCACGACCTGCGGGAAGTAGTAGGTGTTCGACGGGACGAGCGCGCCGATGAGACGCGGCCTGGCCCCCGGGGTGACGGAGCTGGTCACGAAGGTGCCCGACCCCTGCCGGCGCCGGACGAGCCCCTCCTCGACCAGGAGGTCGACCGCGCGGCGCACGGTGTTGACCCCGACCGAGTAGGTCTGCGCCAGCTCGGACTCGGTCGGCAGCCGGCCGCCGACCGGCCAGCGGCCCTGCACGATCTCCTGCCGCAGGCGCGCCGCGAGGGTGCGGAATCGCCTTCCCCTGGGGAGGGAATTCATTCCTTCAGGTGGCTCCATAACGGGATTCTTCTCGCCATTCCGAAGTAATGTCAACCCTAAATTCACTCCGTTATTTGCCGTATATTAGGAATGAATTCCCTCCCTTTGGAGGTCACCAGCGGGCCGTGACGTCCTTGTCGCGGTCGTAGGCGCCGGCCCAGTAGTGGCCCGCGGCGGTCAGGCGGTGACCGGCGAAGCCCACCTCGCCGGTCGGCTGCTTCAGCGCCTCCGACGTCGCGGTGGCCCAGCCGTCGGCGCCCGCGGTCACCGTCACGTAGCGGCCGGCGGAGAAGGTGAACCGCCCGCGCACCGTGGCGGCCACCGGCTGCCCGCTCTCCAGGTCCACCACGCGCAGCCGGACGCGGGCCGCGCCGCCCTCCACCGTCACCGCCATCGACTGCACGACCATGGGCCGCAGGCCGCTCGCGCCGGTCGTCACGGTGACCGGGGCGGAGGGCGGGCCGTGGTGACCGGCCACGTCCACCGGCACGACCCGGTAGTGGTAGGTGGTGGCGGGCAGCAGGCCGGTGTCGGTGTGGGTGAGGCCGCGGGCCTTGCCGGCGAGCGTGCCGGGGCCGGGGGTGAAGCCCGCCTCGGTCGAGCGGTGCACCTCGTAGTGGGCGACCTCGGTGTCGTCGCGCGCCCGCCCGTACGTCAGGTCCACCGTGGCGTGGCCGAACGCCACGGCCCGCGGCGGCGAGGCCACGCCCGTGGGCGGCCCGGAGTCGGCGGGCGGCTCGGGCCACCTGGCCGAGGGCCCCCAGACCGTGGGCAGCTCCCGGTAGGAGTCGTAGTGGTGCAGCGCGATCCCGGCGAAGGCCGGGCTGCCCGCGAACGCCTGGGAGACCTTGGCCAGCTCGGCCTCCAGCACGTCCCTGCCCTCCTCGCGGAAGGTGATGCTGGAGGGGTCGCCGCTGGTCGCGATGTCCAGCGTCTCCACGCCGACCACCACCGACAGCGGCTTGCCGATCCGCTCGGCGTAGGCCAGCTCGCCGGCCGCCTGCGCGATGATGCCGGCGCCGCCGTCCGCCTGGTCGCGGTAGTCCATGATCGCGATGTAGTCGCTGAGGTCCTGGACGTGCTCGGCCAGGGTGCGGGTGGTCCCGCCGTAGGTGATGCCGGTGCAGCAGGCGGAGGTGTCCAGCCAGCGCGGCACGGCCGGGCCGAACAGCAGCGGCTGCCCGGAGGCGTCCCGGCGGGCGATCATCGCGCGCAGCGTGTCCAGCCACTGGATCTGCACGTCGGGCTTGCCGCTGGTGAACCAGGGCAGGCTGTACGGCTCGATGTCGACGTTGATCCCGTCGAACCGCTCCGCCGGCTTGGCGGACAGGTTGTAGTCGAGCACCCGTTCCATCTCCCCGACGGCCCGCTCGCGGTAGCGGGACAGCGCCCCCAGGTACGGCGGCCGCGTCCCGCCGGCGACGGTGGCGTGCACCTTCATGCCCCGGCCGTGCGCCCAGGCCACCAGGTCACGCAGCCCGGGACGGACGTCCTCGATCATGTCGCGCCCGGCGTAGGTGTCCACGCCCAGGTAGAGCGTCGATCCGGCGGGCAGGACGGTCTCCAGCAGGCGGCGTGACCCCGGGTTGAGCACCAGGTTGTAGGACGCCTTCTCCCAGATCCACATCGCCCGGTCCTGCCGGTGCGGCACCGGGGCCTGCCCGCGCGCCGCGCCGAGCGCCACGTACGTGGTGGACGACCTGGACACGTGGCCGCGCGCGTCCACCGCCTCGGCCTCCAGGCTCGCCATCACGTCGCCGTACCTGGCGGGGTTCAGCAGCGCGACGTAGCGTCCTCGCGCGCCGGCGGCGGGCTGCCAGGGGCCGCCGTTGACGCGGACCCGCACCGTGCGCACGTCCGCGCCGGCCACGTCCACCCGGACCGGCGTGGGACGGGTGAGCCGGGCCCCGTCGGCGGGCTCGGCGATCGTCACGCGCGGGGCCCTGGCCTGCGGGTTGTCCACGTGCAGGGTCAGCGGCGGTGACCAGGCGCCGTAGCGGGTGTCGGCGGCCGTGGCCTTGGCGTAGACCTCGATCTCGCCGTCCAGGGCGCGGGTGTCGAGGTCGTAGGACCAGGTTCCGCTGTCGTCGGCGTCGGGGTCGGTGACCTCGGCGCGGTCCACGCGCTCGCCGTCCACCACGACGGACACGTCGTAGGCGGTGGTGAAACGGCCGGTCAGCCGGATGAGGCCGGGGGCGGGCTCGGCGGAGTCGATCACCACCGACGGCGGGTCCGCCGCGCTCGCCATGGCCGGTGCGGCCACGGTGAGCGGGACGGTGAGCGGGACGGTGAGCGCGAGCGCGCCCGCGATTCTCCACAGCCTTGCGGGCATGAAGCCACCTCCATAGGAATGAATTAACGCCGGAAACGGATATGTCCGGACATTGAATCCATGAGTTGGCGAAACGATAGCCCCGAATTTCCGGAAGAAGAATGGCATGAATTCCGGCCACCGAATTGCGGACCCCTCGCCGACGCAGAAGGCGGGCAGGATCCCTCTGACGGGGGAGGAGGTTCGCGCGCAGTGGGGAGGGACGGGCGCCGGGCGGTCCCTAACGTTGCGGGCATGGTCGACTCTCATCGCCCGCGGCGCTGGCCGGCGTACGGGCTGGCGGCGCTGATGCTCGGGTACGCGGCGGGCAAGGCCGCCTTCGCCGTCCAGGGCAGGCTCGGATTCCCCAGTGGGCCGCCCGTGCCTGCGGCCGAGGCCGCGGGCTACTTCCTGGACCCGTCACTCGCGCAGGGGATCGCGGCGGCCTCCGGGGTGCTGGGGGCCTGTGTCGCCGTGGCCACCGTCACCGCCGCGGGCCGCCGGGTGCCGCGGGCCGCGATGCTCGCCGTGCTGGCGGTGATGCTGGCGGCGCTCGGCGGGGGCGCGGGCATCATGATCCTCGACGGGTTCGTCGGCCTCGGCGTCGGCTGGCGCTGGTACCACGGGATCATCGGGCTCGTCGTGGCCGGCCTGGCCGCCGGGATGGCCCGGTCCTACTGGACGGCCACCCGCCCCGCCCGCCCGAGCCCCGGCCCGGCCCGGTCAGCCCCGTGAGAAGGCCGCGAGAAGTTTCTCCGTGGTCAGGATGGCGTGGGCGAAGGTGGGGCCGTTGAGCTCGTGCGCGGCGTGCAACATCTCCGGCAGGTACGCGGCGGTCGCGTCGCGCACCAGCGTCACGTGGTAGCCCAGCTCCATGGCGAACCGCCCGGTGGACTCGACGCACGTGTTGGCCAGCACGCCCACGGCCACCACGTGCGTCACGCCGCGCTGCCGCAGCTGGAGGTCCAGGTCGGTGTTGGCGAACCCGCTCTGCGCCCAGTGCTCGGCGGCGACGACGTCGCCCTCCTCCGGCTGGAGGTCGCGATGGAACTCCCCGCCCCACGAGCCGCGGGCGAAGGTGTGCCGCTCCTGGATGCCGTGCTGGGTCGGGTTCGGATGGGCCCAGCTCTCGTAGTCGCCCGGCTCCCAGCGGCGGTGCGGGACGAACACCACCCGCACGCCGGCCGCGCGGGCCGCGGCGATCACCGCCCGCAGGTTGTCCAGCAGGCCGATCGCCTGCGCCACCGGCCCGAGCCGCGGCCACACCTTGCCGCCCTCGGAGATGAAGTCGTTGTACGGATCGACCAGCAGCACCGCCGTGCGGCGCGGGTCGTAGGACTCGGTCATGGCCGCCCCCCTCAGTTGCCGGTGGTCAGGACCATGCGGAAGCGGGCCTGCCCGGACATCATCCGCTGGTACGCCGTCGCGGCCTCCTCCAGCGGCACCTCCTCCGTCCAGGCCCGCACGCCGCTCCGCGCGGCGAACCTCATGGTGTCCTGGGTGTCCACGGCGATGCCGGAGGCGTGCCCGTAGACCCGGCGGGCGCCGCCGACGAGCTGCAGCGGCGTGACGGTGAGCGGGTCGGTGTCGATGCCGACGGTGACGAGCTCGCCGCGCCGGCCCAGCCCGTCGATCGTGCCGGACATCGCCGCCGCGCTGGTCACCGTCGCCAGCACCACCTTGGCGCCGCCCAGCGCCAGCAGCGCGTCGGCGGCCCGCCTGGCGGCGCCGTCGATGTAGTGGGCCGCGCCGAGCTCGCGGGCCAGCGGCTCCTTGTCGCTCCCGCGCGCGATCGCGACCGTGTCGAACCCCATCCGCGCGGCGAACTGCACGCCCAGGTGGCCGAGGCCGCCCAGCCCGAGGATCGCGACGGTGTCGCCCGGCCGCGCCGAGCTGCGCCGCAGCGCGTTGAACACGGTCACGCCCGCGCAGGCCAGAGGCGCCGCCTGCACCGCGGTCAGCTCGTCGGGGATCGCGGCCAGGGCGACGGCCGGCGCCACGACCGAGTCGGCGAACCCGCCCGGGTAGGCGGCGCCCGGCACCTGGAGCCCGGGGCAGAGCACGCCGTCGCCCTCCCGGCAGGCGTCGCAGTGGCCGCAGCTCCCGCCGTACCAGCCGACCGCCACCCGGTCGCCCACGGACCAGCCCGCGACGCCGTCGCCGAGCGCGTCGACACGTCCGGCGATCTCGTGCCCCGGCGTGACGGGGAAGGCGGTGCCCGGGAGCGCGCCGGCGATGATCAGCGCGTCGGAGTGGCACACCCCGCACGCCTCGACGGTGATGCGCACCTGGCCGGGGCCCGGTTCGCGGGTCCGCGCCGGGGCCTGGGCCATGGCGCCGCCGGGCTCGGCGACCTGGATGGAACGGTGCAGGGCAGAAGACGGCATGGCGTCTGCTCTTTCTTCGTACGGGACGCAGCGGCCTCACCGGGAGGCCCTCACAAGGCCACCTTTTCCACTTCCGCCTCGTTTACCCCACCGGCGCGGCGAAGGCCCGGGACCCCGGCGCGGGTCCCGGGCCTCAGCGGTCGCCGGTCAGCCCGCCGGGACGACCGGGACGCCGCCGAAGGTCACCACCAGGCGGCCGTCCGCGGCGAAGGACCAGTTCAGGGCGCCGCCGTAGGCCGAGCAGCGGGAGCCGTTCGAGCCGGACCAGAACTGGTTGGACGCGTCCGCGGAGCCGACGATCTTGTCGTTGGCGCCGCTGCCGGAGCGGCACGAGGTGTTGTCGCGGAACACCGAGGTGCCGCCGTCGAAGGAGAAGTTGCGCTCGGCGTTGTCGATGGAGACGTTCCCGCTGATCGACATCGAGCCGAGGTTGCGGTTGTAGGTGAAGCCGTGCTTGCCGTTGCGGTAGGCGATGTTGCGCCGCACGACGTGGTCGACCTTGATGTCCTCGCCGCCCAGCTTGTAGCCGTTGCGGTCGCCGTTGCCGGCCTGGCTGCCGTCGCTGAGCGTGCCGTTGCCGTAGGCCAGGGAGTCCTCGACGGTGACCGGGCCGATCGGGCCGGTCTCGGTCTTGGTGTACAGGTCCCAGCCGTCGTCGATGTTGTTGCGGGACACCGCGTACCGGAAGACGTTGCCGGGGCCGACGGTCAGCTTGGCGGCGAAGCCGTCGGCGTCCTCGCCGTCGGAGTCGGCGTTGTCGTGCGAGACCGTGCTCAGGACGAGGTTGCCGGACGGCCACCGGCTCTGCGGCGTGTCGGAGGCGATCCGGGAGAGCTGCAGCCCGGTGTCGCGGTTGTACCGGGTCACCGACCGTTCGATGATGTTGCCGCTGCCGCCGACGAAGATGCCGTTGTCGCCGGCGCGCTCGACGGTGATGCCGTACAGGTGCCAGTACGAGCCGTTGACGGCGAGCCCGCGGTTGGCCGGGTCCTCGCTCTGGGCCGCGAAGTTCAGCACCGGCGTCTCGCCGGGGTAGGCCGACAACTTCTTGCGGGCCGCGGCGGTGCCGTCGTTGCCGGGGGCGATGGTGACCGTCTGGCTGAAGGCGTACGTGCCGCCGCGCAGGTAGATCGTGCCGCCCGGGGCGACGCGGGTGATGGCGGAGGTGAGCGTCGTCGGGTCGGACTGGGTGCCGGTCGCGCCGTCCCTGCCGGTCGGGGAGACGTACAGCGCGCCGGTGGGCGGCGGGACGGTTGGCGTGACAGTGGGCGTGACGGTGGGCGTCGGGGTGGGACTGGTGGTCGGTCCGCCGCCGACCGGCTTCAGGGTCCACTGCTTGGTGGCGGCCGAGTCGCAGGAGTTCTGCTGCAGCAGCGCGCCCGGCGCGGTGGAGTCGTCCTTGACGTTGAGGCACTTGCCGCCGCCCGCGTTGACGATCCGGTACGCGTCGCCGGCGGCGGTGAGCTGCCAGGTCTGGGAGGCGGCGCCCGTACAGGTCTCCTGCTGCACGGGCTTGCCCGCGCTGGTGGAGGCGTCGCGGACGCCGGCGCACTTCCCGCTGTGGGCGGCCTTGACCTGGAAGCCGCTCCCGGCGGCGGTGAGGGTGAAGACCTGCCCGGCGGCCTCGGCGCAGGCGTTCTGCGCGAGTTGCACGCCGTCGCCGGTGCTCTGCCCCGGCACGGTGGCGCACAGGCCGCTGCCGCCGTTGACCAGCGTGTAGTTCCCGCCGGCCGGGGCCGCCGACGCGGGCGTGTTCAGCACGGCGACCAGGCCGCCGGCGGTGAGCAGGCCGGTGGTCAGCACGACCGCCAGTCTCGTCGCCAAGGGTTGGTTCTTACGCACGTCCAGCTCCGTTTCGATGGAGGAGTGGAAGGGGGTGCCGCGCGAGCCTTGCCAACCGGTTGCAGTAACAGTGGCTTCGTGCCGAAGAAAGGTCAATACGTCCAGGTAAAACTGCAAACGATTCGAGCGTTGTGCCTGGTTGCGTGGTTATTTCTGCAACAACCGATTGCAGAAAACCTGCGAACAGCGGTCAGCGGGTGAGGGGCAGCGGCCCGCTCTCGGGGGTGAAGAGCTGCTCGTCGAGGTGGTCGACGGCGTAGTCGATCGCGCCCGCCACCACGCACTCGTCGCCCAGCGTGGACGCCCGCACCTCCGGCATGCGCATGCACCGCCGCTCCAGCCGTTCGCGCAGCGGCCCGAGCAGCACGTCCGCCGACCTGGAGAACCCGCCGCCCAGCACCACGACCTGCGGATCGAGGACCAGCACCATGGCGGCCGCGCCCACGGCCAGGTCGTCGAGAAAGCGCCCGACCGCCTCCAGCGCCACCGGGTCGCCGTTCCTGGCGGCGGCCAGCGTGTAGCCCGCCGCGTCCTCCGGCGGCGTGCCCCCGGGGACGGCCGCGCACGAGTTGAGGTGCTCGGGCGCGTCGAACCAGCGGGCCTCGGGCAGCATGGAGATCTCCCCGGCCGCCGCCCCGAACCCCCGGTGGACCCGGCCGCCGATGATCAGCCCGGCGCCCATGCGCCTGCCGACGTGCAGGAACACCACGTCCTTGGCGCCCTGGGCGACGCCGCGCCGGGTCTCGGCCATGGCGGCCAGGCGGCTGTCGTTCTCGATCAGCACCTGGCAGGGGAACATCTCGCGCAGCCGGCCCGCCAGGTCGAGGTCGCGCCAGGACGGGACGGCGGCCGAGTAGATGACCCGCCCCTCGATGTCGATGATGCCGATGGTGCCGACGGCGATCGTCCACAGGTCGGACACCGCGACGCGGCCGAGCGACAGGCAGCCGGAGACGGCCCGCTCGATCGCGGCCAGGCGCTCCTCCAGCGGCGCGTCCGGCAGCACCGGCTGGCGGGTCTCGGCCAGGATCTCGCCGTCGAGGTCGGACAGGGCGGCGCGGATGTTGTGGCCGCCCACGTCGACGCCGACCAGGTAGCCGCTGTCGGCGCGGAAGCGGTAGCGGCGGGCCGGCCGGCCCATCGAGCCGGGGCTCGGCGGCACCTCCTCCACCCAGCCCAGGTCCATCAGCTCGCCGGCGACCTCCTTCATGGACGGCCGCGACAACCCGGTGCGCTCGGCCAGCGCCGACAGGGTGAGCGGGCCGGCCCGGCGCAACGCCCGGATGGCGGTCAGCGAGTTGAGCTGTCGCAGCCGTGACAGGTCGCCGCCGCGTAGATCCGCCATCGCCGTCCTTAACGTAGGTCTCCTCTGTAAGCAGAGATTATGCCAGCGCCCGGCTCGACGGCGCACCACCCACGAACCCCTTCAAATTGGGCGTTGACCCTCCGAAACTGACGGTGCTACTAATGAAGCGCTCCTTCGTAAGTTGAGAGAGATGAGGTCTGATGTCATTCGTTGACGTCGGCGAGATCAGGTGCGACCAGGCCCGGACCCGGGTGTTCGAGCACGGCTGGCAGTCGTGGAGCCCCACCGGCGCCTACGGCCTCGGGGACCTTCCCCCCAGACCCGCCGACGAGACGATCCAGATCCTCTGCTACCGCCCCGGGACACCCGTCCCCGACGGCGTCTTCCAGGGGGAGGGGCTGCTGGCCGTCGAGACCGGCGACGGCGCGGTCGAGCTGTGGAGCGCGCCCGGACCGCTCCAGGTGCCCTCCGTCCGGGCCCGCCGGGAGGGCGACCGCCTGGTGATCTCCGCCGACGGCCCGGTACGCCACCACCGCGCCGAGGGCGACCTCGGCCGGGCCCTGCGCGGCTGGGCGGACGGCATGGCAGAACCCAGGGCGTTCCCCGCCGTCCCGCCCATGTGGTGCACCTGGTACGGCTACTGGGACAAGGTCACCGACGCCGACGTCCTGGAGAACCTGGCGCTGGCCGACCGGCACGGCCTGACCGCCGACATGTTCCTCGTCGACGACGGCTACGAGGCCGGCATCGGCGACTGGCTGGACCCCAGGCCCGGCTTCGGCTCCCTCGCCCGCGCCCTGGACGCCGTCACCGGCTCCGGCCGCCGCGCCGGCATCTGGACCGCCCCCTTCCTCGTCGGCCACGACAGCCGCCTGTTCCACGAGCACCCCGACTGGCTGGTGGACGGCGCGTACGCGGGCCGCATGTGGAACCAGGACCTCGCCGTCCTCGACGTCACCCATCCCGGCGCGGCCGAGCACCTGGTCCACGTGTTCGCCGCCTTCGCCGCCATGGGCGTCACCCACTTCAAGCTCGACTACCTCTACGCCGGCGCCCTGGCCGGCCGCCGCCACGAGGACCTCGACCCGATCGCGGCCTACCGGCGCGGGCTGGAGCTCGTGCGGCGCGGCGCGGGCCCCGAGGCCACCCTGCACGGCTGCGGCGCGCCCATGCTGCCCAGCATCGGGCTGGTCGACATCATGCGGGTCAGCCCCGACATCGCGCCCACCCTGCACCCCCGGTCGGGCGACATCAGCCAGCCCTCCCAGCTCGGCGCCCGGCTGACCGGCGCGGCCCGCGAGTTCCTGCACGCCCGCTGGTGGGTCAACGACCCCGACTGCCTCATCGTGCGGCCCGAGGTGGAGGCCCGGCAGGAGTGGGCGGCGCACATCGAGGGCACCGGCGGCCTGCGCGGCTCCAGCGACCCGATCGCCGCCCTCGACGACTGGGGGCTGGAGACCACCCGCCGCCTGCTGGTCCCCACCGCCACGGACCCGTCGTGATCGCCGAGACCGTCCGGGCGGCCGCCGAGCGGGCCCCGCGGCGGCCGCCGCGCAGGCGCACCCGCGACTGGCACGCCTACCTGTTCGTCGGGCCCAGCCTGTTCGGGGTGGTGGCGTTCCTGCTGCTGCCGGTTGTCATCGTCCTGGTGCTCAGCTTCTTCGACTGGGAGCTGCTGTCGGAGCCCACGTTCGCCGGGCTGGACAACTACCGCCGGCTGGCCGCCGACGGCGAGACCTGGCACGCCCTGGGCGTCACCCTCCTGTACGTCGTCCTGTGCATCCCGTTGCAGACCGTGCTGGCCCTGGTGCTGGCGCTGCTGCTGGACCGCAAGGTCAAGGGCCTGCGGCTGTACCGCTCGTTGTACCTGATCCCGTGGATGGCCACCCCGATCGTCCTCGGCCTGGTCTGGAACTGGATCTTCGACCCGCGCGACGGCGCGCTCAACAGCCTGCTCGGCCTGGCCGGCCTCACCGGCCCCGACTGGCTGTCCGACCCCGCCTGGGCGCTGCCCGCGATCGCGCTGGTCAACGTCTGGCAGCACACCGGCTACACCATGCTGTTCTTCCTGGCCGGCCTCCAGGGCATCCCCAAGGAGCTGTACGACGCCGCCGCCACCGACGGCGCCACCCCCGCCCAGCGGTTCTGGCGCATCACGCTGCCGCTGCTCAACCCCACGATGTTCTTCGTCATGGTGACCAACCTGATCGGCGCCTTCCAGGTGTTCGACACCGTCTACGTCATGACGAACGGGGGCCCCAGCCAGAGCACCGAAGTGCTCAACTTCCGCATCTACGAGACGGCGTTCAAGCAGTTCGACTTCGGCTACGCCTCGACCCTGTCGATGGTGCTGTTCGGGGTCATCCTGCTGGTGACGCTGGCGCAGGTCAGGTTCTTCGGCAAGCGCACCACCTACGACCTGAGCTGAGGCCCCCATGATCAAGCGCACCCTGCTCCACGTCGTGCTCGCGGCCGGCGCGTTCGTCTCCGTCTTCCCGTACCTGCTGGTCGTGCTGACCGCGTTCAAGACGCAGTCGCAGCTCAGCTCCACCGAGCCGTGGCTGCCCGGCCTGCCGCCGACCACCGCCAACCTGACCCGGCTGCTGAGCGGCGACTTCCCCCGGTACGTGCTCAACACCCTGCTGATGACGGTCGTGCTCACCCTCGGGCAGCTCGTCTTCACCACCTTCGCCGCCTACGCCTTCGCGCGGCTGCGCTTCCGCGGCAGGGAGGCCCTGTTCTGGCTGTACGTCGCCACCATGATGGTGCCGGGCGCGGTCACGATGATCCCCCTGTTCCTCATCATGCGCGAGCTCGGCCTGGTCAACACCTGGTACGGCCTGCTCATCCCGTACGTCCTGGGCACCCCGTACGGCATCTTCCTGATGCGCCAGTTCTTCAAGTCCCTGCCCGCCGGGCTGGAGGAGGCCGCCCGGATCGACGGGGCCGGGGCGATGACCGTCCTGCTGCGCATCCTGCTGCCGCTGTGCCGCCCGGCGCTCGGCACCCTGACGATCATCACCGTGATCTCGTCGTGGAACAGCTTCATCTGGCCGCTGATCATCACCAGCGGCGACGAGACCAGGGTGATGACGGTGGCGCTCGCCACCCTCAAGGTCGGCATCGGCGTCGACTACAACCTGATGATGGCCGGCGGGCTGATCGCGCTCGTGCCGATGGTGGCCGTCTTCGTCTTCTTCCAAAGGCACATCGTCCGGTCGGTGGTCCTCACCGGCCTCAAGTAGCACACGAACAAGAGGTCAGCGAATGTTGCAATCCCCCCCGATTCGCTGGGCCGGGGCGCTGCTCTGCGCCGCCACGCTCATCCTGTCCGGCTGCGGGTCGGGCTCCGGAGACTCCGGCAAGGTCACGCTCACCTACCGGCTCTGGGACGACCAGCAGAAGGTCGGCTACGAGAAGGTGATGGCCGCCTTCGAGAAGGCCAACCCGGGCATCGACGTCAAGATAGAACTGCTGCCCTACGACCAGTACTGGACCAAGCTCACCGCCGACGCCGTCGCCGGCACCGCGCCGGACGTCTTCTGGATGAGCCCCACCCAGTTCCCCGAGTTCGTCACCAAGGGCGTGCTGGCGCCCGTCCAGGTGGACGGCTCCAAGTACCACCAGACCGTGGTCGGCTCGTTCACCTACCAGGGCAAGCTGTACGGCGTGCCGAAGGACTGGGGGATCGTCGGCCTGCTCTACAACAAGGACCTGTTCGCCAAGGCCGGCGTGACCATGCCGGACAAGCTCACCTGGGCGGCCGACGGCTCCGGCACCCTGCTCGACACGGCCCGCAAGCTCACCGTGGACGAGGCCGGCAAGCACCCCGGCGAGCCCGGCTTCGACCCCGCCAAGGTCACCACGTACGGCTTCGCCTCCTGGAACCACTACCAGACGCAGTGGATGAACTGGGTCAGCTCCAACGGCGGCAAGCTGCTGGACAAGCCCTTCGGCACCTACACCTTCAACGACGCCGCCTCCGTCCAGGGGCTGCAGTTCGGCGTGGACCTGGTCAACAAGCACCACGTCTCGCCGCCGGCCACCCAGACCAACCCGCCCACCGGCAAGGTCACCGACATGTTCAAGGCCGGGAAGGTCGCCATGTTCCCGGCGAACAACGCGCTGCTGCCGTTCGTCGCGCCGGAGGCCAACTTCGAGATCGGCGTCGCCGCCATGCCCGAGGGCCCGCAGGGCCGTTCGGTGAACCTCAACGGCCTGTCCGAGGCCGTCTCCGCCAAGAGCGCCCACCCGGCCGAGGCGATGAAGCTGGCCACCTGGCTCGGCACCGAGGAGCCGCAGAAGATGATGGCCGACGGCGGCTACGTCTTCCCCGCGCTCAACGGCCTGTCGCAGGGCTACGTCGACTACTGGAAGTCCAAGAAGCTCGACGTCTCGCCGTTCCAGGAGGAGTCGGAGGGCCAGACCTTCCCGCTGCCGGTCACCACCGGCTTCACCGGCTTCGAGAACAAGCTCAACCAGATCCTCAACGAGATGTACCTCGGCAAGCTCACCCCCCAGCAGGCCGCCGACCAGGCCGTGGCCGCCGGCAACGCCTCCGTCGAGTAGGAGCTCCATTGATCACCCGGCGATCGTTGTTCGCCGGGGGCGCGAGCCTGGGCCTCGCCGCCGCACTGGGTGCCTCACCCGTGCGCGCGGCGGCCCGGCGTGCCCCCCTGTCCGACCCGTTCCAGCTCGGCGTCGCCTCCGGCGAGCCCACGCCGGACGGCGTCGTCCTCTGGACCCGGCTCGCCATGGACCCGGTCGCGCTCGACGGGCTCGGCGGCATGCCGGACCGCGTCGTGCCGGTGCACTGGCAGCTCGCCTTCGACGAGAACTTCCGCCACGTCGTGCGCCAGGGCGTCGAGCAGGCCCGCCGCGAGTCGGCCCACAGCGTGCACGTCGAGCTGGACGGCCTGCGCCCGGGCGCCGAGTACTTCTACCGCTTCCGCGCCGAGGGCGAGATCAGCGAGGTCGGCCGCACCCTGACCGCCCCCGCCCCCGGCACCCGCTCCCGCCCCCTGAACCTGTCCTTCACCTCCTGCGCCGACTACCAGACCGGCTGGTTCACCCCCTACCGCCGGATGGCCGAGGACCACCCCGACCTCATCGCCTTCCTCGGCGACTACATCTACGAGTACGGCGACTACAAGTACCCCGTCCGCGACCAGGCCGGCGGCGAATGCCTCGACCTGGCCGGATACCGGCTGCGGCACGCCCAGCACAAGGCCGACCCCGAGTCCCGGCTGGCCCACGCGATCGCCCCCTGGGTGGTCGTGTGGGACGACCACGACATCGAGAACGCCTGGGCCGGCGACGTGCCCGAGCAGCCTGACCCGCCCTTCCTCGCCCGCCGGGCGGCGGCCTTCCAGGCGTACTACGAGAACATGCCGCTGCGCCGCGCCCAGCGCCCCGACGGCCCCGCCCTGCGGCTCTACCGCACGATCCGCTGGGGCGCGGTCGCCAACCTGCACATGCTCGACACCCGCCAGTACCGCGACCTGTACGCCTGCACCGGCAAGAGCGGCACGGTCGGCGCCGACTGCGCCGAGCGGCTGGCCCCCAACCGCACGATGCTCGGCGCCGCGCAGGAGTCCTGGCTCGACGGGCAGCTCAAGGACTCCCAGGCCACCTGGGACCTGCTCGGCCAGCAGGTCTTCCTCATGGAGATGGACTGGACCAACGGCGAGGGCAAGGGCTACTCCAACGAGGGCTGGGACGGCTACGTCGCCTCCCGCAACCGGCTGACCGCCGCCATCGACGACCACCGGCGCAACGCGGTCGTCCTCACCGGCGACGTGCACTCCCACTGGGCCGGGGAGGTCAAGCGCGACTACCAGGACCCCGAGTCGAAGTCCGTCGCGGTCGAGCTGGTCACCACGTCGGTCACCAGCGCCGGCAACGGCCTCGACGAGTACCCCAACACCCAGACCCTGCTCGCCGAGAACCCGCACGTGAAGTTCTTCAACGGCCGCCGCGGCTACGTCCGCGCCAAGCTCACCCAGCAGGAGATGAAGGTCGACTTCCGCTCGCTGTCCCGGGTGACCGAGCCGTACGCGCCCGCCTACACCTCCGGCTCGTTCGTCGTCGAGCCGGGCGACCCGAGCCTCCACCCAGCCTGACGGGATCCCCATGCGCACGATCACGGCCGCCGCCGCGGCGGCCCTCCTCACCCTGCCCTTCGCGCCCTTACCCGGTTCCACGGCGTCCGCGGCGGCCGTCGCGGCGCCCCCGATGGGCTGGAGCAGCCGCTCCCTGGGCTGCTCGGTCTCCGAGGCGGCCGTCCGCCAGGCCGCCGGCGCCCTCGCCCCGCTCGCGCCGCTCGGCTACCGGTACGTCGTCCTCGACGACTGCTGGCTGGCCGCCCAGCGCAGCGGCGGCGCCCTGGCCCCCGACCCGGCCCGCTTCCCGGGCGGCGTCAAGGCGCTGGCCGACGAGCTGCACGCCAAGGGGCTCAAGCTCGGCCTGAGCCTGTCGGCCGGCGCCAAGGCGTGCTCCGGCGGCGGCCCCGGCTCCTACAAGCAGGAGGCCGCCGACGCCGCCCAGCTCAGGGGCTGGGGCGCCGACTACGTCAAGTACGACTGGTGCAACGTCCCCACGGCCGACTTCCCCGGCCAGAACGTGCAGCAGATCGCCCAGACCCTCTACCCGCGCATGCGCCAGGCCCTCGGCGACGACGTGGTGTTCGCCATGAACAACGAGGACGGCAGCACCGTGCCCTGGTTGTGGGGCAAGGACGCCGGCGCCGCCACCTGGCGGACGAACGTCTACAACAAGCCCATCCCCGACAGCTACCCCAGCATGGTCGACATCTGGGAGACCAACCAGCTCAGAGCCGAGTACGCCGGGCCGGGCAGCTGGGCCGACCCCGACCTGATCCAGGCCGGGCGCGGCGGGATGACCGAGACCGAGTACCGCGCCCAGTTCACGCTGTGGGCCATGGGGGCCGCGCCGCTCGTCCTGCAGGTCGATCCGGCCAAGGCGCCGGCGGCCGTCGTCGCCAACCCCAAGGTGATCGCGGTGGACCAGGACCGGCTGGGCGCGCACGGCCGGCTCGTCGCCTCCGACGGCTGGTACCACGTCCTGGCCAAGCCCCTGGACGGCGGCGACCGGGCGATCGCGCTGTTCAACGAGAGCGACCGGGCGGCGGTGATCTCCACCCGGCTCGGCGCGGGCTCCCGCCACCGGGTCGAGGAGCTGTGGTCCGGCGCGGTCAGCTCGGCGAAGGACGTGCTGTCGGCCCAGGTCCCGGCGCACGCGGCGGTGCTCTACCGGGTCTCGGAGAGCCGGGAGCAGGCGCCGCCGCTGGTGACCTTCGAGGCCGACCCGCCGCGCTTCCTCGGCGAGGACCGGCCCTCGGTGCTGGAGCCCGGCGTGCCCGGCGAGCTGGTCACCCGCGTCACCAACACCGGGGCCACCGCCCCGCTGCGGGACGTCGAGGTCAAGGCGTCCGCGCCGGACGGCTGGCGCGCCGAGGCCCGCACGCCGGCCAGGACCGCCCGGCTCGGCGCGGCCGGGACGTTCACCGTGACCTGGACGGTCACCCCGCCCGCGGACGCCGCGCCCGGCACCTACGAGGTCGCCTTCACCCAGGGCGACCGGCGCGCCGTCGCCGTCGTCATCGTGGCCAGGGCGCCCGGCACGGGCCGCACCTACCTGAGCGACCTGGCCTGGACCAGGGCCACGAACTACTTCGGCCCGGTCGAGAAGGACACCAGCAACGGCGAGCGGGCCGCCGGCGACGGCCGTCCGATCACCGTCGAGGGCGTCCGGTACGCCAAGGGCCTGGGCACGCACGCCCCCGCCGACATCGAGTTCCACACCGCCGGCCGGTGCACGACGGTCGAGTTCCAGGCCGGCATCGACGACGAGGTCGGCCAGGCCGGATCGGCCGACTTCGAGGTGTGGGCCGACGGCGGCCGGGTCGCGCACTCCGGCGTGCTGACCGGCGCCATGCCCGCCAGGAAGGTCACGGCGTCCGTCGCGGGCGCCCGGTTCGTCCGGCTGGTCGCGACCAACGGCGGCGACAACGCCACCTCCGACCACGCCGACTTCGCCGACGCCACCGTCACCTGTCAGTGAGGAGATGCACTTGAAGATCGTTCCCAGGCCCGTCAGCCACGGGACCAGGCGCGGGAGGTTCGTCCTCGACGGGCGTACGGCGCTCACCGCCGACCCGGCGCTCGCCGGGGTGGCCGCCTGGCTGCGCGCCGAGCTCAGCCAGGTCACCGGAGGTGAGCTGCTGCCCGGCACGCCGGGCCCGGGGACGATCACCCTGGGGCTGGGCGACGGCCTCGGCCCGGAGGCGTACCGGCTGAGCGTGGGCGACGACGGCGTCGCCATCGACGCGGGCGGGCCCGCCGGGGCCTTCTACGGCGCGCAGACCTTCCGCCAGCTCCTGCCCGCCGCCGCCTACCGCCGGTCGCCGGCCGCCGAGCCCCTGGTCGCGCCGGGCGTGCACATCGAGGACGAGCCGCGCTTCGGCTGGCGCGGCTGCCTCCTCGACGTCGCCCGGCATTTCATGACCAAACACGACCTGCTGCGGTTCATCGACCTGATGGCCCTGCACAAGCTCAACGTCCTGCACCTGCATCTCACCGACGACCAGGGCTGGCGCGTCGAGATCAGGCGGTACCCGCGCCTGACCGAGGTCGGCGCGTGGCGGCGGGAGAGCCAGACCGGCTGGAACGGCGCCATGGACGGCCGCCCCCACGGCGGCTACTACACCCAGGACGACATCAGGGAGATCGTCGCCTACGCCGCCGCCCGGCACGTCTCCGTCGTGCCGGAGATCGACCTGCCCGGCCACACCCAGGCCGCCATCGCCGCCCACCCCGAGCTGGGCAACCTCGGCACGCCGCTGGAGGTCCGCACGACCTGGGGCATCGGCCGGAACGTGCTCAACGCCGAGGACGCCACCATCGCCTTCTTCAAGAACGTGCTCGACGAGGTGCTGGAGCTGTTCCCCAGCCCGTACGTGTGCGTGGGCGGCGACGAGTGCCGCAAGGAGCAGTGGCGGGAGAGCCCGTCCGCCCAGCGCCGGATCAGGGAGCTGGGCCTGCGCGACGAGGAGGAGCTGCAGAGCTGGTTCATCCACCAGTTCGACGACTTCCTGGCCGCCCGGGGACGCCGCCTGGTCGGCTGGGACGAGATCCTGGAGGGCGGGCTGGCGCCCGGGGCGGTGGTGGCGTCCTGGCGTGGCGACCTCGGGGCGGTGGCCGCCGCCCGGCGCGGGCACGACGTCATCAACTGCTCCAACACCCAGGTCTACTTCGATTACCGCCAGGGGCCGGGCGAGGACGAGCCGGTGCCGTTCGGGACCGTGCTCGCCCTGGAGGACGTCTACGCCTTCGAGCCCGTGCCCGCGCAGCTGCGCGACGACCCGGCGGCGGAACGGGTGCTCGGCGCGCAGTGCCAGGTCTGGACGGAGCTGATCGACTCCAACCGGCGGGTGGACTACATGGTCTTCCCCCGGCTGGCGGCCTTCGCCGAGACCGTCTGGGGGCCGCCCGGTCGCGACCTGGCGGACTTCCGCGCGCGGCTGGCGGGCCATCTGCCGCGGCTGGCGGCGATCGGGGTGGAGTACCGGCCGGAGTCGGGGCCGCTGCCCTGGCAGACCAGGCCCGGCGTGCCCGGACGGCCGGAGGACCCGAAGGAGTGGCAGGCCACCATCGACGCCTGGACCAGCAACCTGCGAGATCTCGCGTGACGCCCGCGGAGCCGCCGTCGGGCGGCCGGGTGCTGAGCTGGCCGGGCTGCGCGAACGTGCGCGACCTCGGCGGCCTGCCGACCGAGGACGGCGGGCGCATCCGGTGGGGCGCGCTGGTGCGGGGCGACCGTCCGAGGAGCACGGCCGTCCCGGCGCTGCGGGCGCACGGGATCCGGCTCGTCGCCGACCTCCGGCTGGCCGCCGAGTGCCGGGCCGACCCCGGTCCCGACGTGCCGGGCCGCCGCCACCTGCCCGTGCTGCGGGACGAGGACACCGTCCTGGAGGCGCTGGACGACACCCTGCCCGGCATCTACCGGGTGATCCTCGACCGGGGCGCCGCCCGGTTCGCCGCCGTCCTGTCGGCCGTCGCGCACGCGCCGGACGGAGGCGTCCTGCTGCACTGCCACTCCGGCAAGGACAGAACCGGGCTGGCGGTCGCGCTGGCCCTCTCGCTGGCCGGCGTCTCCCGGCGGGAGATCGCCGCCGACTACGCCATGACGGCCGTCTGCCTGCGCCTCGACGAGCACCTGGCCGCCCTGGACGGCGACTCTGGGCGAGCCAGGGCGCTGCGCCTGTTCGCCGAGGTCACCGCGGACACCATGCTGGCCGCCCTGGCCCACCTGGACGACCGGCACGGCGGCGCGCAGGCGTACCTGCTGGCCGGCGGCCTGCCACCGGACGACCTGGCCCTGCTCCGCGCCCGCCTGGTGGACCGCTAGGAGGCCCGGGCGGCGGTCAGCCCGTACGGCCCCAGAAGTCGTACGGGTCCCGGCCCGGGCGGAAGCCGTGCGCCCGGGCCAGCTCCGCCGCCTCCCGGAACCGGCGCGCGACGACGAACGGCTCGTGGGCGTCGCTGCCGAACGTCACGGCCTGCCCGCCCTCCTCCCGCCACCACCCGAGCAGCGTCGCGTGCAGCGGCAGGACCGTGTTGATCTCCAGCGCCTGGCCCGACCCGGCGGTCGCCCGCAGCGCGTGCCGGAACTCCTCCTCGAAGCCGGCCGGGTCGAACGGCCCGGCCGCCCGCGGCCAGTAGCGCACCGGGTAGTCGACGTGAGCCAGCACGGAGAACACGTCGCTGCCCGCGACCAGCTCGGGGATCTCGGCCAGGTAGTCCCGGACCACCTGGGCGGCGGCGCCGCGGGCGTACAGGCCGGGCGGCTCGCAGAACCCGTCGCCGGCGGGCAGGCTGTGCAGGGAGCCGAGCACCCGGTCGAACCGGCCGGCGGCGAGCACGCGGGCGACCTCCCCGGCGTGCCGGTGCGGCTCGCCCAGCTCCAGGCCGCTCAGGACGCGCAGCTCCGGGAAACGCTCGCGGCACCGCTCGACCGCCTCCAGGTAGCCGGCGGCGTCGAAGGCCGGGGGAGTGAGGCGCCCGTCCGGCGTCGTCAGCGCGAGCAGGTGGTCGTGGCCGTCGAGGGCGCCGGGATCGACCGTCCAGACCGTGTGGTCGACGTGCTCGGTGAAGGCGATGGCGGGCAGGCCGAGCTCCACCGCCCGCGCGCAGGAACGCTCCATGTCGCCCTTCGGGGCGTCCCAGGACCATTCGCTGTGCACATGGCTGTCGGCGGGCAACGTCATGGGGCTCACTCCTCGGGGGGTCGGAGAAGATCGTCACGACTGTACCCCGGGAGCGCCCCGGCGTCCCAGGGGTGTGGCCGCCTCGGGGAAGAGGTCTGATCTGCCGTGAGATGCTGGCTTCCGTGACGACCGAGCCCGCCGGGCCCGCCCCGCGCCGCGGGCGCGGCCGACCCGGCTACGACCAGGCCGCGATCCTGCGCGCCGCGGTGGAGCTGTTCAACCGCAGGGGATACGACGCCACCAGCATGGGAGACCTGGCCAAGGAGCTCGGCCTGACCAAGCCGGCCATCTACCACCACGTCACGGGCAAGGAGCAACTGCTCGGCCAGGCCCTCGACGACGCCCTCGACGAGCTCACCGCCGCCGTCACCGCCGCCACCCGCGACGCCGCCGGCCGCACGGCCTACGAACGGCTGCGCGAGGTCGTGCGGCGCAGCGTCGAGGTGCTGGTCGCCCACCAGCCGAGCGTCACGCTCCTGCTGCGGGTGCGCGGCAACAGCCCGGTCGAGCTGGCCGCGCTCGAACGCCGCCGCTGGCTCGACGACCGCCTCGCCGAGCTGGTCGCCGACGCCGTCGCCGAGGGCGCGCTGCGCGACGACGTGCCGCCCGCGCTGGTCAGCCGGCTGCTGTTCGGCATGGTCAACTCGCTGGTGGAGTGGTACCGCCCCGACGGCGCCTACGACCGGGCGATGGTCGCCGACGCCGTCACCGCGATCGCCTTCGACGGCCTGGCCGGGCCCGCGCCCGGGGCTCACCAGGCGTAGAACCCCTGGCCCGTCTTGCGGCCGAGATGCCCGGCGGCCACCAGGTCGCGCAGGATCCGCGGCGGCTCGAACCGCGGGCCGAGCTCGCGGGCCAGGTGCTCGGCGATCGCGAGCCGCACGTCCAGGCCCACCACGTCGGTGGTGCGCAGCGGGCCCATGGGGTGGCGGTAGCCGAGGGTCATGGCCGTGTCGATGTCGGCCGCGCTCGCCACGCCCTCCTCCAGCATCCGCATCGCCTCCAGGGCCAGGCAGACGCCGAGCCGGCTGCTGGCGAAGCCCGGCGTGTCGGCCACCGTGACCGGCGTCCTGCCGAGCGCCCGCGTCCACTCCTGGGCCCGTTCGACCAGCTCGGGGGCCGTCCGCGGGCCGACGACGACCTCGATGAGGTCGCTGACCGGGACGGGGTTGAAGAAGTGCAGCCCGATGAAGCGCTCCGGCGCGGCCAGGCCGGCCGCGAGCCCGCCGATCGACAGGCTGCTGGTGTTCGTGGCCAGCACCGCGCCCGGCGCCTGCCGCTCGACCAGGGCGAACACCTGGGCCTTGAGCGCCGCGTCCTCCGGCACCGCCTCCACGACCAGCTCGCACGGGGCCAGCTCGGCCGGGTCGGCCGTCGTGCGCAGCCGGGACAGGACGTCCTGGAGCGGGCCGCCCAGCCTGCCCTTCTCCGCGGCCTTGGCCAGGCTGCCGGTCACCCGTTCCAGGGCCTGGGCGGCGGCCCGCGAATCGCTCTCCACGACGACGACCCGGCTGCCGGCGGCCAGGAAGGCGTGCGCGATGCCCGATCCCATCCGCCCGCCGCCGAAGACGCCGACGACGTGCGGCAGTGTCGCTGGGGACGTCGCTGGGGACGTCGACGGGGACGTCATGAGCGCCGCTCCTTCCGCCGGTCGAGGAACGCCGTCATGCGCGCGTGCTTCTCCTCGGTCTCGAACAGGACCGCCTGGGCCAGGTCGTCCACGAACGGGTGCGCGGCGCGCGGGGCGTGGAAGACGGCCTTGGTCAGCCGGGTGGCCAGCGGCGCCCGCGCCGCGATGCGGTCGGCGAGCCGGTGACCGGCGGCGAGCAGGTCCTCCGGGTCCACGACGTCGTTGAGCAGGTGCACCGCCCGCGCCTCCTCGGCCGTCAGCACCCGGCCGGCGAGCAGGATCTCCTTGGCCAGCGGCTCCCCGACCAGCTCGGCCAGCCGCCAGGCGGCCCCGGCGGCGGCCAGGATGCCGAGGTCGGTCTCCGGGTTGCCGATCCGGGTGCGCGGCGTGCCGATCCGGAAGTCGCAGGCGTAGGCCAGCTCGGCCCCACCGCCCAGGGCGTAACCGTCCACGAGGGCAATGGTCGGCATGGGCAGCCGGTGGATCCGGTCGAAGATCCTGGAGTTGATGCCCCGCAGCGCGTCGTCCCGGTCCCTGTCGCGGAGCTGGGCGATGTCCGCCCCGGCGGCGAAGGTCGTGCCCTCGCCGGTGAGCAGCACGACGCGCGGCTCGTCCTCGACGGCGGCGCACGCCTCGTGCAGCGCGGCGACCAGCTCCCGGTCGATCGCGTTGCGCACCTGCGGCCGGTTGAGCCGCCACACCACCCGGTCGGCGCCCTCCTCGACGATGAGGGTCATGGGCGCTCCGCCTGGGGAGCGCGGGCTTTCGTCACGGATAACTCCTCTGCGTCGGGGTCAGGCGTCGTAGTCCACGGTGACACGGTCGCCGGCCGGGAACGTCTGGCAGGTGAGCACGAAACCGGCGTCCACCTCGGCCGGTTCGAGCGCGTAGTTGCGGCGCATGTCCGCCGCGCCCTCGCGGACCACCGCCCGGCAGGTGCCGCAGACCCCGCCCCGGCAGGCGAACGGCAGGTCCGAGCGGGTCTGCTGGGCGCCGTCGAGCAGGGTGGACTCGCGCGAGACGGTGGCGGTCGTGCGCCTTCCGTCGAGCACCGTCGTCAGCACGGTCGTCGCGCCGGCCGGCACGCCCTCGGGCCGTCTTGGCTGAGGCGGGGGAGCGTCGACGTAGAAGAGCTCGACGTGCACCTTCGCCGCCGCGACGCCGAGCTCGGCGAGCACCCGGCGGGCGTCCTCCACCATGGCGAGCGGCCCGCACAGCCAGACGTGGTCGAACGTCTCGATCGGCACCAGCTCGGTGAACAGCCGCCGCAGCCGGTCGCCGTCCAGCCGGCCGGAGAACAGCTCGACGTCGCGCGGCTCCCGGGAGAGCACGTGGACGAGCTGGAAGCGGGGGCCGTACCGGTTCTTCAGGTCGCCGAGCTCCTCGGCGAACATCACGGTGCGGCTGCTGCGGTTGCCGTACAGCAGCGACACCCGCGCGCCGGGATGGGTGAGCACCGTCGAGGCGACCGACATCATCGGGGTGATGCCCGACCCGGCCGCCACGCACAGGTGCCGCTCGCCCGCGCCTGGGTCGGCCTGCCAGGAGCCGGTGGGGGTCTGCACCTCGATCCGCGTGCCCGGCCGCACCTCGCGGACGAGCCAGGAGGAGAAGAGCCCGTCCGGGATCTCCCGGACGCCGATGCGCGGCGCGTCCCCGGCCGGGGCGCAGATCGAGTACGACCGCCGCTCCTCCCGCCCGTCCACGAAGCGGCGCAGGGTGAGCGACTGGCCCGCGCGGAAGGCGTACGCCTCGCGCAGCTCGCCGGGCACGGCGAAGGTGATCGCGGCGGCGTCCTCGCACAGGTGGTCGACCGCCGCCACGGTCAGCTCGTGGAAGGCGGCGTGCGCCCGGGCCGGCGCGGGCGCGAGCGTGGTCATCTCATATCTCCTTGACATGCTCGAACGGTTCCAGGCAGTCGGCGCAGGCGTAGAGGGCCTTGCAGGCGGTGGCGCCGAACTCGGAGGTCAGCCGGGTGGCCCGGGAGCCGCAGCGCGGGCAGGCCGGGGCGGTCCTGGCCGGGCCGAGCGTCAGCGGCACCGGCCCGGACGTCCGGCGGGCCGGTCCGGGCGCCGACAGCCCGGCGGCCCGCAGGGCGGCCCGGCCGCGCTCGGAGATCCAGTCGCTCGACCACGGCGGGTCGAGCACGACCCGTACCTCGACCCGCGGGAAACCCGCCGCCCGCAGCCCGTGGACGAGGTCGTCGCGCATGGTCGCCATGGCCGGGCAGCCGGTGTACGTCGGGGTGATCGAGGCGACCACGACCTCGCCGTCCGGGCCGGGCCGCAGCTCGACGTCGCGCAGCACGCCGAGGTCGGCCAGGGTGAGCATCGGCATCTCCGGGTCCCGCACCCGCTCCGCGACCCGGGCGGCGCGCTCGCGGGCCTCCCCGGAGGCGGGGCCGGCGTGCTCGGCGGTCACCAGCGGCCTGCCGGGTGGGCGCGGGCGACCGACTGCATGTCGGCCAGCAGGTCGGCCAGGGCCGGGGTGTGGACGCCGTCCCGGCCGCCGCCCGGCCTGTCTTCGTCCGGCCTGTCTTCGGAGGCCGGGCGGGGGACGCCGCTCACCGTGAACACCTGGCCGAGCACGGCGTCCACGTCGGCGCGCAGCGCGGCGGCCGCCACGGCGACGCCCGAACGGGCGAGCGCGAGCTCGACGGGATGCGGGGTGACCAGCTCGGCCAGCAGCGGCCACAGCTCGCCGAGCGCGGCGTCGAGCCGGCGGCGCGACTCCTCGGTGCCCTGGGCCAGGGTGAGGAACCAGCGGCCCGCCCAGTCCCGGTGGTAGGCGACCTCCTTGACGCCCTTGGCGGCGACGGCGGCCAGCACCGTGTCCGCGCTCGCCGACAGCCGCTCCAGCAGCGCCAGCCGGGCCGTCGAGAACAGCAGCAGGCGCACGACGACGTGCGCGAAGTCGCCGTTCTCGACCTCGGCCAGCCACACGTTCCTGAACTGCCCGGCGTCGCGGAAGAACGCCAGCGCGTCCTCCGGGGGCACCGGCGAGCCCTCGGGCAGCGCGGGCACCACGCCGGGGTCGGCCGCGGCCGCCCGCGCCAGCAGCAGGCGCGCCTGCCCGAGCAGGTCGAGCGCCACGTTGGCGAGCGCGATGTCCTCCTCCAGGTCGGGGGCGCGGCTGCACCACTCCGTGAGCCGCTGCGACATGACCAGCGCGTCGTCGCCGAGCATGAGGCAGTACGCGGCCAGCTCGGCGGAGCCGACCCCGTCGGGCACGGTGGTGTCCACGCCCGCCAGCGGGTCCTCGAAGTCCGTGCCGAACGCCCACTGCGCGGAGTCCCCGCCGGTCAGGCCGTCGAAGATGCTCTCGTGGTCATCGCTCACGCTGGACCCCCTCTCACATGTGCGGGACGTCGCCCGGGATGTCGTAGAACGTCGGGTGCCGGTAGACCTTGTCGCCGCTCGGCGCGAACAGCGGGTCCTTCTCGTCCGGGCTGGAGGCCGTGATGGCGTCGGAGCGCACGACCCAGATGCTCACGCCCTCGTTGCGCCGGGTGTAGACGTCGCGGGCGTGCCGCAGGGCCATCGCGTCGTCGGGGGCGTGCAGCGACCCGACGTGCACGTGGTTGAGCCCGCGCTTGACCCGGACGAACACCTCGTACAGCGGCCATTCCCGCCGGTCGGCGCTCATCGGGCGCTCGCCCCGGCCGCCGTGCGGCTCGCGAACGCCGACGCGGCCTCGCGCACCCAGGCGCCGTCCTCGTGGGCGGCGCGGCGGTGGCGCATCCGCTGGGCGTTGCACGGCCCGTCGCCGCGGATGACCGCGGCCAGCTCCGACCAGTCCGGCTGCCCGAAGTCGTGGTGCCCGCGCTCCTCGTTCCAGCGCAGGTCGGGGTCGGGCAGCGTGACGCCGAGCGCCTTGGCCTGCGGGACCGTCATGTCGACGAACTTCTGGCGCAGCTCGTCGTTGGAGTTGCGCTTGATGCCCCAGGCCATCGAGCGTTCGCTGTTGGGGGAGCGGTCGTCGGGCGGGCCGAACATCATGAGGGAGGGCCACCAGAACCGGTTGACCGAGTCCTGGACCATCTCCCGCTGGGCCTGCGTGCCGCGCATCATCGTCATCAGCAGCTCGTAGCCCTGCCGCTGGTGGAAGGACTCCTCCTTGCAGATGCGGATCATCGCGCGCCCGTACGGGCCGTAGGAGGTGCGGCACAGCGGCACCTGGTTGCAGATCGCGGCGCCGTCCACGAGCCAGCCGATGGTGCCGACGTCGGCGTAGGACAGCGTCGGGTAGTTGAAGATCGAGGAGTATTTCTGCTTCCCGGCCAGAAGGAGTTCGGTCAGCTCGGCGCGGGAGACGCCCAACGTCTCGCACGCGGAGTACAAATAGAGGCCGTGCCCGGCTTCGTCCTGCACCTTGGCCAGCAGGATCGCCTTGCGGCGCAGCGACGGCGCACGCCCGATCCACTCGCCCTCCGGCTGCATGCCGATGATCTCGGAGTGCGCGTGCTGGGCGATCTGGCGGACGAGCGTCCTGCGGTACGCCTCCGGCATCCAGTCGCGGGGCTCGATCCGGTCGTGACCCGCGATGGTCGCGTCGAAGGCGGACTGCAGCCGCTCCTCCAGGTCCGGCTCCGCCGGCGTGGTGGTCATCGTCCCTCCGAGACATCGGTCTTATTTACTTATCGCTCGGTCAGTAATACGGTTGCATGAGTCGGGGCTTCCGCGCAAGAGAGGAGACAGCGTGAGCGCGCTGCTGGAGAGCTACGCCGCCGGACGATGGTTCCGCGCGTCGGACGACGGGGAACCCTTGCTCGACGCCGCGACGGGCGAGGAGGTCGCGCGGATCTCCAGCCGGGGGCTGGACGTCGCCGCCATGGTCAGGCACGCCAGGGACACCGGCGGCCCGGCGCTGCGCGCCCTGACCTTCCACGAGCGGGCCGCCCTGCTCAAGGCGCTGGCCAAGCACCTGATCGAGCGCAAGGACGCGCTGTACGCCCTGTCCACGCGCACCGGCGCCACCTCCCGCGACACCATGGTCGACGTCGACGGCGGCATCGGCACCCTGTTCAGCTACGCCAGCAAGGGCGTGCGCGAGCTGCCCAACGACACCGTCTTCCTCGACGGCGGCCTGGAACGCCTGGGCAAGGGCGGCACCTTCGCCGGCCAGCACCTCTACACCTCGCGGCCGGGCGTCGCCGTGCAGATCAACGCCTTCAACTTCCCCGTCTGGGGCATGCTGGAGAAGCTGGCCCCGGCCTTCCTCGCCGGGCTCCCCTCGATCGTCAAGCCCGCCGCCCAGACCGCCTACCTCACCGAGCTGGCCGTCCGGCAGATCATCGAGTCCGGCATCCTGCCGGAGGGGACGCTCCAGCTCCTGGCCGGCAGCCCCGCCGGGCTGCTCGACGAGCTGACCGTCCAGGACTCCGTCGCCTTCACCGGCTCGGCCCACACCGCCGGCATCCTGCGCCGCCACCCGAACGTGCTCGACGGCGGCGTCGTCCTCGGCGTCGAGGCCGACTCGCTCAACTGCTCGATCCTCGGCCCCGACGTGCGCCCGGACGATCCGGAGTTCGACCTGTTCGTCAAGGGCGTCGTCACCGAGATGACGGTCAAGGCGGGCCAGAAGTGCACGGCCATCCGCCGCGTGCTCGTGCCGCAGAACCTGGCCGGCCAGGTGACCGAGGCGCTGGCCGCGCGCCTGTCCTCGATCACCGTCGGCGACCCGCGCAACCCCGGCGTGCGCATGGGCCCGCTGGCCAGCCTGGGCCAGCGCGAGGAGGTGCGCAAGGCGGTCGAGGCGCTGCTGGCCGGCGCGGAGATCGTCCACGGCGACCCGCGCGGCGCGTCCCTGCTGGAGGGCGACCCCGAGCGCGGCGCGTTCATGACCCCGCTGCTGCTGCGCGCCCGCCCCGGCGCCGCCGAGCCGCACGACGTGGAGCCGTTCGGGCCGGTCGCGACCGTGCTCGCCTACGACGGCGTCGAGGAGGCGGTGGCCCTGGCCGCGCGCGGCAAGGGCAGCCTGGTCGCCTCCGTCGCCACCCACGACCCGCAGGTCGCGCGGTCCGTCGTGCTCGGGCTCGCGCCCTGGCACGGCCGGGTCCTGGTCCTCGACCGCGACGACGCCAAGGAGTCCACCGGGCACGGCTCGCCGCTGCCGGTCCTCGTCCACGGCGGCCCCGGGCGGGCCGGCGGCGGCGAGGAGCTGGGCGGCGTGCGCGGCGTCCTGCACCACATGCAGCGCACCGCCGTCCAGGGCTCGCCGGACCAGCTCACCGCGATCACCGGCCGCTGGACGACCGGCTCGGCCCGCGCCGAGTCGGGTGTCCACCCCTTCCGCAAGTCGCTGGCCGAGCTGCGGGTGGGCGACACGATCGCCTCCGCGCCGCGCACGGTCTCGCTCGCCGACATCGAGCACTTCGCCGAGTTCACCGGCGACACCTTCTACGCCCACACCGACCCCGAGGCCGCCGCCCGCAACCCGCTGTTCGGCGGCATCGTCGCGCACGGCTACCTGGTGGTGTCCCTGGCCGCCGGGCTGTTCGTGGACCCGGCGCCCGGCCCGGTGCTGGCCAACTTCGGCGTCGACGGGCTGCGCTTCCTCACCCCGGTCAAGGCCGGCGACGCCATCGCCGTCGCGCTGACCGTCAAGCAGATCACGCCGCGCAGCGGCGCCGACTACGGCGAGGTGCGCTGGGACGCCACCGTGACCAACCAGGACGGCGTCCCGGTCGCCACGTACGACGTGCTGACCCTCGTGGCCAAGACCTGGCCGGAGGGCTGACGTGGACGACACCCCGGTCCTGCTCGAACGCGACGGCGCCGTGGCCGTCGTGACGCTCAACCGTCCCGACCACCGCAACGCGCTGAACGACGGCCTCAAGCAGGCCCTGCGCCGGGCGCTGGAGCAGGTCGCCGCCGACGACTCGGTCAGGGCCGTGCTGCTGACCGGCGCGGGCCGCGCGTTCTGCGTCGGCCAGGACCTCGCCGAGCACGCCGAGGCCCTGCGCGCCGACCCCGGCCACGCCTTCGACACCGTCGAGGCGGACTACGCGCCGGTCGTCCGGCTCCTGGCCACGATGCCCAAGCCGGTCGTCGCCGCCGTCAACGGCGCCTGCGTCGGCGCCGGGCTGGCCTTCGCGCTCGCCTGCGACCTGCGCGTCCTGGCCGAGGACGCCAAGCTGGCCACGGCGTTCACGGGGATCGGGCTCACCTGCGACTCCGGCCTCTCCGCGACCCTGACGCGGGCGGTCGGCGAGGCCAGGGCCAAGGAGCTGGTGCTGCTCGGCGAGCCGTTCGGGGCCGCGCAGGCGGTCGCGTGGGGCGTGTCGGGACGGGTGGTGCCCGGGGCCGAGGTGTGCATGGCGGGACGCGAGCTGGCCGCCCGGCTGGCGGCCGGGCCGACCGCGGCCTACGCCGAGTCCAAGCGGCTCATCGCGCACGGGTGGGAGCAGGGCCTCGGGGCGGTGCTCGCCGAGGAGGCCCGCGCGCAGGCCCGCCTCGGCCTGACCGCCGACCACACGGGCGCGGTGGAGGCGTTCCTCGCCAAGCGCAGGCCGACCTTCGGAGGGCGCTGAACGAGGGCTTCGGGGGCTCAGCTCTCGTGAGCCCCCCACTCCGCGCCCCGCCCGCGGGCCTCCTCGAACACCAGCCAGGTACGGGTGGCCCGCACCCCGGGGATGTCCTGGATGCGTTCCAGCACGACGTGCCGCAGCGCGGCGTTGTCCGGCGTCCTGACCAGCACCAGGACGTCGTAGTCGCCGCCGACCATGGCGAAGTGCTCCACGTACGGCGTCTCGCGCAGCCGTGCCGTGACCTGCCGCCAGGAGTTCTGCTCGATCGTCACCGACACGTACGCGCTGGTGCCCAGGCCCGCCCGGTGCGGCGCCAGCTCGGCGGTGAAGCCGGTGATCACGCCGTCGTCCATCAGCCGGGTGAGCCGGGCGTAGACGTTGGCGCGTGAGACGTGCACGCGTTCGGCCAGGGTGCGCATCGACATCCGGCCGTCGCGCAGCAACTCGGCGATGATCGCCCGGTCCACTCCGTCCAGGTTTGCTGCCGAACGTCCCGGCCAGCCGCCCTCGACGCCCTCGTTGGCTGACAATTGGCCCTCCATTGGTCCCATATAAAGCCGTTTGTCGCTCATCATGCCCGATGTCTTGAACGGATGGCCCCGAACGCGGACGCTTTCCCTCACAAACGTCCAGAGAAAGTGAGCGTCGCCATGTCCGTGAGGAGGAGTCCCCAGACGGTCGACGGCCTGCTGCCCTCACCAGAGCCGGTGCGCTTCGTCGCCGAGGACGGCACCGCCGTCGAGCCGCCCGCCGGGTACGCCGAGCCCGCCGGGGAGCACCTGGTGGAGGCGTACCGGCGGATGGTCCTGGGCCGCCGCTTCGACCGCCAGGCGACCGCGCTGACCAAGCAGGGCCGGCTGGCCGTCTACCCCTCCAGCCGCGGCCAGGAGGCCTGCCAGATCGCCGGCGTGCTCGCGCTGCGCGAGGACGACTGGCTGTTCCCCACCTACCGCGACTCGGTCGCGCTCGTCTCCCGCGGCCTCGACCCGGTCGAGGTGCTCACGCTGCTGCGCGGCGGCTGGCACTGCGGTTACGACCCCGCCGCCACGCGCGTCGCCCCCCAGTGCACGCCGCTGGCCACCCAGACGATCCACGCCGTCGGCATGGCCGAGGCCATGCGCCGCAAGGGCGAGGACGGCGTCGTCATGGCCTTCATCGGCGACGGCGGCACCAGCGAGGGCGACTTCCACGAGGCGCTCAACTACGCCGCGGTGCTGCGCGCCCCCGTCGTGTTCCTCGTCCAGAACAACAAGTACGCCATCTCCGTGCCGCTGGCCAAGCAGAGCGCGGCCCCGGCGCTGGCCTACAAGGGCATCGGCTACGGCATCCCCTCCGAGCAGGTGGACGGCAACGACCTCGTCGCCGTGCTGTCGGTCCTGACCGCCGCCGTGACGCACGCCAGGACCGGCGGCGGCCCGTTCCTCGTCGAGGCGCACACCTACCGCATGGACCCGCACACCAACGCCGACGACCCCACCCGCTACCGCGAGAGCCAGGAGGTCGAGCAGTGGGAGTCGGCCGACCCGCTGGCCCGGCTGGAGACCTACCTGCGCGGGCGCGGCCTGCTCGGCGCCGAGGACGTCGCCGCCGCGCACAAGGCCGCCGAGGAGTACGCCGCCCGCCTGCGCGACGCGATGAACGCCGACCCCGAGGCCGACCCCTTCGAGCTGTTCGACCACGTCTTCGCCGAGCCGACGCCCCAGCTGCACGAGCAGCGGGCCCTGCTGGCGTCCGAGCTGACCGCGCGGGAGGACTGACATGACCGCGACGATGACCATGGCCCAGGCGCTGAACGCCGCCCTGCGGGACGCCCTGCGCGAGGACGAGCGCGTCCTCGTCTTCGGCGAGGACGTCGGCCCGCTCGGCGGCGTCTTCCGCGTCACCGACGGGCTCACCAAGGAGTTCGGCGAGGAGCGCTGCTTCGACACGCCGCTGGCCGAGGCGGGCATCGTGGGCCTGGCCGTGGGCCTGGCCATGGGCGGCTTCCGCCCGGTGATCGAGATGCAGTTCGACGCCTTCGCCTACCCCGCCTTCGAGCAGATCGCCTCGCACGTGGCCAAGCTGCGCAACCGCACCCGCGGGCGGCTGTCGCTGCCGATCGTGATCCGGATCCCGTACGCGGGCGGCATCGGCGGCGTCGAGCACCACTGCGACTCCAGCGAGGCGTACTACGCCCACACGCCGGGGCTCAAGGTCGTCACGCCCGCGACCGCCGACGACGCCTACTGGCTGCTGCGCGACGCCGTCGCCGACCCCGACCCGGTGATCTTCATGGAGCCCAAGCGGCTGTACTGGTCCAAGGAGGAGACCTCCGTCGCGGACCGCCACGCCGCCGGGTTCGGCCGGGCCGCCGTCCGCCGCGAGGGCCGCGACGCGACGCTCGTCGCCTACGGGCCCAGCGTGCCCGTGGCGCTCCAGGCCGCCGAGGCCGCCGCCCGCGACGGGCGCTCGCTGGAGGTGGTCGACCTGCGGACGATCGTCCCGTTCGACGACGAGACCGTGGTGGCCTCCGTGCGCAGGACCGGGCGCTGCGTGGTGATCCAGGAGGCCCAGGGGTTCGCCGGGGTGGGGGCGGAGATCGCCGCCCGCGTGCAGGAGCGGTGCTTCCACTCGCTGGCCGCGCCGGTGCTGCGCGTCACCGGGTTCGACATCCCGTACCCGCCGCCCATACTCGAACACTCCCACCTCCCGGACGTCGACCGCGTCCTCGACGCCGTGGACCGGCTCCAGTTCGACGACCAGCCCGACCTGCTGCACCTCACCCGGGAGGCGTCATGACGGCGACCGCCGCGCGGCAGGTGTTCCGGCTGCCGGACCTCGGCGAGGGCCTGACCGAGGCCGAGATCGTCGAGTGGAAGGTGGCCGTGGGGGACACGGTGGAGATCGACCAGATAGTGGTGGAGGTGGAGACCGCGAAGGCGGCGGTGGAGGTGCCCGTGCCGTACGCGGGGACCGTCCTGCGGCTGAACGCCGAGGCGGGCGCGGTCGTGGCGGTGGGCGAGCCGCTCATCGAGGTCGGGGGCGCGCAGGAGGACCCGGCGGCGGCGCGGTACCGGGAGGAGGAACGCGCCGGGTCGGGCAACGTCCTGATCGGCTACGGCACCACCGGCGCCCCCCACAGGAGCCGCCGCCGCCCCCGTCCCCCCAAGCCGACCCCCTCCACCCCGGCCCCCGCTGCGGGCGCGGGACCTGCACCGGCACCCGCTCCGGAGGCGGTTGCTCCTCCGTCCCACGGCGGGCCGGAGCGCGCGCCTCGGGTGATCTCGCCGCTGGTGCGCCGGATGGCGCGCGAGCACGGCGTGGACCTCGCCGCCGTCCTCCCAACAGGACCGCACGGCGTCATCCTCCGCCGCGACGTCGAACAGGCCATCGCCAACCCCGGCGCCGACTCCGGCGCGGTCCCGTCCGCCGACGAGGCGGCGGCCCCGGTTGCCGAGCGCATCCCCCTGCGCGGCCTGCGCCGTACGGTCGCCGACAAGCTGACCCGCAGCCGCACCGAGATCCCCGACGCCACCACCTGGGTGGACGCGGACGCCACCGACCTGCTCGCCATCCGCGACACCCTCCGGCGGACCAGCCCGGACCTGGGCATCGGCCTGCTGGCACTCCTGGCCCGAGCCTGCGTGGCCGGCCTGCTCCGCTTCCCCGAGCTGAACTCCTCGGTCGACACCGACCGGGCCGAGATCGTCCGCCACGGCCACATCAACCTGGGCTTCGCCGCCCAGACCGAACGCGGCCTCGTCGTGCCGGTGGTCCGCGACGCGCACCTCATGACCACCGCCGGCCTGGCCGCCGAACTGACCCGCCTGACCACGCTGGCCCGCTCGGGCGGCCTGCCCCCGTCCGCGCTGACGGGAGGCACGTTCACCCTCAACAACTACGGCGTCTTCGGCGTGGACGGCTCCACCCCCATCATCAACCACCCGGAGGCGGCGCTCCTGGGGGTGGGCCGCGTCATCGACCGCCCCTGGGTGCACGACGGCGCGGTGGTGCCCCGCAAGATCACTCAGCTGTCCCTCACCTTCGACCACCGCGTCTGCGACGGCGGCGCCGCGGGCGGCTTCCTGCGCTTCGTCGCCGACTGCGTGGAGAACCCCGCCGTGCTGCTGGCCCACGTCTAGCGGCACGCTCCCCACACCGGCGAACGTCACCCGGTGGGCCCGAGGGCGACGCCCCTCGGGCCCACCGGACGCCGGGCACCCGGCGAGGAGCGCGAGCTGTCGCCTGCCACGCGTCCGTCAGAGGCAACGCGGACGATGGCAACCTTGCTTGGTGTACGCGCCGGTGCCGCGCCCTCTCAGAGGCCGGCATGGAGGAGGAGCCCGATGCCTGATCCCACCTCGACAGACCTGTGGTCCACGATCGGCGAGCTGGTGGCGTGGCTGGACCGTAACAACGGCCGGGACCCGCACGAACTCACGATGCGCGTGATGAAGATCGGCGAGGAGTTCGGCGAGGCGGTCGAGGCCCGCATCGGGGAACTCGGCAAGAACCCGCGCAAACCCGCCTCCCACACCCGCCAGGATCTCGCCGACGAGTTGTGCGACGTGATCGTGACGGCGATGGTGGCCCTCACCTCCGTCGTCGACGACCCGCGGGCCGTGTTCGAGGCGAAGCTGAGGAAGATCGCCGACCGCGTCTCAGCGTTGGAGGACAAGCGCGCCTGACCTTCCGGGGTCAGCCGTGCGAGCCACCGCAATGGCGCTCGCCGCGCACCATGCAGGCGCCACCGCAATGGCGCTCGCCGCGCACCATGCAGGCGCCACCGCAATGGCGCTCGCCGCGCACCATGCAGCTGCCAACGCTCCTCACCGCTGTGTCCAACGGCTGCCTTCGCCGACATCCCGCGAGCCGAGACATGCGCCTGCGCCTGCATCTGCGCCTGGCTGTCACGCGCCCGGAGCCCGGTAAGCCACGTCCATCCGCGTGGCTTCGTCGACCTCCTCCGCCGTCAGCAGGGCGACCGTTGTCGTCCGCACCGCCCCGGACGCCGACACCGCCAACCCCAACGCCGCCGACGCCGCATTGCTCGGCAGGTCGACGACCACGAACGTGTCCGTCTCGCCGAACGCGAAGTACATCTGCTCGACCCGCCCGCCCAGGCTTTCCACCAGGCGATCCACCGCCTGTCGGCGTCCGGTGCCACCGTCCCGCAGCACCCCGCGGAGACCCTCCGTGGTGTACGTGGACTGGATCAGATATTTGGGCATGGTCGAGTTCCTCTTCTCGTGCCGCCGCCCCGGTGCGAGGTGGCTGTCGCGGGTCACGAGGTCGGAATTCTCAGCCCGGGATGTAGGTAATCCCACCGGTAGTGCTGGGTTTTCCCTGCGGCCCTCGACGCCGGCCGACGCCGCCATCTAGGCCGAGACCGTCAGCACCACGATCACCACCCCGAGCGTCAGGTCGAGTGCGGCGCATAACTCGGCCATCGACCGGGCCACCACCTTGTTCCTGCGCCAGAGGACCACGTCCAGAGCAGCATGCCCCACCAGGGCCGCGGCGACCAGGTAGCCCCCGACCGCAGGCGACAGGGACAGCGCGACCACCGACACCGCCCCGAAGGCCAGCATCGCCGGAACCTGCGCCGCGACGAGCGTCGGCCTCCTCACCAGCCCGTCCGCCAGGCCGACGACGGCGACGCACACCGCACCCCCGACCAGCCCCGGCCATGGCTCCAGCGCGAGCAGCCGCAGCACCGCCACCGCCACCACGGACGCCCCGAACAACGGCCAGGCCGCCCCCGGCCTGCCGGTCACCGCCGTGGCGAGGTAGACGAGCGCGGCGAGGAACACCACGAGGGCCGCGTCCCGCCCGTCCTCCAGCCCCAGGACGTTGAAGGCCATGAAAGCCACGCCCAGCCCCGTGGGCCAGCGACGTGCCACGGCCATGAGCACCCGGCCGGTGGGGGAGCGCTCCTGCGAGCCGCCTTGCGCGGACGACATCTCAACCATGCCCCGACTCTCCCGCGCCGCCTCCGTCCACCTTGAGGCCGAACACCCTGAACGTCCAGAATCCTGCGATCCCGGTCCGCCCACCCCACGTGTGTGCAGCAGACGGCCCCGAGGCGACGGACGCCTGTGAGGGGGCGGTCCGCCGTCAGGCCGGCGCGACCGACCGCAGCCAGACCGCCGCCGAGTACGGGCTGGTGAAGCGGAGCACGCGCAAGGGGGCGAAACGCGGATCACGGGTGCGCCGCCGGATCTCCGCCTGCCGTGCCGCGTGCTGCGACCAGGCCCACCACGCCGGATGATCACTCTGGAACCATCCGGCGACCGTCTCCCGATTGCCGTTGAAGACGGGTTCGCGCAGAACCGTCCTGCGCAGCGAACGCCGCAGGACCCGCGGCATGACGACCCGGCGCGGATAGTCCAGCCAGACGACGGTGTCGGCGCGTTCCCACAGCAGGTCGCGCACCTCCGGGTAGCCGAAGGAGTCGAAGATCCACGCCGGGGTCCCGGCGATCTCGGCGACCCGCACCGGGAACGCCTCGTCCACGGCCCAACCCGGCCCGGCGAAGTACAGGCCGTCCATCTCGTGACAGGGCACGGCAAGCCGGTTGCTCAGTGCGCGCGCGAGCGTCGACTTACCCGCCCCGCTGATGCCCGCCACCAGAATCCGCCGCATCCCGGCAGGCTAGCGCAACCGTACCCGCCGAGCCCGCGACGCTGCCGGGCCATTCGAACGCCCCACGCCCCTGCCGAGCGACCAGTCGGAAGCCCCGCCAAACAGACCCGACCCGCCCCTCACCGAGCGTCCCGACCGGACAGGCTCCTCGGCGGACAGGTGACGAGACAGCCTGCACGACCAGTAAAACGGGCTCCAGATCGTGCGGGACACCGGCTGGACTACGGATCGCGCGTGGCACCGGCCAGACCACAGAGCGCGCGTGGCACCGGCCAGACCACAGAGCATGCGTGGCGCCGGCCAGACCACGGTCTGACAACCCGTGGTAGGACTTCGCCGCTCCAAGATCAGACCCTGGTCCGACGCGCTCCCGACCCCCGCGCCGCAATCATGACCGCATGCTGAAACCCCTCGCCACGATCGTGGCCGCCCTGCTGGCGATCACCGGCCAACCCGCCATGGCCACCGCCACCTCAAGCGCCGAGACCCGACCCGGCAGCGAGAGCACAGCCCGTCCCTCCTCGGCCACCCGATCCGCCATGACCGCCGGATCACTGACCTGGCAGCCCTGTCCCAAGGACAAGATCGGTATGGAGTGCGCCGACCTCCAGGTCCCGGTCGACTGGCGCAAGCCCGACGACCGCAAGATCACACTGAAGCTGGGCAGGCTGAAAGCGACCGGCACCTCCGAAGGGTCGGTCCTGGTCGCCTACGGCGGCCCAGGAGGCCCCGGCATCGCCACCACCGCAGGCGTCCCCGACTGGTGGGCCCGGCTACGCGAGCGCATGGACATCGTCACCTGGGACACCCGCGGCTACGGCGAGCAGTTCGGCGGCCTGAGCACCGGCCTCGCGTGCGTCTGGACCCGCATCCCCATCCCGGAAGCCCCGCGTGACGACGCCGGCTTCGGCCGCCTGTCCGACACCAACCGTGGCTTCGCCGAGGCATGCCGCCACCAAGACCCCCAACTGTTCGCCAACATGAGCTCGGCCGACCAGGCCAGAGACATGGAGGCGATCAGAAAGGCCCTGGGCGGAGCGAAGCTCAACTACTACGGCGCCTCCTACGCGGGCTTCTACGGCCAGGACTACGCCCGCCTCTTCCCCGACCAGATCCGCACGATGGTCCTCGACGGCACCTGGAACCACAGCCCCGCCGACTGGTCGCGCGAACTGGAGGAGATGGCGAAGTCCAACGAGCAGTCCATGCGGCGCTTCTTCACCTGGTGCGCCACCCACGACTGCCAAGACATACCCGGCCTCTGGCACAAGCTGACCGAACGAGCCCGCCGCAAGCCCATCCCCACCACGACGGCCAACATGGCCTACGACGCCCGCGACCTGCAGTCCCTCGCCGTCTTCATGGCCCGCCAAGGAGCCCCCGGCTGGCCCGCCCTGGCCCGCGCGATCCGCAAGGCGGCCGGCCAGGGCGACGCCTCCGACTTCGTCCCAGCCCGTGGGGCCCGCTACCCCGACCAGACCACCCCCGTCACCGAATGCCTCGACTGGCCGCGCCCTACGACCCTCAAGGAACTGGCCGGCACCGACGCCCGCCTCCGCAAGATCGCCCCTCTCACCGGCACCGCCAACACGCTGGCCTCGGCGACCCTCACCTGCATCGGCTGGCCCGTCCCGGTCACCAACCCACCCGCTCCCCTCCCGAAGGGCGTGCCTCCCGTCCTGGGAGCAGGCGCCTGGGGCGAGTCGGACGCGGTCGAACGTGCCCTGGCCGACGTCCCCGGCAGCGTCACCATCCGCCACGACGGCCCGGGTCACACCCTCTACGGCTTCAACCCCTGCGCCCGCGACCTGATGAACCGCTACTTCACCGACCTGACCCTGCCGCGGCCGAACACCCAATGCTGACCACCTCGCCCCCTCCGGCAGCCAGCCATCCGGGCGAACGAGGACGTCCTCGTCCCACGCTTCAGCCGGAGCCGTTCGGCTCCCGAGCACGAGAAGCCCGAGCGCGAGAAGAAGAACCCAGTCGTGTCGGGCCGGTACGCCTGCCGCAGCCGGCGATCTTCAACTCGCCCGGATGGGGCTCTGCGGCGCCCGGTGGAACTCGATGCTCACGAACCGGCCGTCGGTGAAGCCGAGGCGCGCACCGTCGCAGTGCGCGAACGGCGTCCCCCAGGAGTCGTGTGAAGCGTCCGGAAAGCACGCCGCCAACGCCAGCTCGATCGCCCCTCCATGCCCGACCAGGAGCGCCGAGCAGCCGTCCGCGACGTCGCGGACCGTGTCCACCCAGATCGCTCGGTGGGTCTCGGCCACGGTCGCCGCCTCCCGGCCCTCCCGGATGATCTCCGCGAGCCGCCGGTAGGGCTCGGCCCAGCCCCATTGCGCGTGCCGAGCGATCTCTCCCGGCACATAACCTGACGGCATCTCCATGGTGTCGTTGACGGCGAAACCCATCGCAACAGCGGTCTCGACGGCCCGAGGAGACGAACTGGTGACCACACGCTCGTAGGGGCCGACTCCGGAGCCGACGAAGCGGGCGAGGGCTATCCCGTCAGCCGACAGGTGTGACCCACGGCCACGTGCCGCGCCCTTCTTGGTCAAGCTGTGTCGGCGCACGTCGAGCCAGCGCACTTGGCGTCCTCCTGCAACGGTGTTCCGGTGGGCAAGGGCGGAGACGCATGCGGCCACCGCGATCATCGAGCGGTGTGCTGACAGCCAAAGATCACGTGGTGGCCGCAGGCCAAAGCGTAGCCGTGCCCGACCGAGCAAACGACGGCGAAGATCCACCGGCGAAGGGCGAAGGGCGAAGGGCGAAGGGCGAAGGGCGAAGGGCGAAGGGCGAAGGGCGAAGGGCGAAGGGGAGGTGGTGAGGGGCGGCTGTCACGCTGACCTCGGCCCGGCCCGGCGTGCCGACCTGGGGTGGACTTCGGCTGCTGCGGAAGTCGCACAAGGGGGCGCCGACCTCGTGCGGCCACGGTCTTGACTGGGCGGGTCAGATCGACTAGACCACAGGAAGCCCGGCGATCATCACGCAGTGGAGGACACGATGTCCGGCAGAGCGTTGGTACGACTCGCGGCCCGCGCCGCGTTATCCGCAGTCACGACGGGCGCGCTGGTCGCGGCCGCCGCGATGCCGGCCTCCGCGACGGCCCTGGACCGGCCGCCGCGGACGACCAAGGGGCCGTGCGCGTACACCGAGACCCCCGACGACCCGGCCGTGCGCAAGGTGCCGCTACCGCCGGACCCGCGTCACACCCCCACCCGTCCGGTCTCGGCGGTGCTCAGGACCAACCACGGCGACATCGGGCTCACCCTCGACCCGGCCAAGGCGCCGTGCACCGTGCAGAGCTTCGTGCACCTGATCCGTCATCGTTTCTACGACGTCACCTCCTGCCACCGGCTCACCGCGTACGACCGGCTGAAGGTGCTGCAGTGCGGCGACCCCAGCTTCACCGGCGAGGGCGGGCCCGGCTACCGGTACAAGGACGAACTGCCCACCGACCTGCCGCCGTGGCCCGGCGACACGACGGGAGTGCGCAAGACGTACGCGCGGGGCGTGCTGGCCATGGCCAACGCCGGGCCGGACACCAACGGCAGCCAGTTCTTCCTGGTCTACGGTGATTCGGGTCTGGCGCCCAACTACACGGTCTTCGGCACGGTCGACGCCGCCGGGCTCGCCGCGCTCGACCGTATCGCCGCCGGCGGTATCCAGCCGGAGCCCGACGGGCCCACGCCGCCCGTGGACGGCAAGCCCGTCCTGCCGGTCGACATCCGGGACGCCCAGGTCTGCCGGAAGTAGGCGTCACTCCCGCTCCGGCGCCGCCCCCGTCCCCGATGCCGGTGGAAGGCTCCCGTCCCACATGCCGGTGGAACGGGGGCGGCACGGACTGGAACGCCCTCAGGGCGAGGGCTCCGACCGAGGAGCCGGGAGCAGGGAGAGACGCATGAACCTGAGACGCGCGTTCGGCACGGTGGCGGGGCTGGCGCTGGCTGCCGCGGGGATGGTGGGGCTGAGCGGGCCCGCGTGGGCGGCGCTGCCGTTCGCCACCCCGACCACCTGTACGTTCCAGACGTTCAACACCGGGAACTACCTGACCGCGGTGGGCGGCGGGGGCCGCACGACCGATGTGATCCACAGCGACGCGACCGTGCCCCGCTCGTGGGAACGCTTCACCCTCGTGGACGCCGGCGACGGCGTGCACGTCGGCATCAGGACGCTGACCGGCAACTACCTCACCGCCGTGAACGGCGGCGGCCTGCAGACCGACGTCATCCACTCCAACGCCACGCTCCTGCAGGCGTGGGAGAAGTTCGCGCTGGTCCGCCAGGGCGGCGACGGCTTCGCGATCCAGACGGTCGACGGCCACTTCCTGACCGCCGTGGGCGGCGGCAACCGCACCACCGACGTGGTGCACAGCGACGCGACCCAGGTGCGGTCGTGGGAGCTGTTCCGGGTGCAGTGCAACCTCACCACCGTGCCGAACGTGCAGGGCTTCGACGACGGCAGCGCGCGAAACTCCATCACCGGGGCGGGCCTCACGGTCGGCGGGGTCACGTTCGACAACAACTGCGTCGACGTTCGCGGGACCGTGTTGTTCAGCACCCCGGGGGCGGGGGCGACCGTGCCGCGCGGTTCGGCGGTGAACCTGAACGAGTCCAGCGGGGTGGATCGCAGCGGGCGGCCCTGCATCTTCAGATGACAGCGGTGATCCGGCCGCCCGAGGCGACCTAGCTTCCTCGGGCGGCCGGACGCCTTGGTGTGGACGGATGCGTCGCTCCGAATCGGGCGCTTCCTTCGAGGCGTGCGATTTCGGGCGAGGTGGTCCACTTGATGGGATTTGCTGCGTTCGGATGGGCTTAACTCGGGGTGTCGGTGCTGCGTCGTGGTTGCCAGGGCAGGCGGTTCTCCAGCTCGACCTCCAGCGAGAAGCTGAGGAAGGTCCGTACGAGCACGATGAGCGCGAGCACACCGACGCTCACGAACGTCGGAGCCACCGCCACCGTGCGGATGATGTCCCCGGCCACGAGGAATTCCAGCCCGAGCAGGATCGCCCGTCCGAGGCCCTGGCGGTAGGAGCGGTAGACGCCGTGCGGGGCCTCTCTTTCGCGTAGCCGCAGCACGAAGGACACGGTGGCCGTGAGCGCGCCCAGCACGATGATCGCCACGCCTGCGAGATCGACAGCCTGGCCGATCGCCTCCACGATCCGCGCGAAGTCCATGACCACCCTCTTTGCCCCGCCTTCAGCAAGGATCAGCGTCCCGCGCCCCGCGTACCGCCCCGACACGCCGCACCAGCCTCCCTCTTTGCCGGGCCACCGCACGGGGCCTCGCGTGGGGAGGGGCATGGGCTTTGGCCGGGAGCTATACGCGGCCAGATGGGGGAGCGGAGGCCGTTTCCCGGTCGGATGGCGGCGAACGTGGGGCGGGATGCCATGCGCCAGCAGAGGGAAAAGGGACGGGCTTGGGCTGCAGGTCATCCGCGGGAGGAGCGGGGGCCTTGGGTTGGGAGGCCAGGCGCAGGAGGAATGGGGGAGGGCCTTGAGTTGGGAAGGTCAGGCGCGGGAGGAGCGAGTGAGGGCCTTGGATTGGGAGGTCGAGCGCGGGAGGGATGGGGGAGGGCTGCGGGCCTCGGGCGGAGGCATGCGCGACCAAGGCGGGAGAGCGCGAGCCTGGGGCGGCAAGCCGTGCGCGATCGGAGGAGAGCGCGCGGGCTTGCGGGATCCCGTGCGCGGTCGGAGGGGGATGAGGGGCGGGCGGTTGGGGGGAGCGTGTGCGATGGGAGGGGATGAGAAGCGGGTTGGGGCGGGGAGCCGTGCGCGAGCGGCTGGGGAGGACGCGGGCTTGGGGCGGGAGGTATACGCGAGCGGACAGGGGAGGGGGCGGGCCTCGGGCGGGGGGTTGTGCGCGATCGCCGGGCAGGGGAGCAGGCCGGGGATGGGGGTCGCGGCTCGGGGCATTGTGGTGCAGCTTCCCGAGGCGCAGGGGGGCTGGGGTAGGAAGTTGGGCCGTCCAGGGGGTGGTCTGGACGGCGGGGGTCTTCGTGGAGGGAGGGGGAGGTCAGGTCGTGGGGTGAGGGGGGCTGGTGGGGAGGGAGTCGAGCCAGTGGGTCAGGCGGGCGCCCTGGCGGGTCATGATCTCGGGGTCGCGCAAGGCGTTGGCCAGCAGCGACATCCCCTGGTACGCCCCGACGAAGGTGAGCGCGAGATCGTCGGCGTCCGGCTGTCCGAGGTCGCGGAACTGGCGTTCCGACCAGTCGAGGAGCAGCCGTACGACCCGGCCCGCCTCGACGTCGAGGCCGCCCTCCGCACGTTTGTCCAGTTCGGCGGCGAGGGTGCCGGTGGGGCAGCCGTACCGGGCGGCGATGTCCCGCTGGCTCACCCAGGCGTCCACCATGGCCTTGAGGCGGGCGCGCGGGTCGGGCAGCCGGTCGAGTTCGGCGGTGAGCTCGGCCAGGTGCCCCGCGTGCTCGGACAGCGCGGCCAGGACCAGTTCGTCCTTGGTCTTGAAGTAGTAGTACACGTTTCCCACGGGCACGCCGGCGGCCTCGGCGATGTCGGCGATGGTCGTCCGCTCGACGCCCTGCTCGTGCAGGACGCGGGCGGCGGAGGCCATCAGCCTGCGCCGCTTGTCGGCCCCCCGGGCCCGTGTCCTCGTTGAGTCAGTCACCCAACTGACTATACGTCGAAGACGGCCGGGGCGAGCGCTTCCACGTACCGATCGAGTCCGTGCGGCGCGGGCGAGCTGGGTGAGGACGCGGCGAAGGTGTCGGGAAGCGCGCGCCGTGAGGCGGCATGCTGAAGGGCGGCCGCCGAAGCTGTGGCGGTTGAGTCACATCGTGCTTACCTGGGTACGCGTGGAGGAGCAAGGCAGCCGCTGAGGGGTAGGGGCGAGCGATGTCCGATGTCGCCGCCGATGTGCCGGATGCGGACAGGGGTGGCGCTGAGCTCCGGATCCCCTCATGACAGAGTTAGCGATCAACGTCCAACGTCTGCCGGGCTGCCATGTGGTGCACCTCGACGGCGAGCTCGACCGCGTGACCCGCATGCCGCTGGCCCGTACGCTCGCGGAACTCCTGGAGGCCGAGCGTCCGAAGGTCGTGATCGATGTCACCGACCTGGCCTTCTGCGACTCGTGCGGCCTCTGGGCCCTCATCGTCGGCCAGCGGCAGGCCGAGCGGCGCGGCGGCACCGTCCGGCTGGTGGGGGTGCACGGGCCGCTGGCCCGCCTGCTGGACATCACCCGTCTGTCGCGCCTGTTTCCTTCGGACGACGCTCCGGCCGAGGCCGCGAGCTGGGCCAAGCCGCGCGGCTGGCCGTCCTGACCCCGGACGGACGGCGATTTGAATCACGAATCTCTGTGCCGGCTCGCTCGGGCCGTCCTGACCCCAGAGGGACGGCGAGGGCGGCGGCCACGGCCGCTCGGCAACGACATGCGCAGGTCCGGGGCCAGTACAGGTCAGTCGGGCCAGGGGCGTGGCGAGGGCTCCAGGCCAGGAGCCCGGTGACGGCCCTTCGGAGCAGCGGGATCGCGGCGGCCGCCCAGACCGGGTGTGCCGGTGAAGGGGGCGGAGGCGGCGTCGGGCCAGCGGCCGGATCGGGAGGATCAGCAGCGCGGTCGGGAGGAATCAGCAGCATGGCCGGAAGGGGGCGGAAAGTGCCGGCAGTGGGGTCGAAATGGGCTGGTAGCGGAGCCGGGGCCTGAGGGCGCGGGCGGGGCCGGACGGGGTCGGGCAGGGCCGGGGGCCTGGGAGGCGCGGGCGGGGCCGGGCGGGGCCGGGGGCCTGCGGGCCCCGGGCGGGCGGGGACGGGCAGGGCCCCGGGCGGGCCCGGGCGTCAGGTCAGGACGGTGGGGAGGGGGCCGGGTCCGGGCCGTGGGGATGGGACGCGTTGATCACCTGGTACAGCTGATCCTCCGGCCCCAGCCGCCAGCCCAGCAGTTCCAGCAGCTCGCGCACCGTCGCCGAGGCGTTCTGGAGCACCAGCCTGCGCGGCGGCGGCAGGTCGGAGGCCGTGCTGATGATCAGCCGCAGCCCGCCGGCGTCGATGAAGGTAAGCTCGGACAGGTCCAGATGGACGTCGGTCTCGCCGATGCGTAACGCCCACGCCAGCGCTCGGGCCAGTGCGGGCCGTCCATGGTGGTCGATCTCGCCGCGTACGCGCAGGCCGAAGGGGTGCACCATGGGCAGCACATCGGCAGGGTCGCCGGTCTGGTCGGTCATTGAAATCACACCAATGCGGTCGTCTCAGGGCAGAGCCGAGCCGCGCCACGTTCCTATGGAGGGAAGGTGCGGGCGCCCCTGACAGATCGCCGAAAACAAGAGGGCCCGGCGCGCCGCGCGTCCATACAGCGTCGGCACATCGGGCAGAGGGAGAAGCAGGTGTCGGGCGATCAACCCTTTCCGCCAGGCATCGTCCAGGTCACCACGGCTTCGGCCGCCGGTGAACCGGACAGGTGCGCCCGTGGCGCGCCCGGCTCGGCTCGTTTACTCGGTCTCCTTACTCCCTGCCCTCGATCGAGCGCTTTACGCCGCCGTAACCCCCGTACACGGTAGGGGCAAGCCATGCAAGCACCCTTCCACCTGCGGTGCACCATCACCAACAATCTCGCGCTCACCCGCGATCTGGTGCGCGTCTACGCCAGCCACGCGGGGCTGTCCGGCGCGCGGCTCGACCACCTGGTGCTCGCCGTCAACGAGGCCGCCGCGAACGTCCTGGAGCACGGTGGCGGTCGCGGCACGGTGACGGCCTACACCGACGCCGCCGTCCTCACGGTCGATGTCTGCGACACGGCCGGACGCCTGCGGGCCGAGCATCTGGCCGACGCCCGGCTCACGCGTCCCTCGCCCTCGGCGCGGCGCCTCGGCCTGTGGCTGATCCATCGTCTGTGCGACGAGGTCGGCATCGATCATCCGCAAGGAGGCAGCAGGCTGCGGCTGCGTATGCGTCTGCCCCTCGCCACCCGCCTGCGTCCCTGGCAGGGCGGCGACTCCTCGCCCGCGGCCAGCTGACCACGGTGATCCGCCCGTTCGTCTCTGCTCTCTGACGGCTGGTGAGCCGCCCCGACGGGCGGTGAGTCGTCGGTGAGGACGCGGTGAGCCGGCCCCGCCACTGTTGACCTGTCTCCGCGACCGCGGAGCACAGGCCACACACGTGGGGAGCGGACAATGGGCATGCTGACCGGCAAGACGGCGCTGGTGACGGGCGGTTCCCGGGGGATCGGCCGGGCGGTGTCGCTGCGGCTGGCCGCCGAGGGCGCGCTGGTGGCCGTCCACTACGGCGGCGACGACGAGGCGGCCAAGCAGACCGTCGCGCTGATCGAGGAGCGCGGCGGCCGGGCGTTCGCCGTGCAGGCCCGCTTCGGCGCAAAGCCCCAGGAAAGCGCCAAGGACGCGGAGGACGCGCAAGGCGCGGAGGGCGTGCAAGGCGCGGAGGGCGGGCAAGAGGGCAGGGGCGTTGAGGGGGCGGTGGAGCGGTTGTTCGAGGGGCTGGCCGACGGGTTGGCCGGGCGTGGCCTGGACATCCTGGTCAACAACGCCGGCATCGCCTCGACCGTCCCGATCGCGCACCTGACCCCGGCGGAGTTCGAGCGGGTGATGACGGTCAACGTCACCACCCCGTTCTTCGTGATCCAGCGCGCGCTGCCGCTGTTGAACGACGGCGGCCGCATCATCAACATGGGCTCGACGGCCAGCCGGTTCGCCGTCACCACGCAGATCGGCTACACGATCAGCAAGGCGGCGCTGGCGGCGATGGCCCCGACGCTCGCCAACGAGCTGGGACGGCGCGGCATCACCGTGAACACGGTCGCGCCCGGCGCCGTGCGGACCGACATGACCGCGGGCTACACCTCGATCCCCGAGGTGGTGGCCGCGCTGGAGTCCATCACCGCGCTCGGCCGGCTCGGCGAGCCCGAGGACGTCGCCGACGTGGTCGGCTTCCTGGCCGGCCCGGCGGGCCGGTGGGTGACCGGCCAGACCATCGACGTCTCCGGTGGCACGTACCTCGGTCCGCTCGCCTGACGGAGCCTTGGAACACTTTGCCCATCCATTACGGACAGTGCATATTCCCGTACAGGGAGCTTGCATAGCCTGATTTCATGGGAGATATCCCCCACGCGCCGCCACCACCTCCCGGCCCGGCGGCCGACAACGGCGGCCCGGCCGACAACGGCGCCCCGGCCCACGACGAGGCGCGCGCGCCCGACGGTGACCTGGCGGGCGATGCGCACGTCGACAGGCTGCTGCTCGGCGCGGCCACCGCCACGCAGGCGCACGTGTGCGTGTTCTTCCTCCTGGCCGAGGACGGCCGCGTGCTGATGATGGAGGCCGAGTCGGGGCTTCCCGAGCCCTTCTCGCGCTCATGGGTCCTGATCAGATCCACCGACCAGTCGCCGATCGCGGAGGCGGTGCGGCAGCGGCGGCTGGTGTGGGTGCCCGACCGGGAGGCCATGGCCCGCGAGTTCCCGCTCGTGGCGCTCGCCTTCCCCTACGGGTTCGCGCTGGCCGTCGCGCCCCTGGTCGACCGCGACGGCGAGGTGAGGGGGGCCATGATGCTGCTCTGGCCGCCCGCCCCGGCCCGCCGTCCCGCCCGGCACCAGCTCGACGTCCTGACCGCCACCTGCGCCGACCTGGCGGAGATCGTCCCGAGGCGGAACCGGCCGGTGCCGCCGGGGCACCAGCCGCGCGTGCTGACCAGAGAGCTGCCCGGCGGCGAGGACCTGCTGCTGACCTGCCTCAACCGGCTGCCCGAGGGCTACTGCATGCTCGACGTCGAGGGGCGGCTCACCCTGGTCACCGCCCCCGCCGAGGAGCTGCTGCAGGCCGAGGCGGACGAGCTGACCGGCAAGCGCCCCTGGGACGCCCTGCCCTGGCTGGGCGAGCCCGCCTACGAGGACCGCTACCGCGCCGCGGTGGTCAGCCAGGAGGTCACCTACTTCACCACCCGCAACCCGGGCGGCCAGTGGCTGGCCTTCCACCTCTATCCGGGCCTGGCCGGCGTCACCATGCGGGTCACGCCGAGCACGATGGCCCGCGACCCGCGTCCGGTCATGCCCGACCAGCTCGTCGCCGCCGACCGGCCGCCGCGTCTGGTCGCGCTGCACGAGATGCTGCACCTGGCCACCACCCTGGCGCGGGCCGTCACCGCCCAGGAGGTGCTCAACCTGGTCGCCGACCACGTGATGCCCGCCTACCACGTGCAGGCCCTGGCCATCCTCACCTCCAGGGGCGGGCGCATGCAGGTGGCCGCCTCGCGCGGGTACAGCGAGAAGGCGATCGAGGAGTACGACGGCCAGCCCCTGCTGCACCTGTCGCCCGGCCACCCGCTGGCCGCCGGCGCACCGGCCTTCTTCGGCACCTGGGCCGAGCTGCGCGCGACGTACCCGGAGGCGATCAGGTCGGACGACATGTCGGCCTGGGCGTTCCTGCCGCTGACGGCCGGCGGGCGGACGGCCGGCATGTGCATCCTGGCCTACGACCGTCCGCACCGCTTCACCACCGACGAGCGGGCCAGCCTGACGGCCCTCAGCGGGCTCATCGCCCAGGCGTTCGAGCGGGCTCGCCTCTACGACGTCAAGCACCAGTTCGCGCAGTCGCTGCAGTCGAGCCTGCTGCCGCGCACCCTGCCCGGCATCCCCGGGCTGGAGGTGGTCGCCCGCTACCTGCCCGCCACGCCCGGCATGGACATCGGCGGCGACTTCTACGATCTGATCCGGCTGGAGGAGAAGGTGGCCGCCGCCGTCATCGGCGACGTCCAGGGGCACGACGTCACCGCCGCCGCGCTGATGGGCCAGGTGCGTACGGCCATCCACGCCCACGCGAGCGCGGGCGCCAACCCCGGCGAGGTGCTCGCGCACACCAACCGCCTGCTGAACGAGCTGGCCCCGGACCGGTTCACGAGCTGCCTGTTCATCAGCGTCGACCTGGGGCGGAGCACGGCGTGCGTGGCCAGCGCGGGCCACCTGCCGGCGCTGCTGCGCCGGCCCGGCGAGCCCGCCCAGGTGGTGGAGTCCGCTCCCGGGCTGCTGCTCGGCATCGAACCCGGCACCGAGTACGCCACCACCCAGCTCGCGCTGCCGCCCGGCTCGGTGCTGGCCCTCTACACCGACGGGCTCATCGAGGTGCCGGGACACGACCTCGGCGAGGCCATCGGCGGCCTGGCCGCCGGGTTCGCCCCCGCGCCGGACCAGCCGCTCACCGACGTGGCCGAGAACATGATCGCGGCCGCGGCGGCCGTCGAGCACCGCGCCGACGACATCGCCATGCTGCTCCTCCGCACCGCCCCAGCCTGATCTGTGCCGGTGGCGGTCAGGCGCGCCACTCCGGGGTGCGTTCCTGGCGGGCCTGGGCCAGGGCCTCCCTGACGCCCTCGGCGTCCTTGTCGGTGGTGTAGACGGGGCTGCCGGGCTGCTGCCGCCACGACTCGTCGAGCCCGCCGGCGTCCACGGGGTCGAAGCCGAGCGCGTCCACCAGACCCATCACGATCTTCTTGCCGCGCTCGTCGTCGGCGGCCACGGGCAGGGCGATGCGTCCGGGGGTGCCGGAGGGGCGGCCGCCGTGGGCGAGGTGGTCGGCGAAGATGTTGTTGAACGCCTTCACCACCGGATGGCCGAGCTGCTGCTCGACCCACCGGCTCTCCGGCATCCCGGCCTCGATCTCGTCGATCCGGCCGTCGCGCTGAGGGTAGTAGTTGCCGGTGTCCACGACGGTCAGGCCGCCGGTGACGTCGTCGAACAGGTCGTCGGGCAGCTCGGGCACCTTGCCCTGGGGGATGGTGACCACGACCAGGTCGGCTCCCTGGGGCGCCTCCTCGACGGTCACCGGGGTCGCGCCGGTCTCGGCGGCCAGGTCGGTGAGCGTCTGGGGGCCCCGGGAGTTGGCCACCGCCACCTCGTGCCCCAGCTCGGTCAGGCGCCGGGTGAGCGTGCCGCCGATGTTCCCCGCGCCGATGATGCCGATCTTCATGCTCCGCCCCCGGTTGTGCGCCTCAGCTACTGCTCGCCAGGATATCGTCACAATGCGTTATGGCTGGTCGGAGGCCGTGTCGGCGCGCCGGACGGCGCCCGAACCCGATTCCGGGCGGATGGTTCCAGCGGCGCCGCTGGCATCAAGTGGTCACCGGCACGCAACTTCCTGGTCGTTCCGCGGCGGAATCTGCGCACGACGAACCCGCACACTAGACCCCATAGGCAGGCAAACGGACGTTGGAGGACCGAATGGGAAATTCAGCATTACGTTCCGTCTCACGCGACGCTGAGCGGCGTGAATTCGTCAATCACGCGGGCGGGACGCTTCCGCATATCCAGCTGGTGTCCGACGAGCCGGGAATTCGGGGGTTGTTCCGTTACCGTCCGGAGGCGGCCGAACCGCTGACCCTGCTCTCCGAGGTGCTGCTGTGCGGGGACAGCCCGCTGACCCGGGGCGAGCGGGAACTGATCGCGGCGTACGTGTCCTCGCTCAACCGGTGCCGGTTCTGCTTCCACACCCACGCGGCCTTCGCCGCCGTCCGCGTGCCGGACGGCATGACGCTGGTCGACGAGACCTGCGCCGACCCGGCGGCGGCCCCTCTGTCCGGCAAGCTCAAGGCGCTGCTGGCCATCGCCGGGGCGGTGCAGCGCGGCGGCCGGGAGGTCACCGACGAGCACGTGCGCGCGGCCAGGGCCGAGGGCGCCACGGACCTGGAGATCCACGACACGGTGCTGATCGCGGCGGCCTTCTGCATGTACAACCGGTACGTGGACGGCCTGGCCACGCTGGCCACCGACGACCCCGCCCACTACGCCGACAGGGCCCGTCTGACCAGCGGATACGTGAAGGTGTGGAACGACGAGGCGCTGGACGAGGCCGGCTGAGCGGCCCCGTCCGGCGTGGTCCCGCAGGGCCTGATCAGCCGAAGAACTCGTCCACCGAATAGGGGTCGAGCGGGAAGCTCCAGCGCTCGCTGATCTTCCCGTCGGTGATCCGGAACAACTGCATGCCGCGGTCGTCGAGCGAGCGGCCGTCGCGCTCACCGCGGATGCGCAGGACGGCGGCGACCTGGTCGCCGCCGACGAGGTAGGACTCCGGCTCCAGGCGCAGCGTGCCGGTGGTGGACTGCAGCAGTTCGGCGAGGTAGCCGAGCACGGCTTCCTTGCCGGAGTAGTCGCGGGCCATCGGTCCGCGGCCGGGGACGTGGAAGATCACGTCGTCGGCGAGCAGCCGGCGAAGGTCCTCCAGGTCGCCCTTGGCAATGGCGTCGTAGGTGTTGCCGGCAACGGTGATGTGGGGATGCTCATCCATGACGACCGCCAGTCACAAACGGGGTTTAGGTGGCGTCCGTGACATTACGCGCGTCAGTTGCAGGAGACAAGAAGGAGGCGCATTTAACGAGATCTTGCGCAATTTGCCAGAGTGTGCAGACTAGGAGAAAACCGCATCGATGGGAGCTTGCGTGCCCCATATTGCCCTCGATTCCGACGAACCCGGAATCCGCGGACTTTTCCAGTTCAGCCCAGAGACGGCCGCCCCGATGAACGCGCTGGCCGAGGTCCTCCTGCGTGGCGACAGCACACTGAGCCGCGGCGAGCGGGAGCTGATCGCGGCCTACGTGTCGGGGCTCAACGAGTGCCGGTTCTGCACGGCCTCGCACGCCGCGTTCGCCGCCGCCCAGCTCCCCGAGGGCATGGCGCTGGTGGACCAGGTCCGCGCCGACCCCGGCACGGCGCCCGTCACGCCCAAGCTGCGCGCCCTGCTCGCCATCGCCGCCGCCGTGCAGCGCAGCGGCCGTGACGTCACCGACAAGCTGGTGGCCGCGGCCAGGGCGGAGGGGGCCACCGACAAGGAACTGCACCACACCGTGCTGATCGCGGCCGCGTTCTGCATGTTCAACCGGTACGTCGACGGCCTGGGCACCTTCGCCCCCGACGACCCCGCCGGGTACGACCTGGCCGCGCAGCGCATCCTGACGCACGGCTACACGACCGTCCCACCGGCGGCGGGGCAGCAGGACTGATGGACGCGGAACACCACCGGTTCGTGATCATCGGCGCCGGACCCGGCGGGCTGCAGCTCAGCTACTTCCTGCAGCGCGCCGGGGCCGACTACGTCACCCTGGAACGCGAGGACGCGCCCGGCGGCTTCTTCCGCAGCTACCCGCGCCACCGCCGGCTCATCTCGCTGAACAAGGTGCACACCGGCGAGAAGGAGCGCGAGATCCAGCTCCGCTGGGACTGGAACTCCCTGCTCAACGACGAGCCCGACCTGATGTTCCCGAACTACTCGCGCGAGTACTTCCCGCACGCCGACGACCTGGTCCGCTACCTGGCCGACTTCCAGCGCGTCCACGGGCTGCGGGTGCGGTACTCGACGGCCGTCGAGCGCGTCGAGAAGGACGGCGCGGGCTTCGTCGTCCACACCGGTGACCGGGTTCTCCGGGCCGAGTGCCTGATCGTCGCCACCGGGTGGGGCGGTCCGCACATCCCCGACATCCCGGGCATCGAGCTGGCCACCGGCTACGAGGACGTCCCCGTCAACGGCGAGGACTTCGCCGACCGGCGCGTCCTGGTCATCGGCAAGGGCAATTCGGCGTTCGAGACCGCCCAGGCGCTGCTCCCGTACGCCGCGGTCATCCACCTGGCCAGCCCCAGCCCCGTCCGCCTGGCCTGGACGAGCAAGCACCCCGGCCACGTCCGCGGCCAGTACGGCGCCTTCCTGGACAGCTACTGGTTCAAGACCCTGCACGGCGTCCTGGAGTGCACCGTCGACCGCCTCTGGCGTGAGGACGGCGGGATCAGGGCCGCGATCACCTACACGCTGGCCGACGGCGAGCAGGCGGTGCTCGACTACGACGCCGTCCTGCGCTGCACGGGTTTCACCATGGACACCGGCCTGTTCGGCGACTCCTGCCGGCCCGCGCTCACCCCCGGCGGCCGGATGCCGGCGATCCGCCCCGACTTCCAGTCGGCCGACGTCGACGGCCTCTACTTCGCCGGCACCCTCATGCAGGCCCGCGACTTCAAACGGGCCTCCTCGGCGTTCATCGACGGCTTCCGCTACAACCTGCGCTCCCTGACCGCCCTGCTGCTCGAACGCTACGAGGGCCGGCCGCTGCCGGTGCGCGAGCTGCCCGCCGACGCCGACGTGCTCACCGGGTCGATGCTCGACCGGGTCAACCACAGCTCGGCGCTGTGGACCCAGTTCGAGTACCTGTCCGACGCGTACGTGCTCGGCCCGGACGGCGTCGTGCGCCACTACGAGGACCTGCCGGAGGACTACGCCCGGGAACGCTTCGCCGCCGCCGGGCTGTGCCTCACGCTGACCCTGCGCTGGGGGCCGCGCGACCGGGCCGACGTGTTCGCCATCCAGCGCCACCCCACGCCCGAGCGGGCCGACGAGTGCGCCTTCCTGCATCCCGTCGTCCGGGCCTGGCGGCACGGCGAGCCGGTCGCCGAGCAGCACCTCCTGGAGGACCTCCAGGCCCGCTGGCGCGACCCCGTACGCCACGTCGAGCCGCTGCGCGCGTTCCTGGCCGCCCGGCTCCAGCCGTAGAAGCCGACCGGCTCCAGTCGTAGGAGCCGACCGGCTTCAGTCGTGAGAGGAGAAGCGGGCCACGAGATCGTCGACCACGTCGGCGAGCGCCCCGCGCCGGGCGTGCGCGGCCCGCTGGCGCTCGGCGCCGCCGCCGTTCCCGCGCAGCAGCCGCCACCCCTGCTCGGCCGCCTCCCGGTCGCCGGCCGCGGCCAGCGCGGGCCCGACGTGCTCCAGCAGCCGCGCCACCAGCTCGGCGACCGGCCGCGCCGCCCCCGTGAACGGATCGACGCCGGACCCGCCCAGCCCGTCCCTGGCGGCCCGCCAGTAGGCCACGCGCAGCAGCTCGGCGGGCACCTCGGGGCCAGGATCGCCGTCCAGCACCCGGTGCAGCGACGTGGTGACCAGCGCCCGCACCACCAGCGCCAGGAACACCGACTCGCGCGTGGAGGCGGGCACGTCGGCCACCCGCACCTCCACCGTGGGCAGCCGGGCCGACGGGCGCACGTCCCAGAACAGCGTCCCGGGGTCGACCAGCGCGCCGCTGTCGGTCAGCGCCGCGACCGTGCGCTCGAAGTGCTCCAGCGACCCGAAGTACGGCGGCGGCCCGGCCACCGGCCACTTGCCCCAGGCCAGCACCCGCCAGCCCGCGTAACCGGTGTCGCGGCCGGCCCAGAAGGGCGAGTTGGCCATGAGCGCGAGCAGCACCGGCAGCCACGGGCGCACGTGGTTGCACACCAGCACGGCCTGCTCCCGGTCGGGCACGTGGATGTGCACGTGACCGGCGCAGATGGCCTGCTCGTCGTGCAGGGCGCGGTAGTTGTCGATGCCGACGCCGTACCGGGGGTGCTCGGTGATCGGCGGCGGGACGACGTCGCCGATCACCGGCGTGCCGGAGGCGACCACGGCCAGCCCCTCGGCGCGTGCGGCGGCGGCCACGACCTCGCGCATCCGCCGCAGCTCCGACTCCAGCTCGGCCCGGCTCGCGCAGGGCGCCGTCTTGGCCTCCACCTGGAACTGCGTGATCTCCGTGCAGACCCGGTCGCCCAGCCCGGCCGCGGCGCGCCCGACGACGGCCGCCGCCCCGGGGGCCACGGCGCGGGTGGCCGGATCGACGATCAGGTACTCCTCCTCGACGCCCATCAGGCGGGCGGTCACGCCGCCGGAGGTCTGCCGTAACGACTCGGCGGTAGCCGTCATGTGCGCTCCACTCCACTGCTCGACTCGACTGCGGGGGACACTGCGGGGACACTGCGGGGGACGCCGCGGGGACGCCGCCATCCGATCTTGCCCTGCCGGTGGCCGCCGCAGGGCCGAATGGCGCACACGCGCCGGGGGAATGGCTCTCCTGGCCGCATCACCCCCGCATCCAGAGGAGGGCCCGCCGTGACCGCGACCATGTCCGTGGAGGAGGCCGGGCACGTGTTCGCCACGCCCGCCGCGTACGCCGACGAGACCCGGCTGCACGAGGCCCTGGCGCTGCTGCGCCGCGAGTCCCCGGTGCACCGCGTGGAGGTGCCCGGCTACAACCCCTTCTGGGCCGTCACCCGGCACGCCGACCTGCTGGAGATCGAGCGGAACAACGCCCTGTGGCTGAGCGCCCCGCGCCCGGTGCTGCGCAGCGCGGAGATCGACGCCCGGCTGGCCGAGCAGCGGGCCCGCGGCACCGGCCTGAAGACGCTCGTCCACATGGACGACCCCGAGCACCGCGTCGTGCGGGCCGTCGCCGCCGACTGGTTCCGGCCCAGGGCCATGCGCGCCCTGGAGGTCCGCGTCCGCGACCTGGCCCGCCGCTACGTCGACCGGATGACCGCCCACGGCGGCTCCTGCGACTTCGCCCGGCAGGTCGCCGTGCACTACCCGCTCTACGTCATCCTGTCGCTGCTGGGCCTGCCCGAGTCGGACTTCCCGCGCATGCTGCGGCTCACCCAGGAGCTGTTCGGCCAGGACGACAGCGACAACCGGCGCGGCGGCACCGCCCAGGACCACACCGCCGTGCTGGCCGACCTGCTGGACTACTTCCGCGAGCTGACCGCCGCGCGCCGGGCCAGGCCCACCGGCGACCTCGCCTCGGAGATCGCCAACGCCCGCGTGGACGGCCGCCCGCTGAGCGACCTGGACGCCGCCTCCTACTACGTCATCATCGCCACCGCCGGGCACGACACCACCAGCTCCACCATCGCCGGCGGCCTGGAGGCGCTCATCCGGCACCCCGGCGAGCTGCGGCGGCTGCGCCGGGACCCCGGGCTGCTGCCGCTGGCGGCCGAGGAGATGATCCGGTGGGTGAGCCCGGTGAAGGAGTTCATGCGCACCGCCGCCGCCGACACCGCCGTACGCGGCACGCCGGTCAGGCGGGGGGAGTCGGTGCTGCTGTCGTACCCGTCGGCCAACCGGGACGAGGAGGTGTTCGCCGAGCCGTTCCGCTTCGACGCCGGCCGCGACCCCAACCGGCACCTGGCCTTCGGCTCCGGCGTGCACTTCTGCCTCGGGGCAGCGCTCGCCCGCATGGAGATCCGGGCGCTGTTCGCCGAGCTGCTGCCCCGGCTGGAGAGCGTGGAGTTCGACGGCGAGCCCGCCTGGGTGGCCACCACGTTCGTGGGCGGGATCAAGCACCTGCCGATCCGTTACACGCTGCGCGCGTGAGGCCGCCCGCGCGGCCGGGGGTGGTCAGAACAGCGTGGGGGGCTCGGCGGGCATCGGCTCGGGCAGCGGGCGCAGCTCCGGCACCCGGGCGCGCACCTCGTCGTGGAAGCGGCGGGCGAGCATCGGCGCGTCGGCGTTGTCGGGCGTGTGGACGAACACGGTGGGGGAGCGGCCCTCGCGCAGCCACCCGGCGACCGTGTCCACCCACTCCCGCCAGCCCTCGACCGTGGCCTCGACGGAGTCGCGGCCCAGGTAGCGGACGATCGGGTGGCCGGTGAGCGCGCGGGTGCGGCGCGGCACGCGCGGCTTCCTGGTCCACGCGTCGCGCTCGGCGTCGCTGGTGGGCGGGGTGCGGAACAGCGTCACCGTGTCGAACGGCACCCATTCGGCGCCGGCGGCGGCCAGCACCCGTTCGAGCTGCCCGGCCTGGCGGGCGTCGTCGAAGAAGGCGCGGTGGCGGACCTCCACGGCGTAGCGGTGGGAGCGGGGCAGGCGGTGCAGGAAGGCCGCCAGCGTGCCGAGGTCGGCGGGGCCGAAGCCGGGCGGCAACTGCACCCACAGGGCGTGCGCGCGCGGCCCGAGCGGCTCGACGGCGTCGAGGAAGGCGTGCAGCTCCTGCTCGGCGCCGGTCAGCCGGTGGTGGTGGGTGATGGTCTTGGGCAGCTTGACCACGAAGCGGAAGTCGGGGTCGAGCTGCCGGGCCCACGACTCCACCGTGGCGCGGGCGGGGGTGGCGTAGAACGTGGTGTTGCCCTCGACCGCGTCGCACCAGGTGGCGTAGGCGCGCAGGCGCTCTCCCGGCGGGAGCGGATGGGGCAGGAACCGTCCGTTCCACGGTGTGTGCGTCCACATCGCGCATCCCACATGAAGCCGCATGTCTCCGACGTTAGCGGAGCCGCCGGGTGCCCGGGGCCGCCGCGGATGTCCGGGAACGCCACCGTTTAGGCTGGTCGCATGGGCATGGTCGGGACGGTCGGGCTGGTGCTGCATCCCCAGCGCGACTCCAAGAAGGCGATCGACACGATCCTGCGCTGGGCCGCGGACAAGGGGGCCACCGTCCTCGGGCTGCCCGAGGAGGTCGGGCGCATCGACTGCAGCGCGGTGCCGGTGGACGCGGCCGACCTGGTCGAGCGGGCCGACCTGCTGGTGGGGCTCGGCGGCGACGGCACGATGTTGCGGACCATGCGGCTGCTGGCCGGCCGGCCCACGCCCATCCTGGGGGTGAACCTGGGCAAGCTCGGCTTCCTGGCCGAGATCGACGTGGACGAGCTGGCCGGCACGCTGTCGGCCATCGACCGCCACGAGTACACGATCGAGCCGCGGATGGCGATCAGGAGCGTGGTCGCGGGGGTCGCGGTGACGGCGTTCAACGACATCGCGCTGGTCCGCATCCCCGGCGAGGGGCTGGCCGCGGTGTCGGTCACCCCGTCGGGCAGCCCGTTCGTGAGCCTGTCCGCGGACGCCGTGATCGTGGCCACCTCCACCGGCTCCACCGCGTACAGCTTCTCGGCCGGCGGGCCGATCGTCTCGCCCCGCGTGGAGGCCATCCTCGTGGTGCCCGCCGCCGCCCACTCCTCCTTCAACCGGGCCCTGGTGCTGCCCGCCGACGAGGAGGTGACGCTGGAGGTGCTGCCCACGAGCGGCCGGCTCGCCGTCGAGGTGGACGGACGGGTGGTCGGCCACCTGTGCCCCGGCGACACCGTCACGGTCACGGCCTGGCCGGGGGCGGCCAAGGTGGTCCGCGTCGGCACCACCTTCTACGAGCGCGCCCGCCGCAAGCTGCGGGTGGACGGCAGCGCCGAGGTCGGCTGATCCCGCTCAGCGGCGGTGCCGGGCGGGCCTGGTGAGCGGCCCGCCGGCCCGCACGGGCCTGGTGGACGGCTCGTCCTCCGGCAGCTGCGCGGGCCGCGCGCCGCGGGCGGCGACCAGGGCCGACAGCGCGGTCGTGATCGGCACGGCGGCGATCAGCCCGAGCGTGCCCACCACGCTGCGGACGATCTCCTGGGTCACGACCGGCGTGGTCAGCACATCGCCGAGCGGCTGCGCGCCGATGCTGAACAGCAGCAGCAGCGGCAGCGACGCCCCCGCGTACGCCAGGATGATCGTGTTGATCACCGAGGCGATGTGGGCCCGTCCGACGCGACCCGCGGCACGGTACAGGCGGGCGAAGCCGTAGGAGGGGTTGGCCGCGGCCAGCTCGCCCACCGTCACCGCCTGGGTGACGGTGACGTCGTCGAGCACGCCGAGCGCCCCGATGATGATGCTGGCCAGCAGCAGCCCCTCGGTGTCGATGGACAGGCTCATGCCCAGGGTCAGGGCGGTGTCGTCGGTGACGCCGTTGAGCCGGGCCAGGCCGAGCGCCCCGTACGACAGCAGCCCGGTGAGCGCGAGGCTGGCCAGCGTGCCCAGCACCGCCATCGACGTGGTCAGGGAGAAGCCGTGGGTGAGGTAGAGCACCGTCAGCATGATCGCGGCCGAGCCGACGACGGCGACCAGCATCGGCGGCTCGCCCGCCAGGACGGCCGGGATGACGAACGTCAGCAGCAGCCCGAACGTCACCGCCAGCCCCACCAGCGCCGTCACCCCGCGCCACCGCCCGAACGCGATGACCGCCAGCGCGAACGCGCCGCCCAGCAGCCACAACGTCGTGGACCGGTCGTGGTCGGAGAGCTGGTAGTCGCCGTCGGCGGCGCGCAGCAGCAGCACGTCGTCGCCCGCCGTGAACCGCTGGGCCCCCGGCCCGCCCGGCAGCCGCAGCGTGACGTCGCGGCCGGTGTCGGGCCCCGAGCCGACCCGCACGGTGGCGTTGCCGCAGGTGGCCGGGTCGGGCACCGGCATGCCCTCCTGGACGGCCGGGCAGCGCCTGAGCGTGACCGAGGCGATCGTGCCCTCGACCCGCTCGACCGCCGGCCCCTCCCGCCCGTCCTGGCCGTCCGGCGCCGCCTGCCCCGCGGGCCAGAGCCACACCAGGCAGGCCAGCGTCGCCAGGGCCAGCGGCACCAGCACGGCCAGGCTCGCCACGACCGCGCCGCGCGACGACGGCGCGGCGGCCACGCCGTGGGAGTGGCCATGACCGTGCGAATGGCCGTGCGAATGGCCGTGGGAATGGCCGTGGAAATGATCGGCGCCCATCGCGTGCAGGATCCTCCTAGGCTTCCGGGACTGCGACAGTAACGCACCCGGCCCGGGGTAGGAGCCGGGTGTGGCGACGCTGGTGGGCACCTCCGGATGGCAGTACAAGGACTGGCGCGGCGTGCTGTACCCCGAGGGGGTCCCGCAGCGGTTGTGGCTGGAGACGTACGCGGCCGAGTTCCCCACGGTCGAGAGCAACAACGCCTTCTACCGCCTGCCGTCGCCGGAGACGTTCGCCGCCTGGCGGGAGCGCACGCCCGACGGGTTCGTGATGGCGGTCAAGGCCAGCCGCTACCTCACCCACATCAAGCGGCTGACCGGGCCCGAGGAGCCGGTCGCCCGGCTGATGGCGGCCGCCGGGGCGCTCAAGGAGAAGCTGGGCCCGGTCCTGCTGCAACTGCCGCCCACGCTGCGCGCCGACCCCGCCCTGCTGGACCGCTGCCTGGGCTGCTTCCCCGGCGGCGTGCGGGTGGCGGTGGAGCCGCGGCACGACTCCTGGTGGACCGGCGAGGTGCGCGAGGTGCTGCTCGCGCGGGGGGCCGCGCTGTGCTGGGCCGACCGGCTCGGCCGGCCGCTGACGCCGCTGTGGCGCACCGCCGACTGGGGGTACGTGCGGCTGCACGAGGGCCTGGCCGCCCCCCGGCCGTCCTACGGCGCGGCGGCGCTGAAGAGCTGGGCGAGGAGGGTGGAGCAGGCCGGATGGCGGGACGTCCACGTCTACTTCAACAACGATCCGGGGGGAGCGGCCGTGCGCGATGCCCGGCGATTTGCCAGACTCGCCTGATGCGTACGCGTCTGTACAGGAACGGCGTCCTCGAAAAGGAGGGCTTCCCGGTCGAGGAGGTCTCCGACCACGTCGGCGACCCCGAGGCCGTCGTCTGGTTCGATCTCTGCTCGCCCACCCCCGAGCAGCTCAACCAGGTCGGCGAGGAGCTCGGCCTGCACGAACTGGCCGTCGAGGACGTCCTCAGCGACCACCAGCGCCCCAAGGTGGACGTCTACGACAACCACCTGTTCATCACCGTGTACGGCATCCACCTGGACGAGGGCCGCCTCGTCCCCGTCGAGGTGAACGCCTTCGTCACCCCCAACGCCCTGGTGACCGTGCGGGAGAACGCCTGCTTCGACATCGACGAGGTGGTCAGGCGCTGGGACGCGACCTCCCGCCTGGCCGGGCACGGCGTCTCCTTCCTGCTGCACGGCCTGCTCGACTACGTCGTGGACAGCCAGTTCGACCTGGTCCAGGACCTCGACGCGCGGGCCGAGGCCATGGAGGAGTCGCTGTTCGACGACGCGCCGCCCCGCGACGGCAGGCAGCTCCAGCGCGCCATGTACGTGCTGCGCAAGGACACCGCCAGGCTGCGCAAGATCTCCATGCCGATGCGGGAGGTGCTCGGCACCTTACTCCGCCGCGACCAGGAGATCGTCGCCGACCTGGTGATGGCCCCCTACTACGAGGACGTCTACGACCACGTCCAGCGGGTCGCCGAGTGGGTGGAGGCGATCCGCGACATGCTCGCCAACGTCCGCGAGACCCGGCTGGCCCAGCAGGGCTTCCGCCTCAACGAGATCATGAAGCGGGTGACGAGCTGGGCCGCCATCATCGCGGTGCCCACCGCCATCACCGGCTTCTACGGCCAGAACGTGCCCTACCCCGGCTCCGGGGACATCTCGGGCTTCTGGGTGTCGTCGGTGCTGGTGGCGGTGGCGTCCGTGGTGCTGTACGCGGTCTTCAAGAAGAAGGACTGGCTCTGAACGCCGGTGACGGACGTCACAAGCGCGGCCGGCACTCCGCGGCCAGCCGCTCGACCGGCACCGGGCCCGCCTGGCCGCCATCCCGCAGCCGGACGGACGGCACGCCGTCCGGGACCTCCCGCGGCCCCACCACGAGCTGGTACGGCACCAGCCGGTGCGCCCTGATCCTGGCCCCGAGGCTGCCCCGGTCCGCGGGCGCCAGCTCGGCCCGCAGCCCGGCGGCCACCGCCCGCCGCAGCAGGTCCTCGGCCGCCGGGAGCTCGGCGTCCGACAGCGGCAGCACGACCGCCTGCACGGGCGCCAGCCACGCCGGGAACGCGCCGCCGTGCACCTCGATCAGGTGCGCGACCAGGCGCTCGATCCCGCCGACCACGCTGCGGTGCACCATGACGGGACGCCGCCCGCCCGCGTACGACAGGTCGAAGCGCTCGGGCTGGTACAGATCCACCTGGACGGTCGACAGGGTGCTCTCGCGGCCCGCCGGGTCGGCGATCTGGATGTCGATCTTCGGGCCGTAGAAGGCGCCCTCGCCGCGTTCCTCGTCGTAGGCGCGGCCGCGTGCCTGCAGCACCTCGCGCAGCACGGCCTCCGAGCGCGCCCACATCGCGGGGTCGTCCACGAACTTGCCGCCCTCGCCACGCAGTGAGAGCCGGTAGCGGGCGGCCCGGATGCCGAGCTGGGCGTGCGCGGCCTCGATCAGGTCCAGCGCGGCCGACACCTCGGCCGCCGCCTGCTCCGGCGCGCAGAACACGTGGCCGTCGTTGAGCTGGATGGCCCGCACCCTGGTCAGGCCGCCGAGCACGCCCGACAGCTCCGAGCGGTACATGCCGCCGAGCTCGGCCACGCGCAGCGGCAGCTCCCGGTGGCTGCGCCCGCGCGAGCGGTAGATCAGCGCGTGGTGCGGGCACAGGCTGGGCCGCAGCACGAACTCCTCGCCGCCCACGTTCATGGGTGGGAACATGTCCTCGGCGTAGTGCGCCCAGTGGCCCGACCGTTCGTACAGCTCGCGTTTGCCGAGCACGGGGGAGTTGACGTGCACGTAGCCGTGGCGGCGTTCGAGCTCGTGGACGTAGTCCTCCACGGCCTTGCGCACGGCGGCCCCGGCGGGCAGCCAGTAGGGCAGGCCGGAGCCGATCAGCGGGTCGGTGCCGAAGATCTCCAGCTCGCGGCCGAGCCTGCGGTGGTCGTTCATGATCGTCCTTTGCGGTGAAAGGGCGAACGACCAGCTCCCGGGCGCCCGCCCGGGATGCGTGGAATCAGCGCGCCGGGACCGTGTCCGGCGTCGTCGTGACGAGAGCGCGCTGCATGCCTGCCACCGTAGCACCGCGGCGGCCGTGAAGAAAATCTTCAAGAGCAGGGCAAGGAATGGCAAATGATATAAAAGATCCGTGGCTGAGATCACCTTGAGCGTCCGCCAGTTGCAGGCGTTCGCCGAGGTCGGCTACCAGGTCGCGGGCGGTGGCGGCGCGCACGCGGCGATGGCGGCGCTGCGCCAGGTGGTCCCGCTCGACGCCTACGAGTTCGTCGCCTTCGACCCCGCCACCGGCCGGCACCACAGCGTCGTCTCCGACGGCCACCGCCGCATCGACCGCGACGCCGCCGAGGAGTACGCCGCGCTCGACGCCTGCCGCGAGGCCATCGCCGGGCGGCGGCCGGTGCCCATGCCGCAGCCGGGCACCGAACGCTACTTCCGCCGCCACCTGGCCCCCTACGGATGGCGGGCCGGGCTGACCGCGCCGCTGTTCCTCGCCGACGGCGGCCGCTACACCGGCCTGCTGCACCTGGCCGCCAAAGACGCCTTCCCGCTGCTGGCCGGCGCCCTGGTCGCCGCCGTGAGCCCGATGCTCGCGCACGTCACCGACCTGACCCGGTGCGTGATCGACCCCGCCGGGCTGCCGCCCGACTTCCGCGCGGTCGCCTTCGACCGGCTCGGCGAGCGCCGCGCGGTGCCCGGCCACGAGGTCTCCCGCGAGCTGTGGGACGACCCCGCCATGGCGGCCTTCGCGCGCGCGTTCATCGACTCGCGCGAGCTGAGCCGGCGCGGCCTGTGGCTCGACGGCGGCGGCCGCTGGCACGAGGTGCGGCTGCTGCGGGCCGGCGTCGGCTACCAGGGCTCGCTGCAGGGCGCGGTCGCCGCCGAACGGCCCTGCCCGCTGCCCTACGACCTGACCGGCCGCGAGGTCGACGTGCTCACCCGGGTCGCGGCCGGCGACTCCAACCCGCAGATCGCGGCCTGCCTGGTGCTGAGCGTCCGGACGGTGACCACCCACCTGGAGCACATCTTCGCCAAGCTGGGCTGCGACAGCCGGACCAGGCTCACCACGAAGGCGCTGGCCGAAGGGTTGTGCCGGCTCGACCTGTGACGCACGGCTCCTGCCCGCCGGGCCCGCGGGCCTGCGTCAGCTCGAACCAGACGGTCGTCGAGCCCCCCTCGCGGACGAACCCCCACCGGTGGCTGAGCGCCTCGATCAGCGGCAGCCCCCGGCCGCTGGTCGCCTGCGGAGCGGTCCGGCACACGCACGGCGGGCCGTCCGCGCCGCCGTCGGCCACGCACACCCGGACCGTGGTGTCCGAGCTGAGCACCGACACCGTGAACGAGCCGCCGTCCCCGGACCTGGTGTGCAGGATCGCGTTCGTGGCCAGCTCGCTGGTGAGCAGCACCACGTCGTCGTGGAAGGGATGATCGCGGCCGAGCGCGTCCGTCACGAGCCCCCTGGCCCGCGAGACCTGGGACGCGACCCCCGGAAGCCGGACCGCGAGGTCGCGGAACCCGGGCGTCTCACCCCCGCCGGCATGGTCTGAGTCCCTCGGCGCCACGGCGACCTCCCCCGAATCAGGTGACGTCATGAGACGCGCGGGCAGGGGGCGAGAGATTATCGCGAAAAGGTAGGAATGCTCTTTCCAAGGTCGCCTGCACGACCTGCCGCGGCGACCGAGTACGCTGCGATCGACGAGTCGTCTAGGCCCGTGGGGGAGCAAAGCGTGCACAGCAGCCTACTCGCCCGGCCGTCGGAGGAGGTCGCGTGAGCAGCCTGGAGGCCGTCTGGGTGGAGCCGTACGACCGGCCCGGGGCGGCCGTCGTGACCGGCGTCTTCGACATCCTGCACGTCGGCCACGTGCGCTACCTGGGCGCCGTGGCCGCCCGCGGGCTGCCCCTGGTGGTCGGCGTGGAGGACGACCCGCGCGTGCGGGCGTGGAAGGGGCCCAGCCGGCCGTTCAACCCGGCGGCGGAGCGGGCCGAGGTGCTGGCCGCGCTGCGCTGCGTGGCCGGCGTCTTCGTGGTGGCCGGGCCACCCGAGGCCCACGGCCCCGAGGACTACATCGACCTGCTCGCGCCGATGCGGCCGGGCGCGCTGGCCCACACGGCCGGCGACCCGCACGCGGGCGCCCGGGCCACGGCGGCGGCCATCCTGGGCGCCGAGTGCTGGGAGATGGCGGCCATCCCCGACCGTTCCACGACCCGCATCGTGAACGCCGCCGGCAAGGGCTGACCGGGCGGCCCGGAGCGGCCGGGGCGTCGCTGAAACGGGCAGCGGCCATGATCGCGTAATCTTTCATGCCATGATGGCCGACCTGGTGGCGAAGCGGGTGACGAACCTGCTGGCACCGCAAGTGCTGGTGATCGTCATGCCGCCCGCCGTGGGCCTGCTCGCCCAGGGATGGGCCGGCGCGGCCTGGGGGCTGGTGGCCTCGGCGTTCTGCGGCGGCGTGCCGGCGGCGGTGATCGCGCTCGGCGTGCGCTCGGGGCGGCTCGACTCCCACCACATCGTCGACCGGGCCCGCCGCACCGGCCCGCTGCTGGCCGCCGTGGCCGCCGTGCTGGCCGCGCTCGCGCTGCTGGTCGTGCTGGGCGCGCCGCGGCTGCTGGTGGCCACCGTGACCGCGATGCTGGTCGCCCTGGCGGTGACCGTGCCGATCACCACCCGCTGGAAGATCTCCTTCCACGCCGCCGTCTCGGCGGGCACGGTGGTGGTGCTGGCGCACGTGCTGCCCGCCGTGCCGGTGGCGATCGCCGGCGCGGCCGTGGTGGCGCTGGTGTGCTGGGCCAGGGTCCGGCTCGCCCATCACACGTGGGCGCAGGTCGCGGCGGGCGCGGTCACCGGCACGCTCACCACGTGGGTGACGCTGGCCCTGTTCGGGGTCTGAAGGCCGGAATAGCCCCGCCGCCACGCGGGTTGGCCGGGACATGGATGCCACGAACCGGGGCCGGGTCCGCGTCGAGCGGTCGGCCAAGCGCGTGCGGACCTACCTGGGCGGCCGGCCGATCGCCGACACGACCCGGGCCCTGCTGGTGTGGGAAGGCCCCTTCTACCCCACCTACTACTTCCCCCTCCAGGACGTCGAGCAGGCGGCGCTCAAGCCGACCGGCGCGTCCAGGCACTCCCCGAGCAGGGGCGACGCCGCCGTCCACACGGTCACCTCGGGCGCCGCGCAGGCCCCGGAGGCGGCGCTGGTCTACGGCGACGACTCGCCGCTGGAGGAGATCCGCGGGCACGTGCGCTTCGACTGGGACGCCATGGACGCCTGGTTCGAGGAGGACGAAGAGGTCTACGTGCACGTCCGCGACCCGTACACGCGGGTGGACATCCTGCCGAGCTCGCGGCACATCCGGGTGGAGGTCGACGGCGTCACCGTGGCCGACTCGCGCAACGCCCGCATCCTGTTCGAGACCGGCCTGCCGGCCCGCTACTACCTGCCGAAGACCGACGTGCGGCTCGACCTGCTGGAGCACACCGACACCGCCACCCACTGCCCGTACAAGGGCACGGCGGAGTACTGGTCGGTCAACGGGAAGAAGGACCTGGCCTGGTCCTACCGCACGCCGCTGCCGGAGAGCGAGCGCGTGGCGGGGCTGATCGCCTTCTACAACGAGAAGCTGGACATCTTCGTCGACGGCGAGCGCGAGGAGCGTCCGCAGACCAAGTTCTCCTGACCGAGGCCTCGCGCCCGGCCGGCCTCAGGTGGCCGGCGACCAGTGGGGGTCGCGGCCGAGGTAGCGCAGCAGGGCGGCGACCTCGTCGCCGGAGGCGTCGTCCGGGAGCGCCGGGGCGTAGGCGCCCCACGGGCGCAGCGGGTCGGCGATCTGCCGGGCGACCTCCAGCAGCGGCCCGGCCAGCTCCGGCGTCAGCGGCGAGGGCTGGCCGGTGGCCACGGCGATGTCCCAGGCGTGCACGGCCGCGTCGAGCGCGCACGCCGTCGAGCCCGCCCACGGCGACATCTTGTTCGGCGGCACCGGCGTGGGCACCTCGGCGGCGTCGCGGTCGACCGCGGCCCACGCCCTGGCCGAGCGGGTCAGCGCGTCCTCAAGCTCGGCCGCCGGGTCGGCGCCCGGCTCGGCGGGCGGGTCGAACGGGTTGAACGCCGGCCCGGCCTCGCCCGTGAGCGTGGCGGCGAAGCCGATCTGGTCGCCCACCGCGTGCTTGAAGACCTTGGTGACGCTCCACTCGGAGCACGGGGTCGGCAGGTGCCAGCCGCCGGCCGGGATGCCGCTGACGGCCTTGCGCAGCGCCTCGTGCGAGGCGTCCAGAACGTCCCAGCCGCTGATGATGTCGCCCATGTGGAGCTCCTTTCGAGATGACCCATAGTAGCAGAACGGAATAGTTTGTTCCACTAGTCTGCGACGGCCTGTGCGAGACCGTCGATCAGCAGGTCCAGGGCCTGGTCGAAGTCGGCGGCCGGATCGACGCCGCCGCGCGTCCAGTGGAGCAGCCTGGCGAAGTGCGGCAGGCTGCCCGGGTCGAGGGCGCGGATGTAGACGCCCACCTGCTCCTCGCCGGCGTGCCGGCCGGGGGCGCCGCCGAAGCCGCCGGTGGACAGCAGCAGGGTGCCGAACAGCAGGCCGTTCACGGCGGTCAGCGCCCGCCAGACGCCCAGGTCGTCGAAGCCCGCCGCGTACAGCGTGCCGACCAGGCCGTCGAGGGTGCGCAGGGCGTGCGGCGAGGTCGGGTTGGACCGGTCGGTCGCCAGTGCCAGCGGGACCACCGGATGACGGCTGAACGCCCGGTGCATGTTGCGCGCCGTCGCGCGCAGCTGCTCCTGCCACGGCAGCTCCGGGTCGGGCGGCTCCACCTCGCGGAACACCAGCTCCACGATGCCGTCGACCAGGTCGGCCTTGTTCGAGACGTGGTTGTAGAGCGACATCGCCTCCACGCCCAGCACCTTGGCCAGCCGGCGCATCGACAGGCCGTCGAGGCCCTCGTTGTCGGCCAGCTCCAGGGCTGCGGCCAGCACTTTGTCCCGGTTCAGCGGCTCGCGCCGTGCCATCGGCTCTCCCTTCGCGCTTGACAGAGCTTACGGTGTACGTGCTCTACTTACGACGTAAGCATACGGCGTAAGTAAGGAGTCGGCATGACCGACGTGATCATCGTGGGCGGCGGGCCGGTCGGGCTGCTGCTGGCCTGCGAGCTCCGGCTCGGCGGCGCGCGGCCGCTGGTCCTGGAGGCGGCCACCGGCGCGGAACGCGTGACCCGCAGCCTCGGCCTGCGCTCGCTCAACGCCCGCACCCTGCACTCGCTGGAGCTGCGCGGGCTGGTGCAGCCGCTGGCCGAGGCGCAGTGGCGGATGCTCGACGAGCTGGCCGCCGGCCCCGGTCCCGACCGCTCCGACCTGGTCGGCATGATGACCGAGCTGCTGCGGAAGGGCATGATGCGCGGCCACTTCGCCGGCCTGCCGCTGCTGGCCCAGGACGGGACGGCCGAGTACGTCATGCTCAAGCAGCACTGGATCGAGGCCGTGCTGGCCGCGCGCGCCGCCGAGCTCGGCGTGCCGGTCAGCCACGGCCGCGCCGTCGTGGACGTCACCGCGCACGCCGACCGCGTGGTGGCCACCCTGGCGGACGGCGAGCGCGTGGAGGCCGCCTACCTGGTGGGCTGCGACGGCGGGCGGAGCCTGGTGCGCAAGCGGTCCGGGTTCGCCTTCTCCGGCACGCCCGCCACCATGACCGGCAGGACGGCCGTGGCCACGCTGACCGGGCCCGGGGTGGTCGGCTCGTCCCTGCGCAGCCCGGGCGGGCTGGTGAACCTGTCGCTGGTGCCCGGGGAGATCGCGACCATCGAGTTCGACGGCGGCCCCGGCGACGCGTCCTCAGGGCGGGACGCGCCGGTGACCGCCGAGGAGCTGGCCGGCAGCCTGCGCCGGGTGACCGGGGAGGACGTCGGGGTCGCCCGCCTGGAGGCCGGCATCCGCTACAGCGACAACACCCGGCACGCCGACTCCTACCGCAAGGGACGCGTCCTGCTGGCGGGGGACGCCGCCCACGTGCACTCGCCGATCGGCGGCCAGGGGCTCAACCTGGGGTTGCAGGACGCCGTCAACCTGGGCTGGAAACTGGCGCTGGTCGCCCGCGGCGCGGCCCCGGAGAGCCTGCTGGACACCTACACCGGCGAGCGTCACCCGGTGGCGGCCCGCGTGCTGCGCAACACCCGCGCCCAGGTGGCGGCGATGCGCCCGGGAGCCCAGGTGGACGCGCTGCGCGAGGTGCTGGCCGAGGTGATGGCGCTGCCGGACGCCGAGCGCCACTTCACCCGCATGGTCGAGGGCACCGACGTCGACTACGCGCCCGCCGCGCCCGACCCCCGCGTGGGCCGCTTCACCCCGTCCCTGACCGCCACCCCGCCGCCGGACGCGCGAGCCGCGACGGCGGAACAGGCGGAACAGGCGGCGCGGCCGGTCGCGGAGCTGCTGCGGGACGGGCGAGGGCTGCTGCTCGACCTGTCCGGCGGCGCGGACGTGCCGGCGGACGCCCTGGCGGGACACCGCGACCGCGTGCGCCCGGCCGTCGCCGACACGCCGCAGGCCGGGGGCGGGGCGCTGCTCGTCCGCCCCGACGGTTACGTCGCCTGGGCGGGCGGGAGCGGCCTGGCGGAGGCGCTGACGGCCTGGTTCGGCCCGGCGGCCTGAGGACGTCGCCGGGCCGGGACGGTCAGGTGAGCAGGCGGGTCAGCACGCGGGTGCCGAACTCCAGGCCCTCCACCGGCACCCGCTCGTCCTTGCCGTGGAACATGCCGAAGTAGTCCAGGTCGGGCCGGAGCATGAGCGGGGCGAAGCCGTACCCCTGGATGCCGATGGTGGCGAAGGACTTGGCGTCGGTGCCGCCGCTCATCACGTACGGGACCGGCCGCGCCTGCGGATCCTCGGCCACCAGCGCCCCCGCCAGCTCGTCGAAGAACGCCGACGGGTACGGCGCGGCGGGCGCCTCCTCCAGGTTCACGAACTCGCGGGTGATCTTCGGCCCGAGCAGCTCGTCGATCGTCGCCAGGAACTCCTCCTGCAGGCCCGGCAGGTACCGGCCGTCCACGTGCGCCGAGGCCGTCGAGGGCACCACGTTCACCTTGTAACCGGCCGCCAGCATCGTCGGGTTCGCCGAGTTGCGGATCTGGCCGTGGAACAGCTCGCCGAGCGCGCCCAGCCGGTCGGCCTCGGCGTCCAGCCGGTCCAGGTCGATCGCCTGGCCGGTGATCTCCGACAGGCTCTCCAGGAGCGCGGCGACCGACGGCGTCAGGCGTACCGGCCACCGGTGCGCGGCGACCCGCGACAGGGCGTGGGCCAGCGTGGCGACGGGGTTGTCCACGGCGGGCCGCGAGCCGTGGCCCGCCACGCCGTGGGCGGTCACCTTCATCCAGGCGGTGCCGCGCTCGCCGACGGCGATCGGGTAGACGCGCCGCCCGCCGGCCTCCACGCTGAAGCCGCCCGACTCGCTGATGGCCTCGGTGACGCCGTCGAACAGGTGCCGGTGCTCGGTCACCGCGTACCGGGAGCCGTGGTCGCCGGTGGCCTCCTCGTCGGCCAGGAAGGCCAGCACCAGGTCCCGCTTGGGCCGCACGCCGCGCGCCGCCATGTCCAGCACGGCCGCGAGCGTCATCGCGCACGAGCCCTTCATGTCCACCGCGCCCCGGCCGTACACGCAGCCGTCGGTGATCTCGCCGGAGAACGGGTGCATCCGCCACTCGGCGGGGTCGGCCGGCACCACGTCCAGGTGGCCGTGGACGAGCAGCGCGTCGGCGGAGTCGCCGTCGATCCTGGCCACGACGGTCGTGCGCCGGGGCTCCGACTCGAACACCACCGGCTCCAGCCCCGCGTCGGCCAGCAGCGTGGCCACGTACTCGGCCGCCGGGCGCTCGCCCGAGCCCGGGTTGGTGGTGTCGAACCTGATCAGGTCCGAGCAGATCTCGGCGACGCTCTTCACGCTCTCCCCTTCAGCGTCAGCGGCGGCACGCCGGGCGTCTCCAGGTCGAAGATCAGCCCGTAGAAGGCCAGCTCGGCCTCCAGCACCGCCACGATGGTCTCTTCCCTGCGCCAGCCGTGCTGCTCGCCGGCGAAGGTGAGCAGAGCCCACTGTTTGCCGTGCTTGTCCAGTTCGGCGGTGAATCGCTCGGCCTGGCTCACGTCCACGATCGCGTCCTCCAGACCGTGCAACATGAGGCATGGGCCCGATGCCCGGGCCGCGTTCAGGAGCGGCGAGCGGTCGGTGTACCGCTGCCGCGTCTCGGGCAACGGGCCCACCAGCCCGTCGAGGTAGCGCGACTCGAAGTCGTGCGTCTCGGCCGCCCAGCTCTCCGGGTCGGTGATCGCGTAGTGCGCGACGCCGCCCGCGAACACGTCGCTGTGCACCAGCGCGGCCACCGTGGTCCAGCCGCCGGCGCTGCCGCCCCTGATCGCGATCCTGGCCGCGTCCGCCAGGCCGAGCTGCACCAGCCCGCGCGCCACCTTCGCGCAGTCCTGGACGTCCACCACGCCCCACTGGTGCCGCAGCCGCTCGCGGTAGGCCCGGCCGTAACCGGTCGAGCCGCCGTAGTTCACCACGGCCACGCCGATCCCTCTGCTGGTGAAGTAGGCGACCTCCAGGTCCAGCACGACCGGCGTGTTCCCGGTCGGGCCGCCGTGCACGAAGATCACGTACGGCGCCGGCCCGGCGACCCCGGCCGGCGGGTGGAGATGGGCGTGCACGCCCTCGATCGTCACCGCCTCCGGCGTCGGCAGCAGCGCCCGGTCGGGCAGCGGCTTGGGGGCCGAGACGACCTCGTGCCCGCCGGTGGCCAGATCGACCAGCGTCACCTCCAGCGGCGTGTACGGCGTCGCCCCCACCGCCACCGCCTTGCCCCCGGCCGCCGACACCGTCGAGGCCCAGTACGTGTGCCCGTCCCCGCCGATCTCGCGCAGGCCGCCCGTCGCCGGGTCGAGCACGCCCAGGCGGCGGTGGTCGGCGGTGCCGTACACCACGACCAGCTGCTCGCCCGCCGGGGCCAGGCAGGCCAGGCCCGGCTTCCAGGCCGCCGCGCCGAACTCCAGCTCCACGGGCGTGAGGTTGCGCGAGGGGGAGCCGTCGAGGTGCACGAGGTGCACGTTCCACCAGCCGGTCGGGTCGGTGACGGCGTACAGGGACTCCTCGTCGCGCCACTCGGCCTGCGTCACCGACTCCTCGTGGCCGCCCGCGACGACCCGGTGAGGGCCCGCGACGCCGTCCGGGGACAGGTCGGCCACGCACAGCTCGGTGCCGTCCCAGGGCATTTCGGGGTGGTTCCAGCCGATCCAGGCGATCCGGGTGCCGCCGGGGGACAGGCGGGGGTTCATCAGGAAATGGTGGGCGCGCGCGACGACCCTGAGCGGGCCGCCGTCCAGGGGGACCGCGACCAGGTCACGCGCGTCGTCGATCTCGCGGACCGCCCATACCTCGTCGCGGCCGGGCGGCAGGTAGAGGTCGCCGTACCGGGCCGGGCCCTCGGGCGTCAGGGCGACCGGCTCTGCGGCCGTCCCGGGGGAGGCGTCCAGGCGGTAGAGCCGCTGGTCGGCCCAATGGGTGAAGACCAGGCCGCCGCCCGGCAGCGGGCGCCAGGAACGGCCGCCGTACTCGACCAGGCGGTTGCGGGCGTTCCAGCCCTGAGGCAGCGCGTCGGCGCGCGAGCCGTCGGGCAGGCGGCGCACCACGCAGCGCCTGCCGCCCTCGTGCGGGCGCGGCTCGTCCCACCACACCTCCACGCCCTCGGGCGTGGCGACGGCCTCCACCCACTGGGGGCCGCCGTCGGTACGCGCCACATCGATCGGTCGAATACTCATGAAAGATCACCAATTGCCGTTGGTACAGGGAGGCAGCGGGTGCCCGGGCGGATGGAGGACGTACACGATGCCGCCGCTGCCCGAGCTCCTCAGCCACACGTTCTCGAACGCTGCCCGCGGGTAGATCCGCCGAACCTCGCCGTCCGCGGGCGCGGCGGGGTCGTTGACGACGACGTCGCCCCCGGCGGTGAAGCCGGTGACGACGAGGATGTGGCCGTTCGTGGAGTAGCCGGCGCCGGGCAGCTCGTGGGCCCGGAACGACAGCGAGGCGATCACCGGGATGCCCGCCAGGACGAACGCCTCCAGCTCGGCCGCCGACAGCAGCCTGGTCACGAAGCCGGTCAGCCCGTAACGCCCGGCGTAGGCCACGTTGAACGGCCAGTTCCCGGTGCCCTGGTAGCTGTCGTCGTAGGTGCCCATGGCCGCGTGGTCCACCGCCGGGGCGGGGTCGTCCGCGCCCACCCAGGCCAGCTCGCCGGGCTCGGGGCCGCGGCCCCAGAAGGCCAGCACCATCGCCACCGAGGCGGGGCTGCACCAGTTCGCGCCGCCGCCGTCCCAGCGCGGGTGGTGCCCGGCGTGCGCGTACTGGGAGTGGCCGGGCACGTCCAGCTCGACGTGCCCGGCCACCCCGGGCGTGCTCACCGTGACCGGACGCTGCGGCAGGGCCGAGGCCAGCACGCCGAGAGAGGTCATCCGCGCGCCCTCGCCGCGCGCGGTGACCCTCAGCTGGAACGCCACGACCGGCCGCCTGGCCACGAACGTGTCCACGGCCACGTCGCCGTCCTCGTCGCCCTGGCCGGGCACCGAGGTGCGCGGCCCGTGCTCGGACCACCGGCCCATGACGTACCACTTGGTCAGCGTGCCCGCCCCGGTCCTGGCCCGCAGCTCCACCTCGACGCCGCCGCCCGGCGGGGTGCGCGCGGTCCACGAGGGCACGAGCTGGGTGGCCGCGAAGCCGACCCGGTGTTCCTCGCTGGTCCACGTGCCTCCGGGCACGGTGAGACGGGTGAAGGCGACGCGCGCCAGATCGACGGTGAGCACCAGCCATATTGTGGTTTCACACCCGGTGTCGCACATCGGTTGGTTTACGTACCGGCCCGGACGTGCCCCCTCAGCGCGCGGGACGCCGGGGACGCGCGTGGCGCCCCCGGCGGAGCCGGATCAGAGGTAGAGACCGGTGGACTCGTCCGCGCCCGCCGGGGCGATCGCGCGGCCGGCGCGAAGGGCGTACAGCTCGGCCAGCGTCGCCCCCGAGGCGCCCACGCCCTGCGACGACCCCAGCCAGGCGACGGCCTCGTCCCTGGTCAGCGGGCCCACCTCGATCTGCGCCAGGCACCGGCCCGGACGGATCACGGCCGGGTGCAGACGGGTCAGGTCTTCGTTCGTGGTGATGGCCACCAGCACGTCGCGGCCCTGGCCGAGCAGGCCGTCGGTGAGGTTGAGCAGCCGCGACAGCCCCTGCCCCGCCTGGGCCTTGGCGCCCGAGCTGATCAGCTCGTCGCAGTCCTCCAGGACCAGCAGCCGCCACCGCTGCGTGTCCTCGTCGGTGTCGTAGCCGACCGCCACCTCCATCAGGTAGCCCGGGTCGTTGAACAGCCGCTCGGGGTCGAGCACGCAGTCGACCTGGCACCAGTCGTGCCACTGCTTGGCCAGCGTGCGCAGCAGCGTGGTCTTGCCGGTGCCCGGCTGGCCGTGCAGCAGGATCAGCCGGCCGTTGACGTCGGCGGGCGTGGTCGCCATCAGGCGGCCGAGCGCCGGGCGCACCTGCGCCGAGTAGTTCGTGCCGATCTCGTCCCACGGCTGGGCGGTGATCGGCTTCTCCGACCGGTTGCCGCCGTGGGAGCCGCGCCACCAGAAGCCCATCTCGACGTGGTCGGCGTCGGGCATCGGCTCCTCGGCGCCGTCGATGCTCTCCTTCAGCACCGAGGTCGCCAGCTCCTCGCTCACCGCCGTCACGCTCACCGTGGCGGTGCGGTTGCGGTGCCGCACGACCCGCAGCGTCCAGCCCTCGCCGCAGATGAGCCGCGACTCCGAACCGTCCTCCACCTGCGCGGTGCGCAGCACCCGCCCCTCGGCCGGCCGCAACCGGGCGTCCGGACGTACGCGCTCCAGATTGGCCAGCTTGGACCAGGGCTGGACGCCGGTCGCGAACGGCGACAACGCCAGGGCGTCGATGACGTCGATCGCTGAGTCGGCGTCGTCGATCCAGATGTTCATCGGCAGTTCGGACGAGGAGTCCGCGCTGGGGAACGGCACCTCCCTGATCACAGACATAGGTAAAGGATCTCCTTCGTGGGCTCGGATGTCGAAGGGTTATGCGAGCGGTTCGGTCACTTTTTGCCGAGATCGCCGGTCTGGGTGACCATGCCCAGGCCGGGCACGTCCCGCCAGGTGTAGGTGAGAGTGTCGCCTTCAAGCTCCAGCCAGACAGTACCCGGGATGCAGCCGCCCGTGGACGTCCCGAGGGAGAAAGTCAGCCGGTCCGGGCGCACCTCGGTCAAGGTGATCGTGGCGGCGCAGTCGACCTGGGAGTCCTTCTCCGTCCAGGCCGCCTGCGACCGGCCGGCCTTCAGTTCCACCGTGTTCTCGGCGCCGTCGGGGTCGAGCGGGTTGGTGGTGTCGGTGTGGCCGGACCAGGTGCCGGCGAAGGCCGCCGGGATCTTCAGATCGCCGGTGCCGCCGGTGGTCGCGGTGGCCGGCGCCGTGGCCGTCCCGGAGGTCGCGGCGGGTGTGGCGGGGCCGGTGGCCGTGGACGGCGGCGTCGAGAGGGCGGCGGCGGCCGTGGACGGCGGCGGGCCGGACAGGGTGGCGGTCGAGCCGGGCGTGCGGGTGGTCAGCAGGACCACGCCGCCGGCCACGGCCAGGGCCAGCAGGGCCGCTCCGGCGCCGACCAGGGCGCGGCGTCCCCGATTTCGGGCCGCGCGGCTCTCGCGCGTGTCGGCCGCCCCCGGATCGATCCTCAGAGCCCCCGCACCCGCTCCCGCGTCCGGTCCGGTGGCCGGGGTGGGGGAGACCAGGGTCATCAGGAGGGCGGCGGCCGTCGGGCGGTGGGCGGGGTCCTTGGCCAGGGCGCCGGCGACCGGCCCGCGCAGCCGGGGCGGCAGCGCCGACAGGTCGGGCTCGGCGTGCAGCACCCGGTGCAGCACCGCCGGCACGGTGTCCGCCCCGAACGGGCTGACCCCCGTGGCCGCGTAGACCATCGTCGCCCCCCACGCGAACACGTCGGAGGCCCCGGAGGCGGGCGAGCCGGCGATCTGCTCCGGCGACAGGTACGCGGGCGTGCCGACCAGCCCCGAGGTGTGCGTCGCCGCCCCCTCGGCCCTGGCGATGCCGAAGTCCACCACCCGCGGCCCGTCCGGCCCGAGCAGCACGTTGGACGGCTTGAAGTCACGGTGGACGACCCCGGCCGCGTGGATGGCCGCCAGCGCGGTGGCCGTGCCGACCGCCAGGCGTTCCAGCTCCCCGCCGCGCAGCGGGCCGCGCCCGGCGGCGTTCCCGGCGGCGTTCCCGGCCACCCGGTCGGCCAGCGAGGGCCCGTCCACGAACTCGCTCACCACGTACGGCCGCGAGCCCCGCGTCGAGACGCCGAGCACGCGGGCCGTGCAGAAGGAGGCGATCGACTCCAGCGCGTCGAGCTCGCGCGCCAGCCTGGCCCGGGTCTCCTGGTCACCGGCGTTGAGCAGCTTGACCGCGACCGGCTCACCGGAGGCGGAGCGGGCCAGGTAGACCACGCCCTGCCCGCCCTCGCCCAGACGCCCGGCCAGGCGGAAATCGCCCAGGAACGCCGGATCGTCCGGTGTGAGGGGGATCACCATGGCGGCTACGTTACCGCTCGCCATGCGCAAGCCAAGATCGCCCGGTACCTTGTGACGTCGGTTTAAATCACTCCTTACACGGAGGTATCGGGGAAGTGTCGAGGATCACGGTCCGCGAACGGGCGCGGTACTGGTTCGACAACACCATGTCCAGGGGAACGGCCTCGCTCATCGGCTGGCTCGCGGTGGTGTCGGTCGCGCTCATCCTCGTGGTGGCCGCGCTCACGCTCTGGCTCGCGCCCGACGAGCCCGACGGCGTCAGCGGCCCTGGGCAGGTGTTGTGGGTCGCCCTCATGCACGCCCTCACCCCCAGCAAGGTCGCCAGCGACAAGGGCTCGTTCGGCTACATGACCGTCATGTTCGCCGGGTCGCTGGGCGGCATCTTCATCGTCAGCATGCTCGTCGGCCTGCTGTCCAACGGCCTCAAGCAGAAGGTGGACCGCCTGCGCAGAGGCCGCTCGCGCATCGTCGAGTCCGGCCACACCGTGGTGCTCGGCTGGTCCGACCAGATCTTCACGATCGTCACCGAGCTCGTCAAGGCGCACGCCAGCCAGAAGAACTCGGTCATCGCCGTCCTGGCCGACCGCGACAAGCTCGCCATGGAGGAGGACATCCGCGAGCACGTCGGCGACCTCGGCAGGACCCGCCTGGTCTGCCGCACCGGACGTCCCACCGAGCCGCGCGACCTCGGCCTGATGAACCTCACCACCGCCAGGTCCGTCGTCGTGCTCTCACCCGAGGGCGAGGACCCCGACGCGCACGTCATCAAGATCCTGCTCGCCCTGGCCAAACGGGACGGCTCCCACCCGCCCGTGGTCGCCGCCCTGGCCTCCGCCCGCAACCTCGCCGCCGCCCGGCTGGCCGGCGGCGCGGACGTGCACCTCGTCGACTCCGACGACACCGCCTCCCGCCTGATCGTGCAGTCCTCCCGCCAGTCCGGCATGTCCGTCGTCTGCATGGACCTGCTCAACTTCGACGGCGGCGAGATCTACCTGCGCGCCGACGAGGAACTGGTCGGCGCCACCTACAGCAAGGCCCTGCACGCCTACGAGACCGCCGCCGTCATCGGCTTACGCGGCCCGGCCGGCGTCGTGCTCAACCCGCCCATGGACACGGTCATCACGGCCAAGGACCAGGTCGTCGTCATCGCCCACGACGACTCCCGCATCACCCTCGCCACCGGCGAGCCGCCGATCGACGAACAGGCCGTCACCACCGCCGCCGCCCCGCAGCCCGAGCCCGAACGCACCCTCCTGCTCAACTGGAACGGCCGCGCCGAGCAGATCGTGCGCTACCTGGACGGCTACGTCTCCACGGGCTCGGTCCTGGACATCGCCGCCGACCACCCCAAGGCCGGCACCGGCCTGACCGGGCTGCGCACCCTCACCGTCAACGTCAAGGACTGCGACACCACCGACCGGTACGCCCTGGAATCCCTCGGCGTCGGCCTCTACCAGCACGTCATCGTCCTGTCCGACGACCGCTTCGACCCCCACCACGCCGACACCCGCACGCTCATGACCCTGCTCCAGCTCCGCGACATGCAGAGCACGCTCGGCGAGCACTACTCGATCGTCAGCGAGATGCACGACGAGGGCAACCGCGCGCTGGCCGAGGTCACCGAGGCCGACGACATCGTCATCAGCGACACCGTCATCGGCCTGCTGCTGGCCCAGCTCGCCGAGAACCGGCACCTCGCCGACGTGTTCGGCTACCTGTTCGACTCGCACGGCTCGGAGATCTACCCCCGGCCCGCCGGCTCCTACGTCAGGACCGGCACCGAGGTCACCTTCGCCACCATCGTCGAGGCGGCCCGGCGCAGGGGCGAGACCGCGATCGGCTACCGCGACAACGTCTCCAGGAACGTCCCGCCGCACTACGGAATCGTGCTGAACCCCGCCAAGAGCGACACCGTCGTCCTCGGACGGGGGGACTCGGTGATCGTCCTGGCCGAACGCTGACCCCGGCCCGGCCCGGGAGCCGTCGGCTACCGTGTGCGGCGTGAGGACCATCGACTGGGCCGGCGACGCCGTCGAGCTCGTGGACCAGACCCTGCTGCCCGGCCGGTGCGTGCGGCTGCGCGTCGAGACCGTCGCCGAGCTCGTCGCGGCCATCAGGCGGCTGGCCGTGCGCGGCGCCCCCGCGCTCGGCGTGGCCGGCGCGCTCGGCGTCGTCCTCGCCGACGGCGACCTCGGCCAGATCGCCGCACTGCGCGCGGCCCGCCCGACCGCCGCCAACCTGGCCTGGGGCGTCGACCAGGCCGCCGCCCACCTGGCCAAGGGCAGGGAGGCGGTCCTGGCGGCCGCACTGCGGATCCGCGACGACGACATCGCCGCCTGCCTGGCCATGGGCGAGCGCGGCGCCGCCCTGCTGGAGGGCGACCGGCTGCGGATCATGACCGTGTGCAACACCGGCGGCCTGGCCGCCGTCGAACGCGGCACCGCCCTCGGCGTCGTCCAGACCCTGCACGAACGCGGCCGCCTGGCCGAGGTGCTCGCCCTGGAGACCCGCCCGCTGCTCCAGGGCGCCCGGCTCACCACCTGGGAACTGGCCAGGATGGGCGCGCCGCACCGGCTGGTCGCCGACTCGGCGGGGCCGTACCTGCTGGCCAAGGGCGAGGTGGACGCGGTGCTCATCGGCGCCGACCGCATCGCCGCCAACGGCGACACCGCCAACAAGATCGGCTCGTACGCGCTCGCGCTCGGCGCCGAACGGGCCGGAGTGCCGTTCATCGTGGTCGCGCCCGAGTCCACCATCGACCCCGCCACCCCCACCGGCGACCACATCGAGATCGAGGACCGCGACCCCGAGGAGATCCTCACCGTCGGAGGTGTACGCCTGGCCCCCGAGGGCACACAGGCGCTGAACCCCGCGTTCGACGTGACGCCGCACGATCTGATCACCGCGATCGTGACCGAACGGCGGGTGATCAGACCATGAAATGGCGCGATCCCCTGACCTGCTCACCTCGCTGGCGTTACGCTCGGTCGTCCCGATATCTACTCTCGGAGAGCACTCGTGGACATCGATCTGGTGTTACGCCGCGACTGGCAGGCCCGCGCGCCCCGCGGCTCCTACACCCAGCTTGACTCGACCAAGGGCGTCAAGGTCCACTACACCGGCGGCCGGGTCGAACCCGCCATCGTGTCCGACCACGCCGGCTGCGTCGAGCTGGTGAGATCCATCCAGGGCTATCACATGGACGGCAACGGCTGGATCGACATCGGCTACTGCGTCGACGAGGAGACGGAGATCCTGACGCGGCAGGGCTGGAAGCGGTATCGCGAGCTGGAGCCGGGGGAGAGCGTGCTCACCCTCAACCACGAGACGGGCGCGTCCGAATGGCAGGGGCTGCTCGACGTGTACGTCTTTCCGGCCGGTGCCAGGGAGATGGTGCGCATGGAAGGCGCGTCCCACTCCTCCCTGACCACGCCGCAGCACCGCTGGCCCGTCGAGCGCCGTAGACGGCGTACCGGAACCGACGGGCGCAAGGGCCGTGACGGTGGGCCGCCCGCCGGCCGAACGCCCCGGGCGGTAACCGAGCACGAGCGGCTGTGGGTGACCACGGAGACCATGGGGTACTGGGACAGAGTGCCGTTGGCGGCGCCCTGTGCCGATCTGCCCACCGAGGCGAAATGGTCGGACGCCCTCGTGGAGCTCGTTGCCTGGTTCTGGACAGAAGGGCATGTCAAGCCGCTCCGGGGCCGCGCGACCACGAGTGTGGCCATTCACCAGTCGCAGAAGAACCCGGTGTACGTGGCCAGGATCCGCGAGGCGCTCACGTCGGTCTTCGGCCCTCCCGTCCCGGGTTTCCCGCGCACCGGCCGGAGCACCGACGGGGTGCCTCGATGGCGGGAGACCCTCAACCGGCACCTCACCGAGTTCCACCTGTCCTCCGACGCTGGGCGGCGGCTGCTGGAGATGGCACCGGACAGAGTGCCGACCTTCGAGTTCCTGCTTTCCCTCACCCGGGCACAGCTGTCCCTGTTCATCGAGACCTCGCTCGCCGCCGACAACAACGGAAAGGACAAGCTGGCGCAGAAGAATCGCGCGGCGGCGGAGGCGTTCATGTTCGCCGTGCTGCTGACGGGCAGTGCCGCGTCCTTGCGCCGCAGGTCGCCGACGGCGACGTGTGCGAGCGACATGTGGGCGGTCACCATCCGGCGGCAGCAGTACTTCGCGCCGCGGGCGGCCCGGAAGAGCGCCAGCTTCAGGATCAGCCGGGAGATCTACCATGGTGAGATCTGGTGTCCCAGGACCGCGAACCAGACCTGGCTGGCCAGGCGCGACGGCACCGTCTACTTCACGGGGAACTCCTTCGTCGCCTGTCCGCACCGGAAGGTGTTCGAGGGGCGGGGGCTGCACCATCTGCCGGCGGCCAACGGTCCCGGGCTCAACAGCGGTCACTACGCCGTGCTCGGGCTGGTCGGCAACGCCGGGCTCGTGCAGCCGCCCGACGCGATGCTCGACGCCGTCCTCGACGCCGTCCAGTACGTGCGCGACCTGGGCGGCGCCGGCAAGGAGATCAAGGGCCACCGCGACGGCTACTCGACCGACTGCCCCGGCGACCCCCTGTACGCCTGGATCAGGCGCGGCGCGCCCCGCCCCGGCGGCGGCACCACCCCGCCGCCGCCCAAGGGCGCGCCGCCCTTCCCCGGCCGGTTGCTGAAGTACCCGCCGGTCATGGAGGGCGAGGACGTGCGCACCTGGCAGCGGCAGATGACCAAGCGCGGCTACGACCTGACCGCCGACGGCGCGTACGGCGCCCGCTCCCGCGACGTGTGCCGCCAGTTCCAGCGTGAGCAGGGCGTCGAGGACGACGGGATCGTGGGCCCGCTCACGTGGAGGCTGGCCTGGGAGGCGCCGGCGACGGACGGGTAACCCCCGGATTACTGCGGCGGCCGGGCAGCGCCTACTATCCGTTTCATGGAACTGGCAGCGGGCTTTCCTCCCACCACTCGCGACGACTGGCGGAGGCTGGCGGTCGAGGTCCTGCGCAAGTCGGGGGTCGAGGCGGGCTCGCCCGAGGAGGCGCTGTCCAGCCCGACCTACGACGGCGTGCCGGTCGCGCCGCTCTACGACGCGGACGACCTGCCGGGCGATCCCGGGCTGCCGGGCGCGCCGCCGTTCACGCGGGGGGCGCGGGCGCGGCCCGGCTGGGACGTCCGGCAGCGGCACGCCGTGGCCGACCCCGAGGCGGTGCTGGCCGATCTGGAGAACGGCGTCACCTCGCTCTGGCTGGTCGTCAGCGACGGCGCGATCCCGGTGGGCGCGCTGCCGGCCGTGCTGAAGGACGTCTACCTCGACCTGGCCCCGATCGTGCTGGAGGCGGGGGAGCACACGCGGGAGGCCGCCGAGGCGCTGTTCGGCCTGGCCGCCGCGCGGGGCGTCACGCCCAGCGGCAACCTGGGCGCGAGCGGCGGCGAGGGGGCGGAGCTGGCCGGGCGGTGCGTCGCGGTCCCGGGGCTGCGCGCGGTCATGGTCGACGCCACGCCGCACCACGACGCGGGCGCCGCCGACGCCGAGGAGCTGGGCTGCTCGATCGCGCGCGGCGTGGCCGAGTTGCGCACGCTCACCGGCGCCGGCCTCACGGTTGAGCAAGCGCTAGGCCAGATCGACTTCCGGTACGCCGCCACCGCCGACCAGTTCGCCACCATCGCCAAGCTGCGCGCGGCGCGCCGGTTGTGGGCCAGGGTGGCCGAGGTGTGCGGCGCCGCCGAGCACGGCGGCCAGCGCCAGCACGCCGTCACCAGCGCGGCCATGATGACCGCCCGCGACCCCTGGGTGAACATGCTGCGCACCACGCTGGCCTGCTTCGCGGCGGGCGTCGGCGGGGCGGAGGCGGTCACCGTGCAGCCGTTCGACGCCGCGCTCGGCCTGCCCGACGCCTTCTCCCGGCGCATCGCCCGCAACACGCAGTCGCTGCTGCTGGAGGAGTCGGGGATCGGGCGGGTGGCCGACCCCGCCGGCGGCTCCTGGTACGTCGAGCGCCGCACCGCCGACCTGGCCGAGCGTGCCTGGGCGTGGTTCCAGGAGATCGAGGCCGCCGGAGGCGTGGCGGCCGCCGGGGAGCTGATCGAGCGGCGCGTCGCGGCCACCCGGGCCCGCCGCGACGACGACATCGCCCACCGCCGCTTCCCGATCACCGGCGTCAGCGAGTTCCCCGACCCCGGCGAGAAGCCGCTGCGCCGGCCGCCCGCCCCCGCCGGGCGGCCGGTGGCCCGCTACGCCCAGGAGTTCGAGGCGCTGCGGGACGTGGCCGACGCCCTGCCCGAGCGTCCGAAGGTGTTCCTGGCCACCATCGGGCCGGTCGCCGCGCACACCGCGCGGGCCTCGTTCGCCGCCAACCTGTTCCACGCCGGCGGCCTGGCCACCGAGACCGCCGGGCCGGGCGCCGACCCCGAGCAGATCGCCACCGCCTTCGCCGTGAGCGGCGCCGCCGTCGCCTGCCTGTGCTCCACCGACAAGCTGTACGCCCAGCACGCCCGCGCCGTGGCCGCCGCCCTGCGGCACGCGGGGGCGAGACGCGTCTGGCTGGCGGGGAAGGGAGACTACGAGGGCGTGGACGCCTGCCTCTACGCGGGGTGCGACGCGCTCGCCGTGCTCCGTCAGACGTTCGAGGACCTGGAGGTGCTGCGATGATCCCCGACTTCTCGGGCGTCCCACTCGGGCCGGGGGCCGGCTCCGGCGCGGCGGCCGTCCCCGGGGGCGAGGTGTGGGAGACGCCGGAGGGCATCGGGGTCAAGCCGCTCTACACGGCCGCCGACCTCGACGGGCTCGACTTCCTGCGCACCTATCCCGGCGCGGCCCCGTACCTGCGCGGGCCCTACCCCACCATGTACGTCAACCAGCCCTGGACGATCCGCCAGTACGCGGGCTTCTCCACGGCCGAGGACTCCAACGCCTTCTACCGGCGCAACCTGGCGGCCGGGCAGAAGGGCCTGTCGGTCGCCTTCGACCTGGCCACGCACCGGGGCTACGACTCCGACCATCCGCGCGTGGCCGGCGACGTGGGCATGGCCGGGGTGGCGATCGACTCGATCTACGACATGCGGCAGCTCTTCGACGGCATCCCGCTCGACCGCATGTCGGTGTCGATGACCATGAACGGCGCGGTGCTGCCGGTGCTCGCGATGTACATCGTGGCGGCCGAGGAGCAGGGCGTCGCGCCGGAGGAGCTGGCCGGGACCATCCAGAACGACATCCTCAAGGAGTTCATGGTCCGCAACACCTACATCTATCCGCCGGCCCCTTCGATGCGCATAATCTCGGATATTTTCGCTTATACGAGCGAAAAGATGCCGAAGTTCAACTCGATCAGCATTTCTGGGTATCACATCCAGGAAGCCGGGGCGACCTGCGACCTCGAACTCGCCTACACCCTGGCCGACGGCGTCGAGTACCTGCGCGCCGGGATCGCCGCCGGGATGGACGTCGACCGGTTCGCCCCCCGGCTGTCGTTCTTCTGGTGCATCGGCATGAACTTCTTCATGGAGGTCGCCAAGCTGCGCGCGGCCCGGCTGCTGTGGGCCAAGCTGGTGTCGCGGTTCGGGGCGGCCAACCCCAAGTCGCTGAGCCTGCGCACGCACAGCCAGACCTCCGGCTGGTCGCTCACCGCCCAGGACGTCTTCAACAACGTCGCCCGCACCTGCGTCGAGGCCATGGCCGCCACCCAGGGCCACACCCAGTCGCTGCACACCAACGCCCTCGACGAGGCGCTCGCGCTGCCCACCGACTTCTCGGCCCGCATCGCCCGCAACACCCAGCTCCTCCTGCAGCAGGAGTCGGGCACCACCCAGGTCATCGACCCCTGGGGCGGCTCCTACTACGTCGAGCGGCTCACCCACGACCTCGCCGAGCGCGCCTGGGCCCACATCGAGGAGGTCGAGGCGGCCGGCGGCATGGCCAGGGCCATCGAGGCGGGCCTGCCCAAGCTGCGCATCGAGGAGGCCGCGGCCCGTACCCAGGCGCGCATCGACTCCGGCCGCCAGCCGGTCATCGGGGTCAACAAGTACCGCGCCGCCGACGACGAGCCCATCGAGGTGCTCAAGGTCGACAACAGCGCCGTACGCGCCCAGCAGCTCGACAAGCTGGCCCGCCTCAGGGCCGAACGCGACGGCGAGGCCGTGCAGCGCGCGCTCGACGCGCTCACCAAGGCCGCCGAGAACCCCGCGCCGGGCCTCGACGCCAACCTGCTCAAGCTGGCCGTGGACGCCGCCCGCGCCAAGGCCACCGTCGGCGAGATCTCCGACGCCCTGGAACGGGTGTTCGGCCGGCACGCCGAGCAGGTGCGTACCATCTCCGGTGTGTACCGCGACGAGTCAGGCAACGCCGAGGCCATCGAGCGCGTCCGCCGGGCCTGCGCCGACTTCGAGCGGGACGAGGGCCGCCGCCCGCGCATCCTGGTCGCCAAGATGGGCCAGGACGGCCACGACCGGGGCCAGAAGGTGATCGCCACCGCCTTCGCCGACCTGGGCTTCGACGTCGACGTCGGCCCGCTGTTCCAGACGCCGGAAGAGGTGGCCAGGCAGGCGGTCGAGGCCGACGTGCACATCGTGGGCGTCTCGTCGCTGGCGGCCGGGCACCTCACGCTGGTGCCCGCGCTGCGGCGCGCCCTGGCCGACCTCGACGCCGCGGACATCATGATCGTGGTGGGCGGCGTCATCCCGCCGGGCGACCACGACGAGCTGCGCGCCGCCGGCGCCGCCGCCATCTTCCCGCCCGGCACGGTGATCGCCGACGCCGCCCTCGACCTGCTCCGGACGCTCACCGGCCGCCCGTAGCGCTGCGGGTCACCGGCCGCCCGTGGCTCTGCGGGCGGCTCGCCTGGGTCAGGGGGCGTCGTCGCAGACGGTGACGGCGACGGTGCGCTGACGGGTGACCGGCGCGGTGATCCGCAGCGTGACGCTGTGGGGGCCGGCGGTCGTCAGCGCGGTCGGCGAGGTCAGGTGGCGGGGGGCGTCCTCGGTGACCGTGGCCGAGGAGCGGGCGATGATCGTGCCGTCCACGATCCAGGTGTACCGGAGGGTGACCGGGGCGCCGGTCCTGGTCACCGCCGCCTGGAGCCGTACCGTGCCGGCCCAGCAGTCGCCGTTCCTGGTGCCGCCGGACGGGCGCAGGGAGGCCAGGGTGAGGCGGTCGGGGGCCGGGGTCGTGCCGGAGGTGCTCTCGTCCTGCGGCCCGGGGACCGGCGTGCGGGTGTGCCGCGGGCGTCGGGTGGGGGAGGTCGCGGCGCCGGGGGTGGGCGCGGGGGTGGGGGCGGTGGTCACGTCGGCCACGTGGGTGGCCTTGGGCGTGGGCGTCGAGGGAGTGAGCCACACGATCGCGCCCGACAACACCAGCACGGACACCCCGGAGACCCCGGCCACCACCGCCGTCTTCACCCGCCGCCGCACCCTGACCTTGGGCGCGGTTCCCGGCTTGGCGGTCTGCGGGGCGGGGGTTGTCGGGCCCGGTGATCCCCCGTGGGGGAGGGGCGGCGTGCCCGCGACCAGGCGCAGCCCGGTGGTCCCCGAAGCGGCCCCCGGCCCCGCGGCGGGCGCGGGGCGGGCGGGCGCCCCGGAGGGTGCCGGGCGGGTGGGCGTTCCGGAGGCTGCCGGGTGGGGCGCGGGGCCGGTGGGTGCCGGGGCGGGTGAGGGGCCGGAGGCGGGGGCGGGGATGGTGAGCAGGTGGCGGAGGACGTCGGCCATGGGCGGGCGGCGGGCGGGGTCCTTGGCCAGGCAGGCGCGGACCACGCCGAGCAGCGGTTGCGGCAGGTCGCCGGTGCGGGGTTCGTCGTGCAGGATGCGGTTGATCACCGCCGGCAGCGAGTCCTCGCCGAACGGCGGCATCCCCGTCGCCGCGAAGACGATCACCGACGCCCACGCGAACACGTCCGCGGGCGCGCCCGCCTCCCGTCCCGAGAGCTGCTCGGGCGCCATGTACGCGGGCGTGCCCGTGATGGCGCCGGTCGCGCTCACCCCCGTCCCGAACGCCGCCGAGACGCCGAGGTCGGTCACCCGCGGACCGTCCGGCCCGAGCAGCACGTTGGACGGCTTGAAGTCGCGGTGCGCGACGCCCGCCCGGTGCGCCTCGGCCAGCGCCGTCGCGGTCGTCACCGCCAGCCGCCGCAGCTCGTCCGCGCCGCGCAGGGCGCCGGTGTCCTGGAGCGAGGGCCCGTCCACGTACTCGGTCACGACGTACGGCCGGCCCCTGACCGAGGCGTCCAGCACCCGCGCGACGCAGGACGGTTCCACGGCACGCGCGGCGGCGATCTCCCTGGCGAACGGCTCACCGGCGGTGACGCCCTCGGCGAGCACCTTGACGGCCACCGGACCGCCGTCGCGCCCGCGTGCGAGGTAGACGACACCGTGGCCGCCCGCGCCGAGCCGCCCGGCCAGCCGGTAGGGTCCCACCGCCGCCGGGTCGCCCTCGCGGAGGGGTTCGACGTTGGGCATGAGGGGAGTGACTCCTGTGACGGCTGTGATCAGAACTCCAGCACCTTACTGGCAAATAACCGGACTTGTCAGAAGTTAGGCTGATCAATGAGAAGAAAGGGGTGAACCGCGTGCGCTCGCTGGAGGACTACGCCCAAGGCGTACGGGCAGGCTCCCGTACGTGGATCGCGCGCGCGATCACCCTGGTCGAGTCGACCAGACCGGACCACATGGCGCTGGCCCAGCGGCTGCTCGTCGAGCTCACCCCGCTGTCCGGCCGGGCCCGCCGGGTCGGCGTCTCGGGCGTGCCCGGCGTGGGCAAGTCCACGTTCATCGACGCGCTCGGCACGTACCTCACCGGCCAGGGGCACCGGGTGGCCGTGCTGGCCGTCGACCCCTCCTCGACGAGGACGGGCGGCAGCATCCTCGGCGACAAGACCCGGATGGCCCGGTTGTCGGTCGATCCGGCCGCGTTCATCCGCCCGTCGCCGACCTCCGGCACGCTCGGCGGGGTCACGAAGGCGACCAGGGAGGCCATGGTCGTGGTGGAGGCCGCCGGGTTCGACGTGGTGCTGGTCGAGACCGTCGGGGTCGGGCAGTCGGAGACCGCCGTGGCCGACATGGTGGACACGTTCCTGCTGCTGACCCTGGCCCGTACCGGCGACCAGCTCCAGGGGATCAAGAAGGGCGTGCTGGAGCTGGCCGACGTGATCGCGGTCAACAAGGCCGACGGCGAGTACGAGCTCGCGGCCAGGAAGGCGGCCAGGGAGCTGGCCGGAGCGCTGCGCATGCTCCGCTCGGACGCCGGGCCGCCGCCCGTCCTGACCTGCAGCGGGCTGACCGGCGACGGCCTGGAGGAGTTGTGGCGGCGGATCCTGGCCCATCAGGACTCGCTGGACCTGGCCGCCAAGCGCCGCCGTCAGCAGGTCCAGTGGACCTGGACGCTGGTCCGCGACCGCCTGCTCGCCGAACTGCGTCACGACCCCGAGGTGGCGGCGATCACGGCGGAGGTCGAGCGGGAGGTGCTGGCGGGGGAGCTGACCCCGGCGCTCGCCGCCGACCGCCTGCTGTCGGTGTTCAAGCGCCCCTGACGCGCGGCTGTCGGTGTTCGAGCGGCCCTGACGTCCGGCTGTGGGTGTTCGAGCGGCCCTGACGTCCGGTGGCGGGTGCCGGGGGCTCTCCACTCCCCGGAGGAACAGACTTGCGCCCGGGGGAGAAATATCCGCATCCGCAGCCTCATCTCCGATCCGACGGCTTGAGCGGGACATGTCACGATGTCGCGCAACCGACGTGGGGAGAAGCGCAGATGTGTGCGGAACCGATGCTGCCCGAAGCGGTCGCGGAGGCCCTGGAGGAGTACGGTCGCCTGCTGGCCGAGCACGGCATCACCTGGGGCGAGCCGGAGATCCACTACGTGAAGTTCTTCGCCCGGCGCAGGGTGCTGCCGCCCTCGCTGTTCGGCACGTTCTGGCGCCTGGCCTTCGAGGAGGCCGCGCGGCTGCACCCCGGACAGCCGATCGACCGGCTGGCCGCCCACCTCGCCGAGCCCGACTACGACCGGGTGCTGCGCGACGCCCTCGCCGGCCGGCTGCCGCCGCACCTGACCGCGCTGCGCGTCGGCCCCGACCGGATCGAGCTGCGCGGAGCGCCGATCACCGTCCTGGCCCCGGGAGAGCCGCACCCGGGCCCAGCGGAGAGGATCTCCCTGCTCGTCGACTCCTCCCGCGACACCCCCTGCCCGGTCAGCGTGGACGACGCCCGCCGCGAGCTGGCCCCCCACGGGGCCTGGCTGGTCGAGGCCGACGCCGGCAGCGTGATCGTGGCCGACGGGCAGCGCGTCCGGCTCGATCCCCTGCTGCGCCCGGTCCCCGCCGCCCGGCTCACGCTGGTGGCGGGGGAGCCGTGCCGGTGGAGCGTCGCCTCCCGGGACGGCCGCGGCTGGTACCCGCCCGGCGTCCCGGCCCGGCACGACTACCACGGCAGGCCCTACTTCCATGGTGACGGCCGCACCCTCGACGTCCCGGCCGAACCGCTGACGATCACCGTCACCCGCGGCATGGAGTACGCCGAGTCCGCCCTGGACGTCATCCTGGCCCCGGGCGAGGAACGTGAGGTCCGGCTCACCCCGGAACGCCTCTACGACGCCGCCGCCCGCGGCTGGTACGGCGGCGACCTGCACGTCCACCTCAACTGGGCCGGCGACCTGGTGGGCCTGCCCGCCGACGCGGCCGCCGCCCAGCTCGGCGAGGACCTGCACGTGCTCAACCTGCTCGCCGGGAACGTCTCGGGGCCGCGCGTCTACGACCGGGAGGCCCTCGACCACTGGGCGGGGGAGGACCTGCCCTGGTCCGACGCCACCCACCTGGCCCGCATGGGCGTCGAGTACCGCAACGACCTGCTCGGCCACGTCTACGCCTTCGCCCCGGAGCGCGCGCCGGGCCGGTTCCACACCGGGTTCGCCGGCGACGCCGACTGGCCGCCGAACGCCGAAGGGCTGCGCGAGCTGCGCGGCCTCGGCGCGGTCCTCGGCTACAGCCACCCCTTCGCCACGCCGCTCGCCGACGGCGACCCGCCCAGGGCCGTCGTCTCTCCGGCGCCGCGCAACTGCGCCGCCCGCGAGCTGGTCGCCGACGCCGCGCTCGGCCTGGTGGACAGCCTCGACGTGCTCACCCACGCCTCGATCCCGTCCACGGCGGCCGTCTACCGGCGGCTCATCGGCGCCGGCAACCGGCTCGCCGTCACCGCCGGGACCGACTCGATGATCTCCTTCACGCGTTCGGACAACCAGTCCAACCCGCCCGGCTGGGCCCGCGTCTACGCCCGGGTGGAGGGCGAGCTGACCGCCCGCGCGTTCGCCGACGCCGTACGGGCGGGCCGCACGTTCGCCACCACCGGCCCCTGGCTGGAGCTGACGGTGGACGGGCACGGCCCCGGCCACGTCATCGACGCCCGCCCCGGCGACCACGTCCGGGTCACCGCCACGGCGATCGGCCCGGAGGTGGCCGCCGTGCGCGTCCGCACGGCCGGGGGCGTGCGCGCGGGCGCGGAACGGCTCCCGGACGGCGAGCGGCGCCCGGACGGCGAGGAACGCCTGACCGTGACGGCCGACCTGCGCGTGGACGAGCCGACGTACGTGCTGGCCGAGGTCGTGTGCGACCCGCACCCGCGCACCATGACCGGCACCGGCTACGCCCTGACCAGCCCGGTCTACGTGGACATGGCCGGCCGCCGGGTGGCCAGGCGGGACGACGTGCGCTGGTGCCTGGAGTGGCTGGACCTGCTGGAGGAGCTGATCAGGTCGCACGCCCGCCTGACCGCCCCCGGCCAGCTCGCCGACCACGTCGCCCTGCTGGACCAGGCCAGAGACGTCTACCGCGCCCGCCTGTCCTGACCCTCCCGCAGTCCCTGACGCCTGACGCGCCCGCGTTTCTGGCCGCTTGTGCTAGATTTTGGCCATGCGGTCAGAAAATCAGTCGGGCGGCCAGAAGGCGCGCTCGTTCATCGAGGAGGCCAGGCGGGCGCAGATCATCGCCTCGGCCGTGGAGGTGATCGCGGAGGTCGGGTTCGGTCAGGCGTCGCTGGCGCGCATCGCCAAGCACGCGGGCATCAGCAAGGGCGTCATCTCCTACCACTTCGCCGGCAAGGAGGAGCTGATGGAGGAGGTGGTCAACAGCGTCTACGGCGAGATCGCCACGCACGTCATGGCACGGATCGAGGGCGTCGAGGGCCCCACCGCGATGTTGCGTACGCACATCCTCGCGGTCGCCGAGCACATGCGCGAGCACCGCACCCGGCTCAAGGCCCTCGGCGAGATCTTCTACAACCTGCGCACCGCCGACGGCCAGCCGCGCTACGGCGTGAAGGCCAACGAGGAGCTCTACCAGGCGATGGAGCAGATCTACGCCTACGGCCAGACCACCGGCGAGTTCCGCGACTTCGACCGGCGCGTCATGGCCATCACCCACTCCTCCGCCATCGACAACATGTTCGCCTACTGGGTGGCGAACCCCGACCACGACCTCGACGCGCACGCCGCGGAGCTGGCCGACCTGTTCGAGAGGGCATGCAGGCGATGAAGACCGAGACCGCCACGAGACTCCTCGCGATCGACAATCTGCGCGTGCTGCTGACCGCGCTTGTCGTCGCCCATCACGTCGCCGTCACGTACGGCAACATCCCGATCTGGTACTACACCGAGCCGGCCGCCGACCCCTCCGGGGTGGCGCTCGACCTCCTGGTGGTCTTCAACCAGGCGTTCTTCATGGGGTTCTTCTTCCTCATCTCCGGCTTCTTCACCCCCGGCTCCCACGACCGCAAGGGCGGGCGGGCGTTCGTCCGCGACCGGCTGGTCAGGCTCGGGGTGCCGCTGCTGGGCTTCGTCCTGCTGCTGCGGCCGCTGCTCACGATCGGCGAGCACGGCATGCCGTTCTGGAAGTGGTACATCGTCTCGTGGGACCCGGGGCCGATGTGGTTCGTCGAGGTGCTGATCGTCTTCGCCCTCATCTACGCGTGGTGGCGGCGTGCGGGCAGGTCCGGCGGGCAGGCGGCCGGGGCGCCGAGCCTGAAGGGCGTCGTGCTGTTCACCCTGGGGCTGGCGGCGGTCACCGTCCTGTGGCGGATCCCGGTGCCGCAGGGCACGTACGTGCCGGTGCTGGGCTTGCCCACGCCCTACTTCCTGCCGCAGTACGCGGCGATGTTCGCGGCGGGCGTGGTCGCCTTCCGGCGCGGCTGGTTCGAGGCGCTGCCCAGGCGGGCGGCCCGCGCCGGGTTCGCCGCCACGGGCGTGGCGAGCCTGGTGCTGCTGCCGGTGTCGAGCCTGACCACGGGTCTGGTGGCGTCGGCGGCCATGGCCCTGTGGGAGTCCGTGGTCGCCGTCGGCATGATCGTCGGGCTGACGGTGCTGTTCAGGGAGCGGTTCGCCGGGCAGGGGGTGCGCGGCCGATTCCTGTCCGAGCACGCCTACGCGGTCTACGTCATCCATCCGCTGGTGCTGGTCGCCGTGGCCTGGGCGGTGCGGGGGCTGCACGCGGCGGCGGTGGTCAAGTTCGCCCTCGTGCTGGCGGTGTCGCTGCCGTTGTGCTGGGCGCTGGCGTACGCGGTCCGGTCGTTGCCGGGGGCCAGGCGCATTCTCTGACCGCGGGCTTGACTTTGGGCCTTGCCGGGCCCTCGGCGGCGTGCCACCATCGCGCTAACTCTTAGGAAACTTTCTTAAGAGATTGCGTGAAGGGAAGTGATCGGGGTGCGCCGGATCCTGACGCTGTTCGCCGCCGCGCTGCTGGTGGCGGGCGTCCTGTCGGCCGTCGTGCCGGCCCCGCCGGCCGGGGCGGCCACGTGCGCGACGCCGTGGAACGCCTCGACGGCCTACAACGGCGGCGCGGTGGTGTCCCGTGGCGGGCACAACTGGTCGGCCAAGTGGTGGACGCAGAACGAGCCCCCCGGCACCGCCGCGGTCTGGACCGACCAGGGCGCCTGCGGCGGCGGCACGCCCACCGACCCGCCGGACCCGGGAGGCTTCGTGGTGAGTCAGGCGCAGTTCGACCAGATGTTCCCCGGCCGCAACTCCTTCTACAGCTACAGCGGCCTGACCACGGCGATCGCCGCCTTCCCCGCCTTCGCCGGGACCGGCTCGGCCACCGTCAGGAAGCAGGAGGCCGCCGCGTTCCTGGCCAACGTCAGCCACGAGACCGGCGGGCTGGTCTACATCGTCGAGCAGAACACTGCGAACTACCCGCACTACTGCGACGCGACCCAGCCCTACGGCTGCCCGGCCGGGCAGGCCGCCTACTACGGCCGCGGGCCCATCCAGCTGAGCTGGAACTTCAACTACAAGGCCGCCGGCGACGCCCTCGGCATCAACCTGCTGAACGACCCCTGGCAGGTGGAGCGGAACGCGTCCGTGGCCTGGAAGACCGCGCTGTGGTACTGGATGACCCAGAACGGCCCCGGCACCATGACCCCGCACGCCGCCATGGTCAACAGCCGCGGCTTCGGCGAGACCATCCGCAGCATCAACGGCAGCCTGGAGTGCAACGGCGGCAACCCGGGCCAGGTGCAGAGCCGGGTCAACGCCTACCAGCGCTTCACCCAGATCCTCGGCGTCGCCCCCGGCGGCAACCTGTCCTGCTGACCGCCTCCCCGGCGCCCGATCAGGCCGGTCGTGCTCCCGCGGGGGCTCGGCCGGCCTCGTCGGCCGGCGCGCGCCGTTCGGTGGTCTCCAGGTAGCCGCGCAGGGCGCGCCGGGAGCGGCTGAGCGTGTCGATCTGCTCGTCCAGGCCGCGCAGCCGGGCGCGCAGTGTGTCCAGCAGCTCGGGGCAGGGCACCAGATCGGGGTCGGGGCCCGTGACGCAGGGCAGCAGGTACGCGATCTCGTCGGTCGACAGCCCGGCGTCGAGCAGCTTCCTGATCTGGGCCACGGTCAGCACGGCCCCGTCGTCGTACTCGCGGTAGCCGCTGGCGCGGCGGCTGGGCTCCAGCAGGCCCTGGGCCTCGTAGTAGCGCAGCTGGTGCGGGCGGACCCCGGTCCGCCGGCTCAGGTCACCGATCAGCACGGCCGTCCCCCTTGACCTTCATACCGGTCTGAACGTTGACGATTCTCCCATAGCTGCTGAACCACCTCTTTGGGAGAGCGACTGTGATGACGAAGGAAAGCCGTACCCCCGTGACCGTCCTCGGCCTGGGGCTGATGGGGGAGGCGCTGGCCGGGGCGTTCCTGCGCGACGGCCGGCCGACGACCGTCTGGAACCGTACGGCGGTCAAGGCCGAGCGGCTGGCCGGGCAGGGCGCCGTACCGGCCGGGTCGGCGCCGGAGGCCGTGGCCGCCGCCCCGCTCGTGGTCGTCTGCCTGACCGGGTACGACGCCGTGCGCGAGGTGCTCGACCCGCTGGGCGACGCCCTGGACGGCCGGGTGCTGGTCAACCTCACCTCCGGCACCTCCGCCGAGGCCCGCGACACCGCCGCGCGGGTGGCCCGGCACGGCGGCGCCTACCTCGACGGCGCGATCATGACCACCCCCGCCGCCATCGGCACCCCGGCGGCCGCCCTGCTCTACAGCGGCCCGCGCTCGGCCTTCGACCGGCACGAACCGGCCCTGCGCAGCCTCGGCGGCGCGACGACGTACCTCGGCGCGGACCACGGCCTGTCGGCGCTCTACGACGTCGGGGTGCTGAGCCTGATGTGGAACATCCTCAACGGCTTCCTCCAGGGCGCCGCGCTGCTCGGGGCCGCCGGGGTGGAGGCGGCGGCGTTCGCCCCGGTCGCGCGGAACGGCGTCGAGACCGTGGCCGGCTGGCTGGCCGACTACGCGCGGCAGATCGACGAGGGCGCGCACCCGGCCACCGACTCGACCCTCGACACGCACGTCGCGGCCATGGACCACCTCGTGCACGAGAGCGAGTCGCACGGCGTGGACGCCACGCTGCCGCGTTTCGTCAGGGAGCTGGCCGGCCGGGCCGTCGCGGCGGGCCACGGCGGCGAGGGCTACACGGCGCTGATCGAGCAGTTCCGCAAGCCCTCCGGCCGGGAGTGAGACGGCGGCCCCTGCACCAGGCCCGCCGGACGGCGGCGGCGGGCCCTCGGGCCCGCCGCCATCGGTCGGCGTCGTCAGTCGGCGTAGAAGCCGTCGAGGACGTCGGCGTGGCGTTCCTCGACGGCCTTGCGCCTGATCTTCAGGCTGGGCGTCAGCTCGCCGGTCTCCACGGTGAAGTCGCCGGCCAGGATCGCGAACTTCTTGACCGTGGCGTAACTGGCCTGGTCGGCGTTGACCTGCCGGATCGCCTTGTCGACCTCCTCGCGCATGCGCGGGTGCCCGCACAGCGCCTCGGGGTCGGCCGGCAGCGACTCGGCCTCGGCCCACGGGCGCACGACGTCCATGTCGAGGGTGACCAGCGCCGTCACGTAGTTGCGGCGGTCGCCGTGCACGAACACGTGCGAGGCGAACGGGCAGGCGGCCTTGATCCGGCCCTCCAGGTAGGTGGGGGCGACGTACTTGCCGCCCGAGGTCTTGATCAGCTCCTTCTTGCGGTCGGTGATCAGCAGCCGGCCGGCCTGGTCGAGCTCGCCGATGTCGCCGGTGTGCAACCAGCCGTCCGCCAGCGCCTCGGCCGTCTCCTGGGGCAGGCCGTGGTAGCCGCGCATCACGCCGCGCCCGCCGATGAGGATCTCGCCGTCGTCGGCGATGCGGACCTCGGTGCCGGGCAGCGGCGGGCCGACCGTGCCGAACCGCACGGACTCCGGACGGTTGAGGAAGCTGCCCGCCGACGACTCGGTCAGGCCGTACCCCTCCAGGATCGTCAGGCCGGCGCCGTCGAAGAACTCGGCCACGTCCCGCGACAGCGGCGCGGCCCCGGAGATGAAGAAGCGGATCCGGCCGCCGAAGCGCGCCCGCAGCTTGGCGAAGACCAGCCGGTCGGCCAGCGCGTGCTCGACCCGGGTGGTGACCGGGACGGCCGCCTCGCGCTGCCGCGCCCTGCTGACCCGCAGGCCGGTCTCCCGCGCCCACTCGAAAATGCGCAGCTTGACCCCGCCCTCGCGGCGCACGGTGGCGACGACCGTGTTGTGGATCTTCTCGAAGATGCGCGGCGCGGCGGCCATCACGGTCGGGCGCAGCGCCCCCAGGTTGTCGGCGATGCGGTCGAGGCGGCCGTCGATCGCGGTCGGCACGCCGATGTCGATCATCACGACCTCCAGCAGCTTGCCGAACGAGTGGGACAGCGGCAGCCACAGGAAGTGCAGGTCGCCGGGGGACAGGAGGCCGATCTCGCGGACCGAGCCGGCCGCGAACAGCCAGTTGTCGTGGGTGAGCTCGACGCCCTTGGGACGTCCGGTGGTGCCGGAGGTGTAGATGAGCGTGGCCAGGTCGTCCTGGGCGATGGCGTCCACCAGGGCGTCGTAGTCGTCCGGCGTGGCGCCCTCGCCGTGGCCGACCGAGTCGAGGGTGACCACCCAGCCGTCGTCGCTCGCCGAGCCGTCGACGACCACCACGCGTGTGACGTCGGGCAGCTCCTTCTGCACGGACCTGAGCTTGGCCACCTGCTCGTCGTCCTCGGCGATGACGATCGTGCTGCCGGAGTCGGTGATGACGAAGGCGCACTCGGCGGCCGTGTTCGACGGGTAGATGGTGGTGGTGGCCGCGCCCGTGGAGAGCACGGCCAGGTCGGCGAGGATCCATTCGAGCCTGGTCGAGCAGAGGATCGACACGCGTCTGCCGGGCCCCGCGCCGAGCCTGGACAGCCCCAGCGCCAGTGCGCGGACGCGCTCGCCGACCTCGCTCCACGACAGGGAGGTCCACGCCTCGCCCGACGGCACCCGGTACGCCTCGGCGTCGGGGGTGGCCGCGATCCGGTCGCGCAGCAGGGAGGGAATGCTGGACATGCCTGACCTCCTGAGGGGTGTGCCGCCGACTCTAGGACGAGTGCGCCGGATCAGTCGATGGCCGTGATCGACCTGCCGCCGGCCGGGGGCGGGCCGGCGCTGGCGACCGTCCGCGACGTGCGCACCTCCCACGCGCCGCAGGCGCAGCGCAGGTAGGAGACCAGGCCCTCGGAGGTGCGGTGGGAGGAGACGAGGGTCAGGGCGAAGGGGTCGTGCGGCTCTCCGGGATGCATGACTCCAACCTGATGTAATGACCTTGTGCATTTCAACACTTACGGCGGCAACGGCGCCGAACTCGCCGCGGCCCTCGTCAACGCGAGCGACTTCAGCCCGGCCGCGGTGCGGGAGACGCTCACGGCCAACGCCATGTGGCGCACGGACGTCACCCCGGCCCAGGCGGCGGAGCTGGCGGCCTGGGCGCGCCGGCTGGCACCCGTCTTCGGGGAGCCCGACCTCGGCATCCAGGTGCGGCTGATCAACGAGCTGCTGGAGATCACCGCGTCCCGGCCGCACATCAGCACCCACGACGGCCTCGAACCGCACCTGCACTTCTTCTCCGCCGAGGCCGACATCGTCTCCAGGGCCAAGGACACCACCGCGGGCGGGCTGGCCATGGCCGTGTGCTTCTCCGACGGACGCCGGCTCGGGCGGTGCGACCGGACGGGGTGCGAGACCGTCTATGTGGACACCTCGCGTAACGGGCGGCGCCGGTTCTGCTCGCTGACCTGCGCGAACCGGGTCAACGTGGCCGCCCATCGAGCCCGGGGCGTTGCCCGGCGGTCGTGATGCGGGTAATATGTCCGGGTCGTATCGCCGACCCCTGGGGGCAGCTGACGTGAGGATCTGAGGCCGCGGGCACCGCGCCTACCGCCCGGTCACGGGCTCTGTCGCGTGCGCACCTCGACCTCGGCGACCTCTTCGCCCCGGTTCTTCCCAGCTCAGGCTGTCTGGTTGTCGCGCGCGCAGCGGTGTTCCCGCCAAGTCACGAAATTTCGTTTTTTGTGATGGGAGCCGCCTGATGTCTTTTTCCATTGTCGTCGATCACGTGTCCTTCGGCTGGCCCGACGGGACCATGGTGCTCGACGGTCTCGACGCCGCCTTCCCCGCCGGACGTACCGGGCTCATCGGGGCGAACGGGTCGGGCAAGTCCACTCTGCTCAAGATCATCGCCGGAGAGCTGACCCCGGGGTCGGGCTCGGTCTCGGTCACCGGCGAGGTGGGGTACCTGCCGCAGAACGTGCCGCTGGAGGGCAGCCGCACGGTGTCCGACCTGCTGGAGATCAGCGGGAAGCGGGCCGCGCTGCACGCCGTCGAGAGCGGCGACGTCGCCGAGGAGCACTTCACCGCCATCGGGGACGACTGGGACGTCGAGGAACGCGCGCGGGCCGAGCTCGACCGGCTCGGGCTCGGCCACGTCGGGCTCGACCGCACGGTCGCGACGCTGTCGGGCGGCGAGGCCGTCATGGTCGCGCTGGCCGCGCAGATCCTCAAGCGCCCCGCCGTGCTGCTGCTCGACGAGCCCACCAACAACCTCGACCTGGACGCCCGGCGGCGGCTGCACGCCGCGGTCTCGGCGTACCCGGGGGTGCTGGTCGTGGTCAGCCACGACCGGGCGCTGCTCGACCTCGTGGACCAGGTCGCCGAGCTCCGCGACGCCGCCGTGCGCCTGTACGGCGGCAACCTGAGCGCCTACGAGGAGCAGGTCGCCGCCGAGCAGGAGGCGGCCGAGCGCACGGTCAGGACCGCCGAGGGCGAGGTGCGGCGGCAGCAGCGCGAGCTGATCGAGGCCAGGACCAAGCTCGACCGGCGCAGCCGCACCGCGCGGAAGGCGTTCGAGAACAAGAAGGTGCCCAAGATCGTCGCCGGCGGGCTGACGATGAAGGCCCAGGTGTCGGCGGGCAAGCACCGCGCGCTGCACCAGGAGCGGCTGGCCGCGGCCAGGGACAGGCTGACCGAGGCGGAGCTGGCCGTGCGCGACGACGTCGAGATCCGCGTCGAGCTGCCCGGCACCGCCGTCCCGGCCGGCCGGACGCTGCTGACGCTGCCGCTCGACCGCCCCGACGGCGGCCCCGGCGGCCCCGGCGGTCCCGGCGGCACGCCCGGCAGGGACGGGCTCAAGTCGCTCGACCGGCTGGTCGTCCGGGGCCCGGAACGCATCGCGCTGCTCGGGCCCAACGGGTCGGGCAAGACGACCCTGCTGCGCAGGATCGTCGAGCACGGCGCGCACGTCCCGGTGGGGTACCTGCCGCAGCGGCTCGACGTGCTCGACGACGCGCTGAGCGTCGTGGACAACGTCCGGGCCGTGGCGCCGGCCGCCTCGGTCAACGAGGTGCGGGCGCGGCTGGCCCGCTTCCTGTTCCGCGGCGCGCGGGCCGACCAGCCCGTGGGCACGCTGTCGGGCGGCGAGCGGTTCCGCGCCGCCCTGGCCGCGCTGCTGTCGGCCGATCCGCCGCCGCAGCTGCTCCTGCTGGACGAGCCGACGAACAACCTGGACCTGTCCAGCGTGCGCCAGCTCTCCCAGGCGCTGGCGGCCTACCGGGGCGCGCTCGTCGTGGCCAGCCACGACGTCCCGTTCCTGGAGACGCTGGGGATCACCCGGTGGCTGCGACAGGATCGGGACGAGGGACTGGCCGAATCGTAATTGACGTCTGGGGATCAACCGGGCAATAGTGGGGCAGGTGGCTTCACCCCGGTTGATCTCCTGCGTTCTCGCCCTGGCGACGGTGACGCTCGCCGCCTGCTCCGCTCCGCCACCGCTGACCGGCGGTGAGCCGAAGGTCAGCGGCGTGGCGGACGGCAAGGGCGGAGCCTTCAGCGGCGATCCCAGCAGCGATCCCGGTGGCGACCCCTCGTCGGGATCCAGCCCCGCCGTCAGCGCCCTGACGCCGGAGGCGTACAAGGGCGAGCTCGACAGCAGGCACAAGGCGATGACCGGCGCGATCAGCGGGCTGGCCGGCGCGCGCGGGGTCCAGGCGCTCAACCAGCGCGTGGACAAGGCCGAGCAGGCGCTGAGCGGCGCCGCCGACGCCCTGTCCGCGATCGCCCCGCCCGCCGAGATCCGCGCCCAGCACGACGCGTACGTCACCAGCCTGCGCGACTTCGCCACCGAGCTCGGCTCCACGGCGGGCAAGGTCGGCAGCCGCGAGCTGTGCACCCCCTCGGCCGTGCTGAGCGACCTGAACACCAAGCTCACCGCCCTGAACAAGGCGGGCGAGGCGCTGCAGAGCGCCGGCGACTACCCGGCCGACGTCGTCACCGTCAAGGCCGGCGGCAAGCAGAACAGGCGGCTGAAGAACGGCGCGTTCATCCGCCGGACCTCCCTCGGCGGACGCAGCTCCCTGGAGGTCGACAACGGCGGCACCCGCGACGCCGTCGTCACGGCGGTCAGGGGCGGCGGCAAGACGTTCAGCGTGTACGTGCGCAAGAAGGCCAAGTTCAAGGTCAGGGGCGTGCCCGACGGCACGTACAAGATCTACTTCACCCACGGCGTGGACTGGGACGCCAAGAGCCGGTCCTTCAGCCGCCAGTGCAGCTTCGAGCGGTTCCAGAAGTCGGTGAAGTTCAAGACCACGGTCACCGCCACCCAGATCCTCTGGCACGACTGGCGGGTCACCCTGCACGCCATCTCCGGCGGCAACGCCCGTACCGCGCCCGTCAACCCCGACGACTTCCCGAGCTGACCATCCGGAGCCGGGCCCGCACACGCGAAAGGGCCGCGCGAACGCGCGGCCCTGTTCCGGCTGCCGGGACGATCAGGTCGAGAACAGCATGCCCACCCAGCTGCGCTGGCGGTGGTGGCCGTAGTGGTGACCGCCGTGGTGGGGAGCGCCCCAGGCCGGCCCGGGGGCGGGGGGCGGCGGCGGAGCGGCGTGGTACTGCGACTCCATGCGGGTCAGGGTCTCCAGCTCGCCATAGTCGAGGAAGATCCCACGGCAGTTGTCGCACTGCTCGATGTGGACGCCATTGCGCTCATATGTCCGCATGTTGCCGCGGCACTTCGGGCACTGCATCTAAGTCGCTCTCCTTGGATCCGGGGTCTCAGGCTGAAACCTACCGCGTGCGGCCCCCGTCACGCTCGGACGATTCTGCTGCACGATTCGATTAACGCGTTCTCCACCTCGTCGAGTTCCCGGTTCTCACGCTCGGCGTTGAGCACGGCCACCGCGGCCAGTTGCACGGTGAGCGCCCGGGCCGGCAGGTCGAGCCGCTGCCAGGGGTCGTCGCCCTGGCCGAGCGCGGGGCCGCCCGAGGCCAGGTAGGCGCCGAGGAACCGCTCCCAGACGGCCGGCTCCAGCAGGCCCGCCGCGTACCAGGCGGCCGGTCGCGCCAGGTCCCAGGCCGGGTCGCCGACGCCCAGGTCGTCGACGTCGATGAGCAGCCAGCGGTCGCGGCAGACGAGCTGGCCCAGGTGCCAGTCGCCATGGGTGAGCAGGCCCGGCACCGGGGCGGGCTCGGGCAGCTCCTTGAACGCGTGCCTGACGAGCTGCTCGACCGGGCCGTCGCCGCTCATCCTGGACACCGCGCGGGCGGCCCGCGCCGGGCCTCCGGCGGGCGGCATCGGCGGCACCACCGTCAGGGGGACGGCGTGCAGCCGGGCCAGCAGCCGCGCGCCCTCCTCCCAGGGGGCGGACCCGGGATCGTCGTGGGGGACCGGGCGGCCGGCCGGCCAGACGCTGACCGCGCGGCCCGCCGCCGTCAGCACCTCGGCCTCCAGCGGGGCCAGCAGCACGCCGTTGACGGCGGCCGCGGCGGCGGCCCTGAGGCGGGCGCGCAGTGGCTCCACCTCGTCGCGGGCGGAGTGCGCCTTGACCACCACCTCGCCCATCCGTAACACGACCACGTCGGTGCGTGTCTGGTGCCGCACGGGTTCGCCCGTGCCGCCGTACGCCGCGGCGATGCCCGCCAGCTCCTCCTCTAGACCCACTCGTACAGAGTATTGGGCAGTGTTGGGGGTAAATGCCGTCGTGATGGCGGAAGCGAGGGAGTGGGCGGCGCTGGCGCGCGAGTGGCTGAGGGCGAGCTCGCCGCGGGCCGCCCAGGCGCTGCGCGAGCATGATCAGGAGGCCGCCCGGCGCCGCCGGGAGCGGCGTCCGGCGGCGCGCCGGGGGAGGCCCGTGGACCAGGAGGCCGCCCGGGAGCCGGCGCGGTGGTCGGTCGAGCCCGAGGCGGCGGACGGTCCGGGCCAGGAGGAGATCGAGCGGGCGCGGGCGGCGCTGGCGCGGGCGGCCTCGCTGGAGCGGGCGCGGGCCAGGGCGCGGCGGGAGCGGGGACACGGGTGACGGATGGAGCCACCCGAGCCCTCGCGAAGGGCCGCCGTCAGGCGCTCCCGAGCCTGACCGCGGCTACTTCCTGAGCCAGAGCATGTAGTACGGGCTGTCCCAGCGGCAGTCGTACTCCTTGTACCCCTTCGTGACGAGCAGGGTGGTGCCCGCCGACACGCAGTTCTGCAGCGTGCGGTACGCCTGGTACGGGGTCCAGCTCGTGGCCGAAGCGCCGGCCGGAGCGGCGACGGAGAGGGTGCCGACGGCGAGGGCCCCGGCCATGGCCAGTGCCACGCCGAGCCGTGCGGACTTCTGTCGCATGCAACGTCCTTCCTCGTGGGCGGCGCGGGCGCGCCGTGTCGATCATCCCCACGCTAGCGCTTCTTGATCAAAAAAGATGCCCCTTTTGTCGATCTTGTACCTTTCGTGTGGTGGGAGATCACGTATCCGGGTCGGTCAGACTGGGAACATGAGAATCGGTTTCGCCGTACCCCAGTCAGGGCCCTGGGCCACCCCGGAGAACATGCGCCGCATCGCCGCGCGGGCCGAGGAGCTGGGCTACCACGAGCTCTGGACGTTCCAGCGGCTGCTGTACCCCGTCGGGCATCCCATGGGGCCGACCTACCGCAGTGTCCACGACCCCCTCGTCACGCTGGCGCACCTGTCCGGCGTCACCGGGACGATCCGGCTGGGCGTGGCCGTGATCAACGCGTACGTGCAGCCGGTCGTGCTGGCCAAGCAGCTCGCCACCCTGCAGACCCTCTCCGGCGGCCGGATCAGCGCCGGCATCGGGCTCGGCTGGGTGCCGGAGGAGTTCGAGGCCGCGGGCGTCGGCATGGAGCGCCGCGGACGCCGGGGCGAGGAGTTCGTCGAGCTGCTGCGCAAGGCGTGGACGGACGACGTCGTCGAGCACGACGGCGAGTTCTACCGGGTGCCGGCCGCCCACATGGACCCCAAGCCGGCGCCGGGGCCGCCGCAGATCCTGCTGGGCGGCACCGCCGAGGTCGCGCTGCGCCGGGCCGGCCGGCTGGCCGACGGCTGGATCAGCTCCAGCAGGGAGGACCTGTCAGCGGTCGCGGGCCGGATCGTACTGATCAAGGAGGCGATCACCGGCGCCGGACGCGACGCGGCCTCCTTCCGCTACGTGTGCCGCGGCGTCACGCAGGTGCGGCCCGCCGGCGCCGAGGACGCCCGCCGCCCGCTGACCGGCACGTACGAGCAGATCAGGCAGGACGTCGCCGCCCTGGCCGCCGAGGGCGTCACGGACGTCTTCCACGACCTCAACTTCGACAAGGAGATCGTCACCGCCGACGCCGGGGAGGCGATGCGCCGGGCCGAGGAGGCCCTGGAGGCGCTGGCGCCCTAACCGCCGTAGGGGACCGTGATGATCTCCAGGTTGTGCCCGTCGGGGCCCGTCCAGTAGAGCCCGCGGCCGCCGTCATGGGTGTTGATCACGCCGGGCCTGGTGTGCCCCGGATCGGCCCAGAACGGCAGGCCGCGGCTCCTGATCCGCTCCCAGATCCGGTCGAACTCCTCCTCGCCGACGAGGAAGGCGTAGTGCTGCGGGGTCACCTCGCCGTCGGCCTGCATCACGTCGAGCGAGACGTCGTTGGCCAGCGTCACGACCCGGAACGGGCCGTAGACCGGCGCGGGCTCCAGGCCGAGGACGTCGACCAGGAAGGCGGCCGTGGCGTCCCGGTCGGTGGCGGCGACGATGGTGTGGTTCAGCTGCACGGGCATGCGTTCACGCTACGTGCCGCAGCGCCTCGGCGGCCACCGCGCACCGCAGCTCGCGCATCCCCGGCCGCCCGCGCACCGGATGGACGGCGTTGGTCAGCAGCACCACGGTCAGCCCGCGCGCCGGATCGACCACCAGCGACGTCCCGGTGAACCCGGAGTGGCCGTAGGCGCCGCTCAGCGGGCCCACGATGCCGGGGTCGCCGATCCGCACGCCGAGCCCGTGCCGGAACGCGGCCCCCTCCGCCCCCTGGTCGCGGGTCATCTCCGCCACGCTCGACGGGCTCAGCATCGCGCCCCCGCCCAGCCGCAGCGCCTCCCCGAAGGCCAGCAGGTCGTCCGCCGGGGCGAACAGGCCCGCGTGCCCGGCCACCCCGCCCAGGGCGTGGGCCGTCTCGTCGTGCACCTCGCCGCGCACGCAGCCGGGGCCGGGGCGTTCGGGCTTGAACTCGGTCGCGGCGACGCGCTCGGCCGGCCCGCCGCCGCCGACCGGGCGGTAGCCGGTGCAGGAAAGGCCGAGCACGTCCGTGATCCGGGCCCGGACCAGGACGTCGAGCGGGGCGGACGCGGCCAGCTCGGCGATCCGGCCGGCCATCACCATGCCGACGTCGCTGTAGAGGTAGGGGCCGCCGACCGGTCCGGTGACCGGCGTGGTGAGCATCGCGGCCATGCGCTCGTCCGGCCCGGCCTGCGGAAGCTCCAGGTCGATCCGGCGGGTCGGCGTCAGGCCCGCCGTGTGGGTGAGCAGGCGGCGCAGCGTGATCCGCGGGTCGGTCCCGGGGATCCACGACCGGACCGGCTCGTCCAGGTCCAGCAGGCCCTCCTCGGTGAGCGAGAGCACCACCGCGGTGGTGCACAGCTTGCTGACCGAGGCCAGGTCGAACACCGAGTCCCGGCGCGCGGGGGGCCGATCGGCGGCGAGCGTCCCGGGGGCCCCCGGGACGGCGTCCGATCCGGTGGTCGGCTCGGCGTCGGCGTACCTGACCAGCTCGCCCACCGCCGCGGCGGCGGTCACCGTGCCGTGCGCGGCGATCAGCGCGACCGCCGCCGGGCACACCTCGGGCACCGCGGCGGCCAGCAGGCGCTCCAGCCGGTCCGTCATCCCCGTTCCCCCCTCGTCGGTCCCCGATGGTGCCCCGGTGCGTCCCGCCCGGTGCGTCAGCCGCTGAGCGCGTCGCTGAGCCGCTCTCCGTGCGACTCCAGCAGCGCGCGGGCCGCGTCGGCGTCCAGGCCGTGCTGGATCATCACCACGGCCGTCTTCGCCTGGCCGCCGGCCGCCTCCAGCGCCGCGCCCGCCGTCGCGGCGTCGGCCCCGGTGATCTCGCGCACCATGCGCAGCGCGCGGGAGGCGAGCTTGCTGTTCATGGCCGACATCTCGATCATCTTGTTCCCGTAGGTCCGGCCCAGCCGGACCATGGAGATCGTCGAGATCATGTTGAGCACGAGCTTCTGCGCCGTGCCCGCCTTCAGCCTGGTCGAGCCCGCCACCACCTCGGGCCCCACCACGACCTCGATCCCGTGCTCGGCGGCGGCCGACAGCGGCGCGCCCGTGTTGCACGACAGCGCCGCGGTCAGCGCCCCCCGGCCGGCGGCCTCGGCCAGCGCGCCCAGCACGAACGGGGCCCGCCCGCTGGCCGACACGCCCACCACCGAGTCGAGCGCGCCCACCTCCAGGTCCTTCATGGCCGCCGCGCCCGCCTCGGCGTCGTCCTCCGCGCCCTCGATGGACCGGGTCAGCGCCTCCGGCCCGCCCGCGATGACGCCCTGCACCAGCGAGGGGTCGGTGCCGAACGTCGGAGGGCACTCGCTGGCGTCGAGCACGGCCAGCCGTCCCGAGGTGCCGGCGCCGACGTACAGCAGCCTGCCTCCCTCGGCCATCCGGGCGGCGATCGCGTCGATGGCCGCCGAGATCGCCGGGACGGCCGCGGCCACGGCCACGGGCACCTCGGCGTCGGCCTGGTTCATCAGTCGGGCGATCTGCTCCGTCGGCAGCCGGTCGATCTGGCTGTAGCGGGGATCGCTCTGCTCGGTGGACAGCTCGGGCAGCGGATCAATCATGACGCTAATTTCCACCCTTTACTTCTCAGTTGTAAATATCTTTCAGAGAATGGATCCATGTCACACGTACGCACCGGAGCCGAACGGCTGGCCGCGGACCCCGCGCTGGCCGGCGGCGCCCGTCTCGGCCTGATCACCAATCCCACCGGCGTCCTGCCCGACCTGACCCCCACGACCGACGCCCTGCTGGCCGCCGGGCTGCCCCTGACCGCGCTGTTCGGCCCCGAGCACGGCCTGCGCGGCACGGCCCAGGCGGGATCGAGCGAGCACGACGCGGTGGACCCCGCGACGGGACTGCCGGTCCACGACACCCACGAGCTGTCGGGCGACGACCTTGACCGCGTGGTCGCCGCCTCCGGCGTGGACACGCTGGTCTTCGACATCGCCGACGTGGGCGCCCGTTTCTACACCTTCGTATGGACCATGTACGACCTGCTGGCCTCGGCCGCGCGGCTGGGCCTGCGGTTCGTGGTGCTGGACCGGCCCAACCCCCTGGGCGGGACCGTCGAGGAGGGCCCCCTGCTGGACCCGGCGTTCGCCAGCTTCGTGGGCCGCTTCCCGCTGCCCGTGCGCCACGGCAGGACCGCGGGGGAGCTGGCGGCGCTGTTCGGCTTCGACGCCGACCTGCGGGTGGTCACGATGGAGGGCTGGCGGCGGGACATGAGCTGGGCGGAGACCGGCCTGCCCTGGGTGATGCCCTCGGTCAACATGCCGACCCCCGACACCGCGCTGGTCTACCCGGGCACCGGGCTGTTCGAGGGCACCAACTTCTCCGAGGGGCGCGGCACCACCCGGCCGTTCGAGCTGGTCGGGGCGCCGTACGCGGACGAGCGCTACGCGGCCGCCCTGAACGGGCTGGAGCTGCCGGGGGTGCGGTTCAGGGACACCTGGTTCACGCCGACGTTCCACAAGCACGCGGGCGTCCCCGTCCGCGGGGTGCAGCTGCACGTGCACGACCCGCGGGCCTTCCGGCCGGTGCTGACCGGGTTGTCGATGCTGCACACGGCCCGCGTCCTCTACCCGGACGACCTGGTCTGGAAGGGCGAGGACCTGTTCCTCGACCTGCTCTGGGGCTCCGACGCGCTCACGCGCTGCCTGGAGGCCGGGGACGACCCGCGCGAGCTGTGCCCGCCGCCCGGCCGTCCCGAAGGACATCTGCTCTACAGCTGACATCAGGCCAGATCGCGCCGGTAGAGCCAGAAGACGCGTTCGGCTCGCGCGCCCACGGCGCGCGAGTAGAACCGCAACGGCCCCACCCATCCGATCTCGGCCCTCTCCTGACCGGCGGCCCGCTGCTCGGCCAGGCAGCGGCGCAGCAGCACCCCGCCGAGGCCGAGCCCGCGGGCGTCCGCAGCGGTGCCCATCGGGCCGAACCAGGCCGGCCGCGCCCCCCAGGCGGCGAAGGCCAGGACGCGCCCGTCGCGCTCGGCGTAGTGCAGGCCGGTCGCGTTGGCCGCCTCCCAGGCCCACCGCTCGTTCCAGTGCTCCTCGACGAACGCGGCCACGGCCGACCGGTCGGCGCCCGCCGCCCGCACCGTGACCCCCGCCCGCTCCAGCCGCGCCAGGTCGTCCTCGACGGACAGGTCGGCCCGCAGGTCGGCGGTCATGTTCCAGGCGACGTGGTAGCGCTCGTAGCCCAGGCTCTCGGCCAGGCAGGCGGCGGCGGTGTACCGCACGTCGATGCCGGGCCAGGCGTAGCAGGGCGGGTTCCCGGCGAAGCGCGCCTGCCGCACGCCGTGCCCCCGCAGCCACTCCTCGGCCGCCCCCACCAGCGCCCGCCCGTGCCCGCGGCCCTGGACCGAGGGGTGCACGGCCAGCAGGTCCAGGTGCCCGACCTCGGGGTCCTTCGACGAGACCGACGTCATCACCACCCCGCCGTCGGTCGCCAGGGCCGTCCAGCGGCGCTCGGCGGGCGGCTCGGCCAGGCGCCGGACCAGGTCGGGGGCCTCGGGCGCGTCCAGCGTCAGCGCGGCGGCGGCCACCCGGGCGGCCTCGGCCAGGTCCGCGGCGCGGACGGTGGGCGACATCACACCTCGCTCATCGGGCGCGCGATCACGTCGCGCCGCTCGGGGTAGAAGCACGCGTGCTGCTGCGGCACGCCCTCGGTGATCTGCAGCAGCGGCCGCTCGCCCGCGCACCGCTCGCCCTGGAAGGGGCAGCGGCGGGCGAACAGGCAGCCCTCGTCGGCCTTGCTCTCGTCCAGCGACTCCAGGGGCGTCACCGGCTGCGCGCCGGGCTCCTCCAGGCCGTGCAGCACGGGGATGGCCGACAGCAGCGACTGCGTGTACGGGTGCACCGGATCGGCGATGACCGTGTCCACCGGCCCGCGCTCGACGACCTGGCCGCGGTAGATGACGTAGAGCTCGCCGTCGTCGCCGATGTAGCGGGCGGTGGCCACGTCGTGGGTGATGAACAGCACGCTCACGCCCAGCCGCTCGCGCAGGTCCTTCAGCAGCGCGAGGATGCCCAGCCGGAGCGAGACGTCGATCATCGAGACGGCCTCGTCGGCGACCAGCATCTCCGGGTCGACGGTCAGCGCGCGGGCGATGACCACCCGCTGCCGCATGCCGCCCGAGAGCTGGTGGGGGTAGCGCCCCAGCACCGAGCCCGGGTCGAGGCCCACCATCGACAGCACCTCGGCGGCCCGCTCCTCGATCCACTCCTTCGACCGGCCGGTCTGCCCGGCCCGCAGGCTGAGCGGCGCGTACAGCGTCTGGTGGATGGTCCGGGTCGGGTTGAGCGCCGAGTACGGGTCCTGGTGGATCATCTGGATCTTGCGGAAGTACGGCTGGCGCCTCTTCTGCTTGAGCCCCGACATGGACACGTCGCCGATGACGATCTCGCCCTCGTCGTAGGTCTCCAGCCCGGCGATGATCCGGCCCAGCGTGGTCTTGCCGCAGCCGGACTCGCCGATGAAGGAGGCCGCGCCGCCCTTGGGGATGGAGAAGTCCACCCCGCGCAGCGCCCGCACCTCCCGCCCGGCCAGCACGTTGCCGCGCTGCTTGTACGTCTTGACGATGCCGGTCCCGGTGATCACGCGTGCTCCTTCACGGTCACGGCGTGGCAGGCCACGATCCTCGATCCATGCGCCACGGCCAGCGGGTCTACGGTGTCGCAGACGTCCATGCGCAGCGCGCAGCGCTCCCTGAACACGCAGCCCTCCTTCGGCACCGTGGCCAGCGTCGGCGGCCGGCCGGGCAGCGCCTGGGCCTCGGCGATGTCGCCCACGAGCCGGGGGATGGCTTTGATCAGGCCCCGGGTGTAGGGGTGGCTGGGGGAGCCGAGCACGTCGCGGGTGGGGCCCTGCTCGACCAGGCGGCCGCCGTACATGACGACCAGGCGGTCGGCGACCTCGGCCACGACGCCGATGTCGTGCGTGATGACCAGCGTGGTCAGGCCGCGCTCGGCGTGCACCTCGCGGACGATCTTCAGGATGTTCGCCTGAGTGATCATGTCCAGGGCGGTCGTCGGCTCGTCGAGCACCACCAGGTGGGCGTTGAGCACCAGCGCCAGCATGATGCCGACCCGCTGGCGCATGCCGCCGGACAGCTCGTGCTGGTGCGAGTCGAGCACGCGCGCGCCGTCCAGGCCCATCCGGCCGAGCAGCTCCTTGGCCTCGCGGACCAGGCCGCGCAGGTCCTCCACGCCGTGCGAGCGGCCCAGGTCGAGGAGCTGCTTGCCGACCGTCTTGAGCGGGTTGAGCGAGTTCTGGGCGGCCTGGAAGACGTACCCGATGTGCCGGCCGCGGGCCTTGCGCAGCTCTTCGCCGGCGAAACCGGTCACGTCGCCGAGACCGTCGATCTCGACGCTGCCGGCGGCGATCCTGCCCGGCGGCTGCACCGCGTTGAGCAGCGACAGCGCCAGCGTGGACTTGCCCGAGCCGGACTCGCCGACGATGCCGGTGATCGTGCCGGGCTCCAGCGTCAGCGTGACGTCCCGGACGGCGGGCAGTTCGCCCGCGGGGGTCTTGTAGACGACCGTCAGGCCGTCGATGCGCACTCCCGGCGCTTGTTCGGCCACTTGCTACTCCTCGCGCAGCCGGGGGTTGAAGATCTCGTCCATGGCGTCCACCACGAGCACGATGCCGAGCGTGAGCAGCAGGATCGCCAGCAGCGGCGCCAGCAGGTAGCCCAGCGCGTTCGGCGTGATCATCGCGCCCGCCTGGAACACGGCGAGGTTGAGCATCACACCCCAGTTGTCCGACTCGTACGGCAGCACGCCCAGGAAGAACAGGCCCACCTGCGAGTAGACCGCGCCGGTGACCGCGATGAGCATGTTCATCGCGATGTAGGGCGCCATGCTCGGCAGCAGCTCCCTGCCGATGATGTGCGTGGTGGACAGCCCGAGCCCGCGGGCGGCCTCGATGAACCCGCGCTCGCGCAGCGACAGCGTCTGCGCGCGCACCGCCCGCGCCACGCCGCCCCAGCCGAGCAGGCCGAGCACCAGGCCCATCTGGATGGGGTTGCCGAACTTCCACACGGTCGCCAGCACCAGCAGCAGCGGCAGGCCGGGGATGGTGAGCTTCATGTCGGTCAGCCGCATGAGCACGGTGTCCCAGCGGCCCCGCCTGAAGCCGGAGAACAGGCCGATCGCGGTGCCGGCGACGACCGTGATGATCGCGGTGACCAGGGCGGTGAGCAGGACGTAACGCGAGCCCTTGATGACCAGCGCGATCACGTCCCGGCCCTGCGGGTCGGTGCCGAACCAGTGGTCCCAGCTCGGCGGCTGGGTGATCGCGCTCGCGTTGGTCGGCAGGTGCTCGGGCAGCAGCATCGGCCCGATCACCGCCATGACGATGAAACCGGCGATGATGACGACCCCGGCCATGCGGCTGGGCTTGCGCTTCATCACCCGCCAGACGCCGTGCCAGAAGTTGCGGCGCATGGCCGAGGCGGCCGGCGCGGCCTCCGGGATGAGCGTGGCGCTCACGAGCCCTCCTCTCCGCTGCGCACCCGCGGGTCGATGACCGTGTAGAACAGGTCCGCGACGATGTTGGCGATGATCGTGCCGACCGTGATCAGCAGGAACGCCCCGCCCATCAGGCCGTAGTCGCGGTCCTGGACGCCGCTGATCAGCAGCCAGCCGAGCCCCGGGTAGTTGAAGATCTTCTCGATGAAGACCGCGCCGCCCAGCAGCAGGCCCAGCGACAGGGCGAGCATGGTGAACAGCGGCAGGATCGCGTTGCGCGCGATGTAGCGGAACACGATCGAGCGCTTCATGCCGCGCAGCTCGGCGGCCAGGATGAAGTCGTCGCCCAGCACGGTGACCACGCTCGACTTCATCGCCAGGATCCAGCCGCCGTAGGCCGACAGCGCGTACGTGGCCACCGGCAGCACCGCGTGCTCGACCAGCGAGCCGATGTAGCCGGCGTTGAAGCCGGGCTCGAACAGGATGTCCACCGAGCCGTCGGCCGGCAGGATCGGGAGCAGCGTCGCGAAGATCACCACGAGCAGCATCGCCAGCACGTACTGCGGGATGCCGTGCAGCAGCGAGCCGGAGATGGCCAGGGCGTCGCCCAGCTTGCCGGTGCGCTTGATGGCGGCGTACACGCCGAGCAGGATCCCGACGAAGAAGCTCAGCAGCGTGCCGGCAAGCACCGGTAGAACGGTCCACTTGGCCGCGTCGGTGAGCACGTCGACCACGGAGGTGCCGGGCCGGCTGACCGACATGCCGAGGTCGAGGTGGAGCAGTCCGGTCATGTAGTCGGTGTACTGCTGCCACAGCGTGCCGTCGGGCAGGAAGCCGTACAGGACCTTGACGGCCTGCGCGGCGGCCTCGGGCGACATGCCCTGCTCGACCAGCTTCTCGTAGCGGGCGGCCATCGGGTCGCCGGGGATGTTGTTGATGATGAAGAAGCTGATCGTCGCGACTACGAGGATCATGACGAACCCGCGGGCCAGGTGGCCCGCGAGTCGTCGTGCGATGAGCGCCATGAACTACGACTTCGCCTTGATCATGCCGAGCTGGATCCAGACGCCCGAGGGCAGGACGCCGGCGCCCATGCGCAGGATCTCGTCGTCGTGCGGCCAGCCGGTGAAGCGGCTGTTGTTGACGAACTGGGTGTTGACGTAGTCCCAGAGCTGGATGACCGGGAGGTCCTGGTTGGCGGCCTTGGCGAGCTGGGCCATGATCGGCTTGGCCTGCTCCTCGGTGGCCGAGTTCAGCTTGCCGGTCAGCTCACCGGGGTTGATCTTGGCGCCGTCGACCTCGATCTCCTCGGGGCCGCCCATCCAGTTGCCGGCCTTGCCGGGCTCGGAGTGCTTGACCTTGCCCGCGACGTTCGTCCAGCCGTTGGAGGCGCCGTACAGGCGCTGGTAGATGTCGTACGGCGCGGGGCCGAGCGCCATCAGCCAGAAGCCCACGTCGTACTTGCCGGCCGCCAGCTCCTCCAGGTAGAGGGGGTAGTCGTTGGCCGTGACGACCTCGGCGTCGACGCCGGCCTTGACGAGCTGGCTCTTGATGTTCTCCTGGGCCGACAGCCAGTCGGAGAAGCCGGCGGGCGCGTGCATGGAGACCTTCCACGCCGAGCCGTCGGCCAGCGTCCACTTGCCGTCCTTCTTGGTGAGGCCGGCCTCCTTGAACTCGGCCTCGGCCTTGGCCACGTCGGGCGCGTACGGCTCCAGCTTGGGCAGCTCGTCGGGGATCCACGCCTGCGCGGCCTTCTGGTGGATGCCGCTGGTGGTGACCGCCGCCGTGCCGCCCTCGGGCGAGGCGACCTTGGTGACCTCCTCGCGGTTGATCAGGTAGGCCAGGCCGCGCCGCACGTGCACGTTGTCGTACGGCTTCTTGGACTGGTTGAAGGCCATGCTCACCGCGACCGGCGAGTAGCCCTTGATGACCTCGTTGCCGGCGGCCGCCTTGATCCGGTTCATCACGTCGGACGGGGCGGCGGTGAAGCCGGCGTGGTCGAGCTTGCCCGCGGTGAGGTAGTTCCAGATCTGCTCGTTGCCGGTGTAGTTGAGGAACTTCACCTGCGCCGGCGCCACGTTCGCGGCGTTGTAGAAGTACTTGTTCTTGACCAGCAGCGCCTCGGACGGGTTCACCCGCTCCAGCACGAACGGGCCGGCCGAGGTGTCCTTCGGCGGGGCGAAGGTGAGCACCTTCTCGCCCAGGCCGGTGATGGTCTCGCGGGCCTTGTCGGCCTCGGCGCCCTCGCCCCTGGAGGCCTTGAGCTGGTCCCAGAAGTCCGCGGGGAGCACGCTGCTCCACACGTGGGAGGGCAGGACGAACGTGTCGAGCACGCCGCGGGCGAACTTGGGGCTCGGGTTCGCCATGTCCTGGGTGATCTTGAGGGTGTGGTCGTCGACCACGGTCACGTCCGCCGCCGCGCCCGCGGCGCCCGGCGTGATGGAGAACGCCGTGCTGCCCTGGGTGTAGGCGATGCCGATGGACATCTTGACGTCCTCGGCGGTGACCGGCTTGCCGTCGGACCACTTGGCGTTCGGCTGGAGCTTGAGGGTGATCGCCGAGTTGTCCGGCGCGATCTCCCAGCTCGCCGCGATGCCGGGGAGGGCCTGGTTGGGGTCGGTCAGGTGGTTCTTGACCCAGCCCAGCTTCATCGCCGTGTAGCCGGGGAAGGAGTTGCCCTTCGGGTTGTACGGGTTGGCCGGGGCCGTGGCCTCCAGGCCGGGCCTGTTCACGTCGATCGTGGTGAAGAGCCCGCCACCACCACCGCTCGAGCCGCCGGACTTGTTGTTAGTACCACCGCTGCACGCCGCTGTGGCGGTGGCGAGGCCCAGCAACGCCACTACCGCTGCCAGTCGCTTCATCTGCCGCTCCGGGGGATGTCGGACCTGTTGAGGATCTGTAGGGAATTGACCGGACCCTACGGTCGCCAGCAGGCAGCGTCAATAATCTCCAGATGTTGTGAGTGTAATGTAACTTTCCTTCATAGAGGTCCGCCGTGGCGCCAATCTCCATCGTGCGACGGAGCGGGGCTTCAGTCCACGACCAGCACGGCGGCGCCGCTGACGCGGTCGGCGGCCAGATCCGCCAGCGCCCGGCCGGCCTCCGCCAGCGGGTAGAGCGTGGTCGCCACCCGCGGCGGATGGGCCAGCGCCAGCTCCAGATAGGCCCGGCCGTCGGCCCTGGTGTTGGCGGTCACGCTGCGCAGCGTGCGCTCCTGGAACAGGTGCCGCTCGTAGTTCAGCGCGGGCACGTCGGTCAGGTGGATGCCGGCGATCGCCAGCGTCCCGCCGCGGTCGAGCGCCTCCAGCGCGGGCGGCACCAGGTCGCCGACCGGCGCGAACAGGATCGCCGCGTCCAGCGGCTCGGGCGGCCGGTCGCCCGCCGAGGCCGCGCCCAGCTCCAGCGCCAGCTCCCTGGAGGCGTCCGACCTGGTCACGGCGTGCACCGTGGCGCCCTGCGCGATGGCCGCCTGCGCGGTGAGATGGGCCGAGGAGCCGAAGCCGTAGATGCCGAGCCTGCCGCCCGGCGGCAGGTCGCAGCGGGCCAGCGCCCGGTAGCCGATGATGCCCGCGCACAGCAGCGGCGCCAGCCGCTCGGCCGGCACGTCGTCCGGCAGGGGATAGACGTAGCCGGCGGGGGCCACGACGTACTCGGCGTAGCCGCCGTCGGCGTCCCAGCCGGTGTAGGCCGAGTCCGGGCAGAGGTTCTCCGTGCCGCGCCGGCAGTAGCGGCACCGGCCGCACGTCGAGCGCAGCCAGGCCACCCCCACCCGCTCGCCGGAGCCCTCGACCCGGCCCACCACCTGGTGCCCGGGGGTGGTCCGCGGCCGCCGCGGCGCGAGGTCGCCCTCGGCCAGGTGCAGGTCGGTCCGGCACACGCCGCACGCCTCGACCCGGACCAGCACCTCGCCGGGGCCGGGCTCGGGGACGTCCCGCTCGGCCCGCACGAGCGGGCCGGTCGCCATCGGCCCCGGCCGGTCCACCACCCAGGCGCGCATCACGACCTCGACAGGCGCTCGTAGGCCAGCGAGGCGTACAGCGCGGCGCCGTCGGACAGCACGGAGTCGTCGAAGACGGCGTCCGGCGAGTGGTTGTAGGGCGCCGTGGCCGGGTCGCGGTCGGGCGGGCAGGCCCCCAGGAAGACGAACGCGCCCGGCACCTCCTCCAGCACGTACGAGAAGTCCTCCGAACCCATGACCGGCTGCGGCGCCACGAAGTAGCGGCCCGGCCCGAACAGCTCGTCGGCGGTCGCCGAGACGAACCCGGCCTCGCCCTGGTCGTTGACCGTCACCGGGTACCCCATGCCGAACGACGCCTCGACCGTGAGCCCGTGCGCGGCCGCGATGCCCTCGACCACCTCCACCAGGCGCCGCTTGACCAGCCTCCGGTGCTCCTTGCTGAACGTGCGCACGGTCGCCTCGAAGCGCGCCTCGTCGGGGATCACGTTGTCGGCCGAGCCGCCGTGGAAGGTGCCCACGGTGATCACCACGGGGTCGAACACGTCGAACGTGCGGGTCACCATCGTCTGCAACGCCGTCACCATCTCGCAGCCGGCCGCGATCGGGTCCTTGGCGCGGTGGGGGCTCGACCCGTGCCCGCCGGTGCCCTTCACGGTCACGCAGAACACGTCGGCCGCGGCCATCATCGGGCCGCCCCGCGAGGCGAACAGCCCCGGCGGCAGCATGGCCGACACCACGTGCATCCCGTACGCCGCCACCGGCCGGGCGCCGGCCGCGTCGAGCACGCCCTCGCCGATCATGTGCTTGGCGCCGTCGTGCCCCTCCTCGCCCGGCTGGAACATGAAGATCACGTCGCCGGCGACGTCCGCGCGCCGCGCGCTGAGCAGCCGGGCCGCGCCGACCAGCATGGCGGTGTGCAGGTCGTGGCCGCAGGCGTGCATCTGGCCGGCGTTCTGCGAGATGTAGGGCAGGTCGTTGCGCTCGGTCACCGGCAGGGCGTCCATGTCGCCGCGCAGCAGCACCGCGGGGCCAGGCCGGCCGCCGCGCAGCACCGCGGTGACCGAGCTGAGCGTCTTGCCGGTGGTGATCTCCAGGGGGAGCCCGTCGAGCGCGGCCAGCACCTTCTCCTGCGTCCTCGGCAGTTGCAGGCCGAGCTCGGGGGTGGTGTGCAGGGAGCGGCGGAGCTGGACGAGCTCGTCCCGCATGTCCAGGGCGGATTCAGTGAACGACATGATGAACATTGTTCACGTGTGCGGCGAGAAGTCGACAAGGCACGCTCGATACCATGAACGGGTGACTCAGCGTAAGCGGATCGACTCCTGGTTGTCCGACATGGACGGCGTCCTCGTCCACGAGGGGCGGCCGATCCCCGGTGCGGACGAATTCATCAAACGGCTCAAGGAGTCCGACAAGAAGTTCCGGGTCCTGACCAACAACTCCATCTACACCCAGCGCGACCTGTCCGTGCGCCTGGCCGGCGCCGGCCTCGACGTGCCCGCAGAGTCCATCTGGACCTCCGCCCTGGCCACCGCCCAGTTCCTCGACGACCAGCGCCCCGGCGGCTCGGCGTACGTGATCGGCGAGGCTGGCCTGACCACGGCCCTGCACGAGGTCGGCTACATCCTGACCGACCTCGACCCCGACTACGTCGTGCTCGGCGAGACCCGCACCTACAGCTTCACCCAGATCACCCGCGCGATCCGGCTCATCGAGGCCGGCGCCCGCTTCATCGCCACCAACCCCGACCCGATCGGCCCCTCCACCGAGGGCTCGCTGCCGGCCTGCGGCGCGGTGGCCGCGATGATCACCAAGGCCACCGGCGTCGAGCCGTACTTCGTGGGCAAGCCCAACCCCCGCATGATGCGCAGCGCGCTCAACGCCATCGAGGGCCACAGCGAGACCACCGCCATGATCGGCGACCGCATGGACACCGACATCGTCTCCGGCATGGAGGCGGGCCTGTTCACGATCCTGGTGCTGACCGGCGTCACCCAGCGCGACCAGATCGACCGCTTCCCCTACCGTCCCTCGCTGGTCGTCGACTCGGTCGCCGACCTCGTCGACCTGATCTGAGCGCGGCGGCCCGCCCGGGATGACAAGTCTTCTTCCGGGGCGCGAAGGATCGTGGCCCGGGAGAAGAAAACCACTCCCGGCGGCCGTCGTCCGGCGGCGCGGCGCGCGTCCGGCTGCGATCCTTGGTGGCGGAAGGTGACTTACCGAATGCGAGGAGGCGTCCGTGTGGCGTGAGGAGCCGGGGGAGCAGGGCCCGGAGGCGGAGCTGGCGACGCTGCGCGTCGAGGTGACCGAGGAGCTGCGGTTCGTCAGGACGGCGATGGCCGAGGAGTTCAACTCGCTGCGCTCGGAGATCCTCGACCTCAACATCAAACTGGACCGGCTGCTGCAACACGTCGGCATTTAGGACAACGAGGTCGACACCGCATCACATGGCCTTCGGGTAGCCTAACCTACGGTCCCGTAACCTGAAGGAGAAGATCTTTATGGCGATGTCTCAGACGGAACTGCTGCACGAGCTCGAACCCGTCGTGGGCGTGGAGCTCGATCGCCACAACGCGACGGCCAAGGAGTGGTTCCCGCACGAGTACATCCCGTGGAGCGAAGGGCGTGACTTCGACGGCATCTACGGCGGCCAGGCGTGGCAGGAGGGCGACTCGAAGATCCCCGAGGCCGCCCGCATCTCGCTGATCGTCAACCTGCTCACCGAGGACAACCTGCCCAGCTACCACCACGAGATCGCCACCACGTTCGGCCGTGACGGCGCGTGGGGCACGTGGGTCCACCGCTGGACCGCCGAGGAGGACCGCCACGGCACCGCCCTGCGCGACTACCTCACCGTCACCCGCGCGGTCGACCCGGTCGCGCTGGAGCGGGCCCGCATGCACCACATGGAGCAGGGCTTCGTCAGCGAGTACAACACCATGCTCCAGCAGCTCGCCTACGTCTCCTTCCAGGAGCTGGCCACCCGCATCTCCCACCGCAACACCGGCAGGGCCTCCGGCGACGAGGGCTGCGAGCGCCTGCTCGCCCGCATCGCCGCCGACGAGAACCTGCACATGCTCTTCTACCGCAACCTGCTCAAGGCGGCCTTCGAGCTCGACCCCAACCAGACCATGCGCGCGGTGACCGACGTCGTCACCACCTTCCAGATGCCCGGCACGGGCATGGAGGGCTTCGCCCGCAAGGCCATGATCATCGCCCACGAGGGCATCTACGACCTGCGCCTGCACCTCGACGACGTGCTCATGCCGGTGCTGCGCCAGTGGGCGGTCTTCGACAAGACCGGGCTCGACGCCGAGGGCGAGCAGGCCCGCGAGGAGCTGTCGGCGTTCCTGGCCAAGACCGAGGTCACGGCCGCCCGGTTCGTCGAGCGCCGCGACGAGCGCCGCGCCCGCGCCGCCGCCAGGGGCTGACGCCGGGCTGCCGCAGGGCCGCCGCAGGGCCGCCGTCGGGTCGCCGCCCGCGCGGCCGTGGCATGATCCCTCCTCATGGAGCTCCTGGGCACGCTGTTCGTCTCGCTCGCCATCCTGGTGATGATCCTGCTGCTGGCGACGGCGGCCCAACGCCTGCTCGGGGTCAGGTTCGGCGCGTTACGCACCTTCCTGGCCGCGATGGTCGCCTGGGGCCTGGCCCAGCCGATGCTGACGCCGGTGATCGCCTCCTTCGGGCCGGTCGACCCGGAGACCACGCCCGACGCGGGCGCGCTCGGGCTGCTGCTCCTGATCGCCATGTGCATGGTGCTCATCCCCATGGTGATCCTGGTGCTCGCCGAGGCGCTACTCCCGCCGGGCTCGGTGCCGGGGCCGCTGGAGGTGCTGCGCTCGCTGCGCGGCCGGATCCGCCGGGCCCGGCGCTACTCGCAGATCACCAGGATCGCGTTCCGGCACGGCCTCGGCCCCTACCTGCGGGGCCGCGGCGAGAGCCTGGAGGACAGGTCGGGCAAGGTGCGCCTGGCCAGGTCGCTGCGCCAGGCGCTCGACGACGGCGGCGTCACCTTCGTCAAGCTCGGCCAGGTGCTGTCCACCCGGCGCGACCTGCTGCCGGCCGAGTTCATCGACGAGCTGGGCCGCCTGCAGGACCACGTCGCCCCCGCGCCGTGGGAGCGCATCGAGCCGGTGCTCGCCGCCGAGCTGGGCGGGCCGGTCGAGAAGGTGTTCGCCGCCTTCGACCGGACGCCGCTGGCCGCCGCCTCCATCGGCCAGGCCCACACCGCCCGCCTGCACACCGGCGAGGACGTCGTGGTCAAGGTGCGCAGGCCGGGCATCGAGGACGTGGTGGCCCAGGACCTCGACATCGTCCGCCGGCTGGCCGCCACGCTGGAGTCCAGGACCCGGTGGGGGCGTTCGCTGGGGCTGCGCGACCTGGCCGAGGGGTTCGCCGTCGCCATCCGCGAGGAGCTGGACTTCCGCGTCGAGGCCGCCAACATGGCCGCCGTGGCCGCCTCCGGCAGCGGCGGCGTCACCTACCCTGAGCCGTTCCCCGCCCTGTGCACCGAGCAGGTGCTGGTCATGCGGCGCCTGTCGGGCGGGCCGGTCACCGCGGCCGCCCCCGGCCAGGGGCCCGCCCTGGCCCGCGACCTGCTCGACTGCCTGCTCAGGCAGATCCTCGTCGAGGGCGTCTTCCACGCCGACCCCCACCCGGGCAACCTCATGCTGCTCGACGACGGCACGCTCGGCCTGCTCGACTTCGGCTCGGTCGGCCGCCTGGACGGCTCCGTCCGCTCGGCCCTGCAGCGTTTCCTGCTCGCGATGAACCGGCAGGACCCGCTCGGCGTCACCGACGCGCTGCTGGAGGTCGTCCCGCGGCCGGAGGAGATCGACGAGGCGGCGCTGGAGCGGGCGCTCGGCCAGTTCATGGCCAGGCACCTCGGGCCCGGCATGGACAGCGTGCAGATGTTCACCGACCTGTTCAAGATCGTCTCGGCGTACGGGCTGTCCATCCCGCCCGAGGTGGCCGCCGTCTTCCGGGCCCTGGCCACGCTGGAGGGCACGCTCGTGCGCCTGTCGCCGGGCTTCAACCTGATCGGCGAGGCCCGCGCGTTCGCCGGGCGTTATCTGGCCGAGCGGGCCGGGCCGGAGTCCGTCAAGGAGGCCGTGGGCCAGGAGCTGGCCGCGTTGCTGCCGATGCTGCGCCGCCTGCCGCGCCGGGTCGAGCGCATCGCCAGCGCCGCCGAGCACGGCAGGTTCAGCCTGAACGTCCGGCTGCTGGCCGACGACCGCGACCGCCGCTACGTCACCGGGCTGGTCCACCAGGTGCTGCTCACCGTGCTCGGCGCCACGGCCGGGCTCATGGCGGTGCTGCTGCTCGGCATCGAGGGCGGGCCCGTCGTGGTCGGCACCACGAGCCTGTACCAGCTCCTCGGCTACAACCTGCTGGTGATCGCCTCGATCATGGTGCTGCGGGTGCTCGCGCTGATCTTCCGACGCCCGCCTGACCAGGAGCGTCACCGGCGCTGAGGCGAAGACTGAGCTGTTTTTGACCTCGGGCTGGTCTTGGACATCCGAGGCATCGGGAAGTTTCCAGGTGACACCGGAACGCCTGGGGAGCAGTAGGTGAAAATCATCGGGATCGCCGCCAGTCTCCACGCGGGGTCTTTCATCAACAGATTGCTGGACGCAGCGGGCGGCGAACTGCCGGAAGGCGTACGGTTCGAGATCTGGACGGGGATGGGCGACGTCCCGCCGTACCAGCCGGGCAAGGTGCCGGTGGCGGCCAGGGAACTGCTCGGGCTGGTCGCCGGGGCGGACGCGGTGCTGCTGACGGCTCCCGAGCACAGCCTGCTGCCGCCGGAGCTGACGTACACGCTGGAATGGCTCTCGGCCGGCGACGTGCTGTCCGGCAAGCACGTGGCGGTGATGAGCGCCAGCGCGCGGGCGTGCGGCGCGATGTGGGCGCAGGCGGAGCTCTACAAGCAGCTCCAGGGCGCGGACGCGGTCGTGATGGGCGCCGAGCTGGTCATCTCGCCGGCCTGCCCGCACTTCGACGACGACGGCCACCTCACCGACCCCGTGCTGCGCGGCCAGGTGCGCGCGGTGATCGGGCAGCTCTGTCCGGCGGGGGTCAGGGAGCCGGCGTTCTCGCTGTGATCCTGTGCCCGCTCAGTGGGGGTCGCGGCGCAGGCGCTTGACGTCGGAACGGTGCTTCTTGCCCGCGATGCGGCGCTCGACGGCGCCCCGGCTGGGCTTGGTCGGACGGCGGCGCTTGGGCGGCGGCGCGACGGCCTCCCGGACGCGCTGGGCCAGCCGGTGACCGGCGGCCTCCCTGTTGCGCAGCTGGGACCGGTACTCCGAGGCCACGACGGTGATCGTGGTGGCGCCCAGGCGGTCGAGCGCGCGGGCCTTGAGCGCGGGCGGGATCGCGGTGCTCGCGGCCACGTCGAAGATCAGCTCCACCCGGCTGTCGGTGGTGTTGACGCCCTGGCCGCCCGGACCTGAGGAACGGGAGAAACGCCAGACGAGCTCGGCGTCGGGGATGACGATCGAGTCGTTGACGACCAGCGGGCCGGGCATGGTGGTGGCTCCTGTTCCGGAGGAATGCGCCTTGTTCAGATGAGTGTCACCGTATATGAGCGACATATGCCGTCCGCAACGGCATTTTCAATCACTGCTCTCGCTGCGAATATGGAGAGAACATTTCGCGGGAAGGGCTCATTCCATGGACCCGAAGTGGGTCGCGCAGGCGGCGTTGACCGTTGGGCTCGCCGTGGTCTCCGCCGTCGTCTTCCTGCTGCTGAGGTGCCAGGGGAAAGGCCGGCCCTTCGGACCCGCCGGGCGGCGGCTCGCGGTCGCCGTCAGCCTGCTCACCGGCGGTCTGTCCGCCGGCGTCGCGCTGGCCGGGCACGCGCTGCTGAGCGACTCGCTGGCCACCGTCCTGGGCGCGGCCGCGCCGAGCGGCCTGTGGCTCGGCCAGATGCGGGCCAGGCAGGACGAGCGGCGCTCGCTGGCCCGGGAGGCGGCCACGTTCTGGCTGGTGTCGCTGCTGGCCCGGCTCGACCAGGCGATGGCCGAGGACGAGCGCGTGTGGTGCGAGAAGCGGGTGGACCCGTCCTGGGACGTCTACGAGCTGAGCCTGGCCGCGGCCCGCTACCACGAGCGCATCCGCGACCGCCTGTCGGCCGACGACCGGCGGCGCGAACGGGTGCACGCCCGCCTGGACGCCGTCGAACGCAGGCTGGACGTGGCCGCCCTGATCGAGGACGGCGCCGCCCGCTCGAAGGTGGCCACCGCGCTCACCCTCTCCCGCCACACCAGGACCCCCAGGTACGAGCGCTACCTCGGCAACCTCAACCGGCTGCACGGCGTGCTGCGGCACGACGCGGAGAACGACGTGCTGCGCCTGCTGGCCGCGGCCTACCGGGCCGGCTACCGCTCCCTGCCGGGGTACGTGCCGCCGTCACGGGCCCGCGGCGGCGAGCACGTCGCCCGCGCCCGCTGACCGGGAGCGACGGCCGGCGCGCTCAGGCCAGGGCGGCGGGGGAGTTCTCGGCGTCGCCGAGCGTGAGCTCCAGGCGGGCGCCGAGCGCGTCGACGACCGCGCCGAGCGTGCGCAGCGTCAGGTTCTCGTCGCCGGAGAGTATCTGGCTCACCCGGCCGGGCGAGACGCCCAGCGACGTGGCCAGATCGGCGCGGGTGATCTTGTGTTCCCGCATGTACCACGTGATCTCGTCGACGACCTCTTGGGCGAGACCGCCCACCTCGTCACGGGGGTTCCGGCGAAAGGCCATGTCGGTCTCGCTCTCGACGCTGTCCGTCCTCGTGACTCCACTTTAGCTCTACCTAAACCTTTAGGCAAGGCTAAACTCGGGCGGCTCTTGACGGGCGGGGACGGGCGGCGTATGCCAATATCCGCGGAAAGATCGAGCGGTCAGGGGGAGACGCTGTGACGGCCATCGTGGGCGTGCACGGGATCGGCAAGTACAACTACTACCTGGAGGCCGGCGGGTCGGCCACCGGGGCCGCCGCGGCCATGCGGCTCAAGTGGGACCGCTACCTGCACGCGGCGCTCGGCGGTGAGACGGCCGCCTACTTCAGCGAGGTCGCCTACTTCTCCCACCTGCTGCGCGACCCCAAGCCCGGGGAGAGCTCCCCGCAGGCGGCGGCGCGCGTCGAGGCCGCCACCCAGCAGGTGCTCGTCGAATGGGCCAAGGACCTCGGGCTCGGCGAGCACGTCACCGGCGCGCTCAAGTCGTTCACCGGATGGCTGCTCGGCAAGCTCGACAGCAGGTCGGCGGCGTTCGCCAAGCTGTTCGCGCCCGAGGTCGCGGTCTACCTCACCGACCAGGAGCGGCGCGAGAGATGCCGGCAGGCCGTGGCCGACGCCATCCGCAGGAACCGGCCGCGGGTGGTGATCGCCCACTCGCTCGGCAGCGTCGTGGCCTACGAGGCCCTGTGGGCCAACCCCGACCTGCCCGTCGACCTGCTCCTGACGCTCGGCAGCCCGCTCGGCATGCGCAACGTCGTCTTCGAACGCCTCCTGCCCGCCCCCGTCAACGGCCGCGGCGAACGCCCCAAGAACGTCGCCCGCTGGGTGAACATCGCCGACAAGGACGACATCGCCGCCATCCCGCCCGCCCTGCGCGCCAGCTTCACCGGCGTGGACGTCGAGGAACTGGTCAACCTCGACTGGATCGACTTCCACACGGCCGAGAAATACCTGGGCTGCCCGGCGCTCGACCCGCATCTGCGACCATTCCTTGCATGACGTGGATTGTGTTCGACTACGGCAACGTCCTGTCCCTGCCGCAGCCCGCGGCCGACGCCGAGGCCATGGCGCTGGCCGTCGGCGCGGAGCCCGAGGCGTTCCTGCGCCGCTACTGGGAGCACCGCCTGGAGTTCGACCGGGCGAGCCTGAGCCCCGTCGCCTACTGGTCGGCCGTGCTGGGCCGGGCCGCCACCCCGTCCGAGGTCGCCCGCCTGGTGGCCATGGACGTCGCGAGCTGGGCCTACCCCGACGAGGGCACGGTCGCCGTCCTCGGTGAGATCCTCGACGCGGGCGACGGCGTGGCGCTGCTGTCCAACGCGCCCGTCTGCATCGCCGACGGCCTCGACGAGCTGCCCTGGATCGCCGCCATCGGCCACCGCTTCTACAGCGGCAGGATGGGCCTGGTCAAACCCGACCGGGAGATCTTCGACGAGGTCGCCCGCGAGCTGGGCGCCGACCCGTCCGAGATCGTCTTCATCGACGACCGGGCCGAGAACGTCGAGGGCGCCGAGCGCGCGGGCATGACCGGCGTGCTGTTCACCAGCGCAGCCGCGCTCCGCAAGTCCCTGCGCGAGCTGCCCCGCTGACCTCCCGCCGGCTCTCCGCCGGCTCTGCGCCGGCTCTGCGCCGACCTCGCGCCGGGCGACCGGCGCTGTTCACCCACGCTTGACTCCGCTGTCATGACGGGGCCACGACGGGGTCAGCGCGGGCGGACATACCTGGAGCGTGGACCGCAGAACGTTCCTGACAGCGGCGGCAGCCGGCCTCGTCGCGCCCCGCGCCGTCACCTCGCCCGCCTCCGCCACGACACTCAGATCCGATCCGTTCACCCTCGGCGTGGCCTCCGGCGACCCCTCCGCCGACGGCTTCGTCCTGTGGACCCGGCTCGCCGTCGACCCGCTCGGCGGCGACGGCCGCGGCGGCATGCCCGCCCGCGACGTCGAGGTCGACTGGCAGGTCGCCACCGACGAGCGGTTCTCCTCGGTCGTGCGGTCGGGCACCGCGACCGCCCAGCCGCGCGACGCCCACAGCGTGCACGTCGAGCTGGACGGGCTGGACCCCGGCCGCGACTACTTCTACCGGTTCAGGAGCCAGGGCAGGCTCTCGCCCGCCGCCCGCACCCGGACGACGCCCGCCGGGGAGAGCCCGCTCACCTTCGCCGTGGCCGCCTGCGCGCACTACGAGCACGGCTACTACACCGCCTACCGCCGCCTGGCCGAGCAGGAGCCCGACCTGGTCGTCTTCCTCGGCGACTACATGTACGAGTACGGCCCCAGCGGCTATACCGCCCTGGCCGGACGGGTGCGCACGCACACGCCGGGCAAGTGCGCCACCCTCGCCGACTACCGGCTGCGGCACGCCCAGTACAAGAGCGACCACGACCTGCAGGCCGCGCACGCGGTCGCGCCCTGGCTGGTGGCCTTCGACGACCACGAGGTGGAGAACAACTGGGCCGGCCCCGTCTCCAGCACCGGCGCGCCCGGCTTCGCCCGCCGCCGCGCCGACGCCTTCCGCGCGTACTACGAGAACATGCCGCTGCGCCGCGCCAGCCTCCAGGGGGCGGTGCTGCGCATCAACCGGCGCGTCTCCTGGGGGACGCTGGCCCGCTTCCACCTGCTGGACACCCGCCAGTTCCGCGACGACCAGGCATGCCTGGACGGGGTGCGGGCCGGCTGCGACGAACGGCTGTCCGACGGGCGCACGCTGCTCGGGTCCGCCCAGTGGCGGTGGCTGGAGGAGGGGCTGAGCGGGTCCGGAGCCCGGTGGAACCTGCTGGGCCAGCAGATCCTGATGGCCCAGCGCGACTACAAGATCGGGCCGGGCCGCGAGGTGAACCTCGACTCCTGGGACGGCTACGCCGCCGAGCGCACCCGTCTGCTCGGGTCGCTGTCGGGCGCCTCGAACCCCGTCGTCCTGACCGGGGACGCGCACATGCACCACCTGGCCGACCTCAAGACCGACTTCGACGACCCGGACTCGCCGGTGGTGGCCAGGGAACTGGTGACGTCGTCGATCGCCAGCGACGGCGACGGCTACCGGGACCGCACGTGGATCGCCGAGGCCCTGCAGGAGAACCCGCACATCTCCTACATCGACCAGCGGCGCGGCTACCTCATGGCCCGGCTGACCCGGGACGAGCTGGCGGTGGACTTCCGCACGCTCGACTACATCTCCCGCCGCGGCGCGCGGGCCCGCACCGCCCACCGGCTCACGATCCCGGCCGAACCACCCCGCTCAGCCGCCGGCCGCGCCGCACCCCGCCACGGCTGAGGAACCGCGGCGTTCGCTGAGGGTTCGCTGTGAGTGGGCTGAGGGGCGGCTGGGAGCCGGGGCGGGTGGTCAGGCGCCCGGCCAGGTCGGGTCGGGGAACTCGCCGGTGGTGGTGCCGGACATGACGACCTGGTCCCGTTCGTCCAGACCTGAGGTGATCTGGACGTACTGGTCGCCGCGGACGCCGGTGCCGACCACCTTCGCGGCGTCGTGCCCGCCCGAGCGCACGGTGACCACCTGGGCGCCGTCGGACCGGCTGCGGACGGCGGCGGCCGGGACGTAGATCGCGTCCTTGGCCTCGGCGGTGGTCACCGACACCGTGGCGGTCTGGCCGAGCATGAGCCCGGCGGGCGGCTCGTCGAAGGCGAGGGTGACGGAGTAGCGGACGAGCCGGTCCTCGACGGTGGCGGTCGGGGCGATCGCGGTGACCGTGCCGCCGTGGCGCTCGCCGGGACGGGTGGCGAGGGTGATGGCGGCCTGCTGGCCGAGCCTGAGCCGGTTGACGTCGGACTCGGTGACCATGGCCTGGACCTGGAGCTCGTTCAGGTTGCCGAGGCTGATGAAGGTGCCGGTGCCGGCCGTGTCGCCGACCCGGCCCGCCACCGACAGGACGGTCCCCGAGGTGGGGGCCACGATGCGGGTGCCGCGCACGGCGTCGGCGGCCTCCTCGAGGGCGGCTTCGGCGCGGTCCACGTTCGCGGCGGCCTGGTCCTCGGTGAGCCCGCCCCTGGCGGCGCCGTCCTTGGGGGTGGTGGTGGCGGTCCTGGTCGTGCCCCGGGAGGTCGTGCCGGGGGAGCAGGAGCCGGTGGGACGGGCGGAGGCCGTCGCGTGCGGCTTCGCGGTGGGCTTCGCGGTGGGCTTGGCGGTGGGCTTGGCGGTCGCGGACGGGGGTGCGGTGGTCGAGGGCCTGGCCGTGGCGGGCGGCTCGGGGGTCGATGGGCCGCCCGGTGTGGACGGTTCGCCGGGGGCGGACGGCGTGCCGGGGGTGTGGCTACTGCCGGGGGTGCCGTCTCCAGGGGTGCCGCCGCCGGGCGGGGTCGCCGTCACGGTCACCGTCGCCGTCACCGTGGCGGTCGCGGTGACCGTCACCGTGGGCTGGGGCTCGGAGGGCTCGTGAGTGGGGGTGGGCGTCCTGGTGGGCGGGGTGGTCGGGGACGGAGTGGTCGTGGGCGGGGCGGTCGTGGGCGGGGTGGTCGGGCCGAAGACGCCCTCGCCCGCCGGACCTCCGCCGATGTCCACGCCAGGACCGCCCGTCGCGCCCGGGACGGCGGCGCCGGTGCCCGGGGTCGGGGAGGTGATGGGGCCGGTGCCACCAGTGGTCGGGGTGGGCTTCGCAGTGACCGGCGCTGTCGGCTTCGAGGAGGCCGACGGGGTGGGGCAGTCGGCGGCGTTCGGCGACCCGGCGGAGAACGGCGAACCCGTGGTCCCTGTGGCCCCGGTGGTTCCGGTGGAGCTGGTGGTGGTGGCGGTGGTGAGGGATTCCTGGGCGGCGGAGAGGTCGGCCTTGGCGGCCGCGTACGCCTCGCGGGCCCCTCGCCCGTCGATCCTGGCCAGCACCTGGCCCTTGGTCACCTTGGTCCCGACCTTGACGTACACCTTGGTCACCGGGCCGGACGAGCCGAACGCCAGGTCCCGGCGGGCACCGTCCACGGTGTTGCCGGCGGCGCTGACCAGGGCCGTGACCGGGCCCCGCTGGGCGGCGGCGAGCCGTACCCGGACGGCGGGCGGGTCGTCGTCGCGGAGTGCCAGCGCCAGGCCCGACCCGGCGACGAGCACGGCCAGGGCGAGCCCGCCCAGCGCGAAAGTCGGTCTCATGGCCGCCCATCCTGGCCGACCAGCTTCACGGCAGCCTGCGAGCAGCCTGAGAGTTCGCTGTGTGACCCCGCCCAGGCCCGGGTTGTCAGCGAACGTTCAGCTCCGTCACGGCTGTGACGCAGGCTGGTGTGCAAGGGTCACCGGCTGTGAAGGTGTCGACAAGGCGCAGAGCGCTGATGACCAACGGAGCGCTGGGCGTGCTCCTGCTGGGCGGGGCCACGCTCGCCTACGTCCAGCTCGGCACGGACCGCGCGGCCGGCGAGACGGCCGTGCGCACGGTGACCGCGAGCCGCGGCTCGGTGTCCGCGTCGGTGTCCGCGTCGGGCGCGGTGGCCAGCTCCAGGACCAGGTCCCTGTCGTTCGGGACGGGCGGCACGGTCGAGCGGATCTACGTCAAGGCGGGGGACAAGGTCGACAAGGGCGACATCCTGGCCAGGCTGGACGACTCCGCCGCGCAGGAGAGCCTGTCGGCGGCCAAGGCCACGTACCAGAGCGCGATCGACGAGGGCACCGGCACGGCCGCGCTCTACGCCTCCTACGTCAAGGCGCGCAACGCCTACCGCGAGGCCGAGCGCACGGTCGCGGCCACCGTCCTGCGGGCCCCGTTCAAGGGCACGGTCACGGCGGTGAACGGATCCGTCGGCGGCACCGCCTCCGGCTCGGGCGGAAGCCAGAGCCAGTCACAGGGGCAGGGCCAGTCGCAGAGCAGCGGCAGCGGCAACAGCACAGGGACGGGCGGGTTCGTCGACCTGGCCGACACCGGACGGCTCCAGCTCGTGGGCACCTTCACCGAGTCCGACGTCGGCAAGCTCGAACAGGGCCAGAAAGCCACCGTCACCTTCGACGCCCTGCCGGGGGTGACCGCCGACGGCAAGGTCACGCAGATCCAGCCGGTGGCCTCCACCAGCAACAACGTCGTCCAGTACCCGGTCACGGTCACCTTCACCAAGGTCCCCGCGAAGGTCAGGCTGGGCCAGACCGCCACCGTCGAGGTCGTCGTCGGCAGGGCGGAGAACGTCGTCACCGTTCCCTCCACCGCGGTCTCCACCAGCGGCGGCCAGACCACGGTCACCCTGCTCAGGGACGGCCGCCAGGTCAGGACCCCGGTCGAGGTCGGCGTCCGGGGCGCGGCGCTCACCGAGATCAGGTCGGGGGTGTCCGAGGGCGACCAGCTCGTGCCGCCCGCGACCGGCACGCAGAGCACCGGCCAGCGCGGCGGGTTCGGCGGCGGGTTCCCGGGCGGCGGCGGCATGCCGGGAGGCGGGCGATGACGGCCACCGCCACCGCGACGGCGGCCCCGGTCCTGCGGGTGAAGGACCTGGTCAAGGAGTACGGCGAGGGCGACGCCAAGGTCCACGCCCTGCGCGGGGTGAGCCTGGACGTCGAGCGCGGCGACTACGTCGCCATCATGGGCGCCTCCGGCTCCGGCAAGTCCACCCTGATGAACATCCTCGGCTGCCTCGACGTGCCCACCTCCGGCACGTACCAGATCGACGGCGCGGACGTGGGACGGCTGGCCGAGCACCAGCTCGCGATCCTGCGCAACCGCAGGGTGGGGTTCGTCTTCCAGTCCTTCAACCTGATCCCGCGCATGAGCGCGCTGGCCAACGTCGAGCTGCCGCTGGTGTACGGCGGCGTCGGCCCGGCCGAGCGGCGCTCGCGCGCCCTGGCCGCGCTGGAGCAGGTCGGGCTGACCGACCGCGTGCGGCACGAGCCGAACCAGCTCTCCGGCGGCCAGCAGCAGCGCGTGGCCGTGGCCAGGGCGCTGGTCACCGCGCCCGCGCTGCTGCTGGCCGACGAGCCCACCGGCAACCTGGACACCGCCTCCACCCGCGACGTGCTGCAGATCCTCGACCGGCTCAGCGCGTCCGGACGCACGATCGTGCTCATCACCCACGAGGACGACGTGGCCGCGCACGCCAAACGGGTGATCCGGCTGGTGGACGGCGAGATCGTGGAGGACCGCCGCCAGGCGCCGGTCGACGGACCACCCCCGAGGACGGCGGCCAGTGAACCAGCTTGAGATCCTCCGCTTCGCGCTGCGCGGCCTGCTGGCCAACAAGATGCGCAGCGCCCTGACCACGCTCGGCATCCTCATCGGCGTCGCCGCGGTCATCCTGCTGGTGGCGGTCGGCGAGGGCTCCTCGCAGAGCATCCAGAAGAACATCCAGCGCCTCGGCGCGAACACGCTGACGATCTCCCCGTCCTTCTCGGGCGGGGGCGGGGGCGGAGGCGGCTTCGGCGGGCGCGGGGCGGGCGGCGGCGGCAACACCGGGCCGCGCACGCAGGCCAGGCAGCTCAGCCTGGCCGACGCCAGGTCGCTCACCGACCGGACGCTCGCGCCGTCGGTCAGGTCCGTCTCGCCGGTGGTCGCGGCCAACTCCGCCACCGCCGCGTACGGCGCCGCCAGCCACACGATCGCGCAGTTCGTCGGCACCTACCCCAGCTACTTCGAGGCCATGAACAAGCCGGTGGCCAAGGGCACGTACTTCTTCAACGACGACGTGCTGGCCGCCAGGAAGGTCGTGGTGCTCGGCCGGACGGTGGTGGAAGAGCTGTTCGGCGCGGTGGACCCGATCGGCCGGCAGGTCAGCGTGTCCGGGGTGCCGTTCACGGTGGTGGGGGTGCTCAAGGAGAGCGGCTCCACCGGCATGCAGGACGCCGACGACGTGGCCGTGGCGCCGCTGCCCGCCGTGCAGCAGAGCCTGAGCGGGTTCGGCTCGCTGGACTCGATCGTCGTGCAGGCCACCGGGGCCGAGGCCACCACGGCGGCGCAGTCGGAGGTGACCGCCGTCCTCAACCAGCGGCACGGCATCACCGACGGCAACCCCGACTACCGGATACTCAACCAGGCCACCCTGCAGGAGACGGTGAGCGAGGCCACCGGCACGTTCACCGTGCTGCTCGGGGCGGTGGCGGCGATCTCGCTGCTGGTGGGCGGGATCGGCATCACCAACATCATGCTGGTCACCGTGACCGAGCGGACCCGGGAGATCGGCATCCGCAAGGCGATCGGCGCGCCGCGCAGCGCGATCCTGGGCCAGTTCCTGCTGGAGGCCACCCTGCTCAGCCTGGTCGGCGGGCTGCTCGGGGTGCTGGTGGCCTTCGTCGGCACCCGGTTCACCGTGGCCGGCATCGAGCCGGTCCTCGTGCCGTCGTCCGTCGCGCTGGCGCTGGGCGTGTCGGTGGGGATCGGGCTGTTCTTCGGCAGTTATCCCGCCAACAGGGCGGCCAAGCTCCGGCCGATCCAGGCCCTGCGGCACGAGTAGGCGGCATGAGTAAGGAGAAAGACATGGACCGGCTCGACTCCTCGCCCTTCCCCGACGACCTGGGGGAGGAGCTCGCCGTCCGGCCGCGCGGCGGCGTCTCGAAGTTGACGCTCGGGCTGGCCGCCGGGGTGGTGCTGGTGGCCGGCGTGCTCATCGGCATCCAGGCGGGCAAGTTGTTCGGCACGTCCGACGCCGCGCCGGCCGCCGCGCAGCTCGGGCGTACGAACGGCCAGTTCCCCGGCGGCGGCTTCGGCCAGCGCGGCAACGGCGCCCAGAACGGCACTCAGAACGGCGGGTTCGGGCAGCGCATGGGCGGCGGCACGGCCGGCACCGTCGAGAAGGTCGACGGCGACAAGATCTACGTCAGGACCATGGACGGCGCCACGGTGACGGTCACCACCAGCGACCAGACCACGGTCCAGATCTCCAAACCGGGCAAGGTCGCCGACCTGGCTGCCGGCACCACGGTCGTGGTGCGCGGGCAGCAGTCCGGGGACGGCTCGGTCACCGCGACCGCGATCACCCAGGGCACGCCGGGAGGGGGCCCGCGATGAACCAGCCCGAGGCCAGGCTGCTGGTGGTCGACGACGAGCCCAACATCAGGGAGCTGTTCTCGGCCAGCCTGCGCATGGCCGGGTTCGAGGTGCTGACCGCCGCCGACGGGCGGGAGGCGCTGCGGGTGGCCGAGGAGAGCACGCCCGACCTGGTGATGCTCGACGTGATGCTGCCCGACATCGACGGCCTGGCGGTCGCGGGAAGGCTGCGGTCCCGCGGCCGCCGGGTCCCGGTGCTGTTCGTGACCGCCAAGGACACGCCGGAGGACCGGATCGCCGGTCTCGGCCTCGGCGAGGACTACGTGACCAAGCCGTTCAGCCTGGAGGAGGTCATCGCCCGGATCCGGGCGGTGCTGCGCAGGACCCGCAGGGGCGCGCCGCCGCCCCACCGGCTGAGCGTCGCCGACCTGGAGCTGGACGAGGAGAGCCACGAGGTCTGGCGCGACGGCGTCCCGGTGCGGCTGTCGCCGACGGAGTTCCGGCTGCTGCGCTACTTCATGCTGAACGTGGGCCGGGTGCTGTCCAAGACGCAGATCCTCGACCACGTCTGGAACGGCGACTGGCGCACCGACGTGGGCCTGGTCGAGTCGTACGTGTCGTACCTGCGGCGCAAGATCGACACCGGCGACCGGAAGTACCTGCACACGCTGCGCGGGGTCGGCTACATCCTGCGCCCGCCGCGCATATGAGGAAGCACCTCGCCCGCGCCCCGCTCTGGCTGCGCCTGGTCTCGGCCACGCTGCTGCTGGTCACCCTCGCCATCACGGTGACCGGCCTGTTCGCCGTGCGGCTGCTGCGCGGATACCTGGTCGAGCGGGTGGACCGGCAACTGGTGGCGGCCGCCGCGCCGCGCGACCTGCCGCCGCCGCCCGAGGCGTGGCCGGCCGGGCGGCAGCCGCAGCGCTTCTTCGGGCTGTTCCACTCGGTGCTGGTGGACGCGGGCGGCGCCACCGTACGGGTGATGAGCGAGTCCACCGAGGAGCACACGCCCAAGCTGCCCCGGCTGACCGGCGCGGACGTCGCCGCGCGCGGCGGGCGGCCGTTCACCGTCGAGTCCCGCGCGCCCGGCGGGCCGGACTGGCGGGTGGTCGCCGTCCCGGCCCGCGACGGCGTCAGCCGGGTGATCGCCATCAGCCTCGGCGACGTCGAGGGCACGGTGGCCAGGCTCGCCCTCATCGTGGCCTTCGCCGGCGGCGGCACGCTGGCCGTGCTGGGCGTCGCCTGCTACTGGCTGGTACGGCGGAGCCTGCGCCCGCTGCGCGAGATCGGCCGCACCGCCAAGGACATCGCGGGCGGCGACCTGTCGCGCCGGGTGCCGATGTGGGCGAGCACCACCGAGGTCGGCAAGCTGGGCCGCTCGCTCAACGGCATGCTCGCCCAGATCGAGTCGGCGGTCCGCGAACGGGAGGCGGCGGCGGAGTCGGCGCGCGAGTCGGCGACGGCGGCGCGGCGTTCGGAGGAGGTCATGCGGCGATTCATGGCCGACGCCTCGCACGAGCTGCGCACGCCGCTCACCTCGATCAGGGGGTTCGCCGAGCTGTTCCGGCTGGGGGAGGAGAAGGACCTGGCCGAGGCCGTGCGGCTGCTGAGCCGGATCGAGGGGCAGGCCGCGCGCATGGGCGTGCTGGTGGAGGACATGCTGCTGCTGGCCAGGCTGGACCAGCGGCGGGAGCTGGCACGACGGCCGGTGGACCTGCTCAGCCTGGCCGCGACCGCGGTGATCGACGCCCAGACGCTCGCCCCCGACCGGCGGATCGAGCTGGTCCGCCTGGACGGCGGCGAGGGCGAGGTGCTGGTGACCGGCGACGAGTCGCGGCTCGGCCAGGTGGTCGGGAACCTGGTGAGCAACGCGCTGCAGCACACGCCCCCCGGGACGCCGTTCGAGGTGCGCGTCGGGGTGGACGGCGAGCGGGCCGTGGTGGAGGTGGCCGACGAGGGGCCGGGGTTCCCGCCGGAGGTGGCCGAGCGGGTGTTCGAGCGGTTCTACCGGGCCGATCCGGCGCGCGGGGCGGGCGGGGCCGGGCTGGGGCTGTCGATCGCGGCGACGCTGGTCGAGGCGCACGGCGGCGTCGTCATGGCCGAGGGGGAGCCGGGCAAGGGCGCCCTGTTCCGCGTGCTCCTGCCGCCCGCGCGGAGCCCGGGGGGTGTTCAGCCGAAGGTGTAGCCGTACAGGCCGGTGCCCTGGGAGACCTGGCGGAGGCGGCCCAGGCGCAGGCCCGGCTCGCGGACGCCGGGGGCGTACATGACCAGGCCCTGGTCGGGGGCGGCGACCAGGAGCCCGTCCAGGGGGCGGCCGGCGGTCAGCGCGCGGTAGCGGCCGCCTCCGCCGGGCAGCGCGGCCAGCGCGGCGCCGAAGTCGCGTCCCTCGCCCTTGATCAGCAGGTTGCCCTTCCGGGTCAGGCCGCCCGACGCGCGCCCCTGGAGCACCTGGACGGCGTGCTCGCCGGGCACGCCGATGGCCAGCTCGTCCCTGCCGTCGCCGGTGAAGTCACCGGCGGCCAGCGCCGCGCCGAACCGGTCGTAGTAGCGCGGCTCGCCCTTCAGCGAACGTTGCGACCACGCCTCGCTGCCGTGGGTGCGCAGGCCGGCGCGTGAGCCGTACAGGACGTCCACGGTGCCGTCGCCGTAGTCCATGGCGCGCTGGTTCTCGCTGAGGCCCTCGCCGGGGACGCCGATCGCCAGGTCGTCGCGGCCGTCGCCGTTGAAGTCGCCGGTGGCCAGGGCCGCGCCGAAGGCGTCCCACTTCTCCGCCGCGCCGGCGATCCCCGGCGAGCTCTGCGTGAGCAGCCGGGCCCGGCGGGCGCGCGGGTCGAGCACGGTCACCGAGCCCTGGCCGTCCAGGCGCACGCTGTCGGCGGGCGCGCCGACGGCCAGCTCGTCCCGGCCGTCGCCGTCGAAGTCGCCGGCCGCCAGCGCCGCGCCCCACTGGTCGGTGACGTTCGCCGACTGCCGCACCCACGACGTCTTCTGGGTGATTTGGTACGCCTTGCGGCCCTTCATCCCGTAGACGGTGACCGCGCCGCCCGAGGCGTGGCTCGGGGAGCCCACGGCCAGCTCGTCGCGGCCGTCGCCGTCGAAGTCGCCGGCCGCCAGCGCCGCGCCGAACCGGTCGCTGCCCCGCCGGGCCGGGGCCAGCTCCTCGCCGGCGACCAGCCCTGTGGGGGAGCCGTCGAAGATCTGCACGACGCCGTTGCCGTCCGCGCCGGGCACCCGCTTCCCGGCGAACTCCTCCGACACCCCGACCGCCAGGTCGGCGCAGCGGTCGCCGTCGAAGTCGCCGACGGCCAGCGCCGAGCCGAAGGCGTCCCCGGGTTCGGCGCCGGGCTGGGTGAGCTTGACGGTCCGGCCCGAGCCGTACATGACGGTCACCGAACCGGCCCTGGAGTCGTCGTAGGGGGCGGCGACGGCGATGTCGGCGCGGCCGTCGCCGTCGAAGTCGAGGGGGTGCCCGCCGCATCCGGATGCGGCGGCGGGTACGGCACCGGACACGAGGGGAGCGACCAGGCAGACGGCGAGCAACGCGTTCATACCGACAGTCATCTCCGTCCAGGTCGAACCCGGACTTAACGCCACGAGAACGGGCCAGGAGGGCACGATGCACATCCGCTTCGGAAGGGACTTTCGGCCCGTCCGCCGGGGCGTGGGAGCGTGCCAGGATAGACGGGTGGACATCGACCTCGCTGATCTGGACTTCTGGCGCAAACCGCTCAAAGAGCGGAATGAGGCCTTCGCCCGGCTCCGGCAACTGGAGCACCCGGTGTTCTTCCCGGAGAAGAAGGTGCCCTTCCTCCGCTCCGGCAAGGGCTTCTACGCCCTCGTCCGGCACGCGGACGTGGTCGAGGCCAGCCGCAACGCCAAGATCTTCTCCAGCGAGCCCGCCGTGACCAACCCCGAGCCGCCGGGCTGGGTCAAGCAGGTGTTCGGCGAGTCCATGGTGAACATGGACGACCCCCGCCACGCCCGCCTGCGCCGCATCGTGACGCGCTCGTTCAGCCCCAAGATGCTGGCGGGGCTCCAGGCCGACATCGAGGCCGCCTGCGCCCGCATCGTCGACGACGTCGTCAAGGAGGGCCCGCGCGACTTCGTCACGCAGGTGGCCGCCAAGCTTCCCATCCACGTCATCTGCGACATGCTCGACATCCCGCAGGAGCTGCGCGCGAAGGTCCACCAGCACGTCGACATCTCCACCGCCTACACCGGCGTGCGTCCCAGCCTGGCCCGCAGCGTCCAGATGGCCGGCCAGAACATGCTGGCCCTGCTGGCCCTGCAGCGCATGGTCATCAAGCTCGGCCACGAGCGCGTCGCCGAGCCCAAGGGCGACCTGGTCTCGCTCCTGGTCAACGCCAACCCCGACGGTGAGAAGCTGACCGACAAGGAGCTGGGCTCGTTCTTCTCGCTGCTGCTGGTGGCGGGCAACGAGACCGCCCGCAACACCATGGCCCACGGCATCCGGCTGCTCACCGAGAACCCGGCCCAGCGCGAGCTGCTGACCTCCGACTTCGACGCCCACATCAACGGCGCGATCGAGGAGATGGTCCGCTACGTCTCGCCCATCATGCAGTTCCGCCGCACGGTCACCGAGGACTGCACGCTGCGCGGGCTGGAGCTGAAGCAGGGCGACAAGGTCGTGCTGTTCTACGGCTCGGCCAACCGCGACGAGTCGGTCTTCCCCGACCCCGACACCTTCGACATCACCCGCGACACCAAGCCCCACGTCGGGTTCGGCGGCCCAGGCCCGCACTTCTGCCTCGGCGCCAACCTGGCCAGGCAGGAGATGCGCACGATGTTCCGGGAGCTGCTGACCCGGCTGCCCGGCGTGCGCTCGGTCGGCGAGCCCGAGCTGCTGCTGTCCAACTTCGACAACAGCGTGCGCAGTCAGGCGTTCACGTACTAGCCGTCTCCGGCTCCCCGGCCAGCACGTTCGTCCTGATGGTGAAGAACGTGACGGCCGCGGCGACCGCCATCATGGCGGCGCTGATCAGCATGGCCGCCCGGAACCCGGCGTTGAACACCGGCGGGTTCTCGAACGCGTCGCCCACCAGGCCGACCAGCGGCGGCACGGCGGCCACCGCCAGCAGGCTCCCGGTGCGGGCCACGGCGTTGTTGACGCCGCTGGCCGTGCCGGCGTAACGCTCGTCGGCCGTGGCCAGCACCGTCGCGGTCAGCGGCGCGACGGCCGCCGACAGGCCGAGCCCGAAGACCGTCACCGCGGGCAGCACCAGCAGCGGGTAGGAGGCGTGCGGGCCGATCATGCTCATCAGCACGAACCCGGCCCCCGCCAGCAGGATCCCGATCGTCATCGGCCAGCGCGGCCCGAGCCGCCGGGCCGTCTCCCCGGCCCGCGACGACAGCAGCATCATCAGGATCGTGGTCGGCAACATCGACAGCCCGGCCGCGATCGGCGAGAACCCGGACACCACCTGGAGCTGGATCACCAGCAGGAAGAACACCACGCCCATGGCGGCGTACATGATGAGCGTGACGACGTTGACCGCCGTGAAGACGTGGTTCCTGAAGATGGCCACCGGCACCAGCGCCTGCGGCGACCTGCGCCGCTCGGTCACCACGAACGCCGCCCCGAGCAGCGCCCCCACGATCAGCGGCACCGGCGCGCCCTTCTCGATCAGCCCGTACGTGATCCCGGCCAGCGCCAGCGCGGCCAGCAGCGAGCCCAGGACGTCGAACCGCCCGGCCGCCTCCTCGTCGCGGCTCTCCGGCACGTGCCGCAGCGTCACCAGCACCACGACCAGCGCGAACGGCAGGTTGATCAGGAACGCCCACCGCCAGCCCGCCGTCTGCACCAGCCAGCCGCCCAGCAGCGGCCCGATCGCGCTGGCCACGCCGCCCAGCCCGGACCAGACGCCGACGGCCCGCGGCCGGTCCTGCCTGACGAACGACGCCTGGATGATGGCCAGCGACCCCGGGGTGAGCAGCGCGCCGCCGACGCCCTGCAACGCGCGCGCCCCCACCAGGAACTCGATGTTCGGCGACAGGCCGCACAGCGCCGAGGCCACGGCGAACCACACCGTGCCGATCAGGAAGATCTTGCGCCGCCCGTAGCGGTCGCCGAGCGATCCGCCCAGCAGGATCAGGCCCGCCAGGGTGAGGGTGTAGGCGTTGACGGTCCATTGCAGGCCGTCCATGGCCGCGTGCAGCTCCTTGCCGAGGAACGGCAGCGCGACGTTGACCACGGTGCTGTCGAGCAGGGCCAGCCCGGAGCCGAGCACGGTCGCGCCGAGAATCCACCGCCCGCGCGCCGACTTCACCTGGATGTGACCGTTCTGTCCCATCCGGCAATCTTGTCACCGTCCCCGGGGGGCTCCGGCGGCCACCCCGGCGTTCGGCCCCTACGGGCGGGCGCCGAGAGCCCGCAGCACGAAACCGGACACGGCCTGCTCGGCCGTCTCGACCGTGACCTCGCCGCTGATCAGCGGCACCCGCTCGGCCCCGATGACGGCCAGCACCATCCGCGCCGTCGCGCCCACCTCGGGCACCTGGAAGTCGCCCGCCCGCACGCCGTCGTCGAGGATCTCCACCAGCACCCGCTGCATGGGCGCGACGTGCTCGGCGAGCTGCTGGTAGGCGTCGGGCCCGAGCGCCGCGCCGAGGTCGGCCGCGCCCGGGTGGGGGTGGGCGAGCAGCCCCGCGAGCTGCAGCCGGACGAAGGCCCGCAACCGGTCGGCGGGCGAGGCGTGCTCGGGCAGCTCCCGCTCGTAGCTCTCGATGAAGTAGCTGGTGACGCGCTCGGTGAAGGCCAGCAGCAGCGCGGCCTTGTCGGGGAAGTAGTTGTACAGGACCGTGCGGGTGATGCCGGCCTCGTGGGCCACGTCCGTCAGGGAGATGGCGTCGATGCCCTGGGCCCTGGACAGCCGCGAGACGGCCTGCAGGATGCGGTCGCGCGTCTGGGCGCGATGCTCGCCGATCGTGGCGGCCGAGATGCGGGGCATAGGCCCATGGTAGGCCGGATCGCCGCCGGCGCACCCGTGACCGCCGCCGGGAGCCCCGCAACCGGCGCGCGCCGGCGCGCGCCGGGCTCAGGGTTTGCGCCGGTCCGGGGCCGGGTGGCCGGTGACGGCGCGCCGGGCGAGGTCCCACAGGCGTTCCAGGGCGGCCAGGACGGGCGGCGACTCCGGCCCGAGCAGCCTGGCCCAGGCGCCCGCCCCGTTCGGCAGCGTACTGGCCCCGCCGGGCAGCCCGCTGCCCGCCGCCACCTCGTGCAGCGCCCCGGCCAGCTCGGCGGCGGGCACGGCGGAGGTGATCACGTACAGGGTGGACAGCACGCCGTGCTCGCCGAACATCGCCGGGCCGGTGACCGGGGCGCGCTCGGGCACGAGCCTGAGCGGGTCGGCGAACAGCAGCCCGCCGCCGGCGTCGCGGACGTCCAGGTCGTTGCAGTACGCGGTGTAGGCGTGCCGCTCGCCGCGGGCCAGCCGCCCGGCCAGCACGGTCTCCCCGAGGATCACCGTGGCCCCGGGCCCGGCGCTCACCAGGGTGCGCTGGTAGAACCGGGACCCGGCGAAGGGGATCACCGGGTCCGGCAGGTACTCCAGGTAGCCGTCCGGCCCGGCGGTGAGCGTGACGAGCTGGGTGGCGTAGTCCTGTTCCATCCGGTAGAGCTTGCTGGCCGCCTGCGTGGTGACGTGCACGGACGCGCCCGCGCCGCAGGTGACGTCGAGCCGGTGGCGGTCGCCCTGGAGCACGCCGCCGCCGGTGGACATCACCATCACGTACGGCAGGTCGGGCCGGGCCGGGTCGTAGTAGTGCGGCCGCATGATCTGCAGCGGCGCCTTCTGGAAGTGGCCGGTCAGCTCGGTGCGCCCGCCCCGCCGCTCGAACGCCAGCTCCAGCACGCCGACCTTGCCGGGGCTGCCGACCGGCAGGGTGTCGGGCACGCCGGCGTGCCGGGCCACGTCCGCCGGGACCGAGTCGATCGTGTAGTGGCCGGCGGCCAGCCGGTCTACCGGGCCGGCGAGCACGCCGGCGCCCCGCTGAGGACGAAGTCGGCCACCTCGGCCACGCCGGTGCCCCGCAGGGCGTCGGTGAGGACGACCGGCCGCCCGTCGCGGACCCGGTCGGCGTCGCGCGCCATGACCTCCAGGTCGGCCCGCACGTACGGCGCGATGTCGATCTTGTTGATGACCAGCAGGTCCGAGTCGGTGATGCCGGGGCCCCGCTTGCGCGGCATCTTGTCCCCCTCGCCGGTGTCCAGGACGAAGACGTAGACGTCGGCCAGGACGGGGCTGAAGGTGAGGGTCAGGTTGTCGCCGCCGCTCTCGAACAGCAGCGTGTCGATGTCGGGGAAGCGCTCCAGCAGCTCGGCCCCGGCGGCCAGGTTCATCGTCGGGTCGTCGCGCACGGCGGTGTGCGGGCAGGAGCCGGTCTCGACGCCCACGACCCGCTCGGGGTCCAGCACGCCGTCCAGGGTGCGCCGGACGTGCTGAGCGTCCTCCTGGGTGTAGATGTCGTTGGTGACGACGGCCACGCTGCGTCCCCGGTCGAGCAGCACGGGCACCAGCGCCTCGATGAGGGCCGTCTTGCCGGAGCCGACCGGGCCGCCGACGCCGATCTTGAAGACGCGGTCCATGGCGGTGCCCGCGGGCACGTTCACGGCGGGGTGCGGGTGCGGGTGGTGGTGATGCATCGGGACGCTTCCCTTCTCAGGTGGTGGACAGCCGGGCCTCGGCCGTTCCCTTCTCAGGTGGTGAACAGCCGGGCCTCGGCCCGTTCGTGGGCGGCGCTCATCGTGTCCGCGAGCGGCGTGGCGGCGTGCAGGTCCAGCGGGCCGCGGGCGGCCAGGGCGTGCCCGGCGGCCCGCCCGATCGCGCCGGCCGCGCCGTGCAGGGTGGCCTGGGCCTGGCGGAAGTCCAGCAGGCGCAGCCGTACGGCGGCGCTCACCCAGCTCGCGGCGAACGCGTACAGGTCGCCGGTCACCGCGTCGGCCTCCCGGACGCCGAGCCCGGCGTAGGCCGTGCCCAGCACGACGGCGTGGTTGCCCGGCGTGACCCTGGCCTCGACCAGCTCCGACAGGCGGGCCAGCGCCGGCGTCGCGAAGACCAGGGCGGCCGTGCGCAGGACCTGGTTGCCGGTCCTGGTGGCGGCGGCCCGGATCTCCCGGCCGAGCTTGACGGCGTGCAGCCGCCGGTCCACCTCGGTCACCGCGTCCCAGTCGCCGGCCGTCACCGCCCGGTGGGTCAGGACCAGGGCGGTGGCGTCGCCCGGCCCCGCCGCGTGCAGCAGCAGGTCCTCCAGCAGCGCGGCGACGTCCACCGGGCCGGCCTGCGCGTACGCCTCCAGCCCGTGCGAGAGCGTGTAGAGGCCGCCAGGGAACGCCGAGTCGGTGAGCTGGAGCTGGGCGAGCAGGCTCATGCCAGGAAGAACAGGTGGTTCAGCGGCAGCTCCCTGGCCGGCGCGATGGTCGCGTGCTCGCCGTCCACCGTGACCTTGTACGTCTCGGGGTCCACGGTGATCCTGGGCAGCGCGTTGTTGCGGATCATGTGCCGCTTGTCCACCGTCCTGGTGTGGCGCACCTTGGCGATCAGCCGTTGCAGGCCGAGCCGCTCCGGCACCCCGGCGGCGATGGCGGCGTCCGGCAGGAACGTCAGGTTGCTCTTGCGCTGCGCCATCCCCATGGCGCCGAACATCGGCCGGTAGTAGACCGGCTGCGGCGTGGGCAGCGAGGCGTTCGGGTCGCCCATCTGCGACCAGTTGATCAGGCCGCCCTTGACCACCAGCGCCGGCTTGGCCGCGAACGACGTGAACGGCCACAGCACGACGTCGGCCAGCTTGCCGTCCTCCAGCGAGCCGACGTGCTCGGCGATGCCGGTCGTCCGGGCCGGGTTGATGGTCAGCTTGGCCAGGTAGCGCAGCACCCGCGCGTTGTCGTTGCGCTCGGAGTCCTCCGGCAGCCGGCCGCGCTGGTCCTTGCAGTGGTGGGCGGTCTGGAAGGCGCGGGTGAAGGTCTCCCCGATCCGGCCCATCGCCTGGGAGTCGGAGGAGAACATGCTGATCACGCCCATGTCCTGCAGCACGGTCTCGGCCGCGATGGTCTCCACCCGCACCCGGCTGTCGGCGAAGGAGACGTCCTCGGGGATGTCGTGGTTGAGGTGGTGGCAGACCATCACCATGTCCAGCAGCTCGTCGGCCGAGTTGATGGTGTACGGCAGCGTCGGGTTCGTCGAGGACGGCAGCGCGTTCGGCTCGCCGGCGATGCGGATCATGTCCGGCGCGTGACCGCCGCCCGCGCCCTCGGTGTGGAAGGTGTGGATCGCCCGGCCGTCGATGGCGCTGATCGTGTCCTCCAGGTAGCCGGCCTCGTTGAGGCTGTCGGCGTGCAGCGCCACCTGGACGTCGTACTCGTCGGCGATGCGCAGCGCGCAGTCCACCACCGCCGGGGTGGAGCCCCAGTCCTCGTGCACCTTCAGCGCGCACGCCCCGGCCTCGATCTGCTCGGCCAGCGCGGCCGGCAGGCTGGCGTTGCCCTTGGCCATGATGCCGATGTTCACCGGCAGCGCCTCGACGGCCTGCAACATGCGGCCGATGTTCCACGGGCCGGGCGTGCAGGTGGTGCCGCGGGTGCCGTCGGTGGGGCCGGTGCCGCCGCCGATCAGCGTCGTGATGCCGTTGGTGAGCGCGGCCTCGGCCTGCTGCGGCGCGATCAGGTGCACGTGCGGGTCGATCGCCCCCGGCGTGGCGATCATGTTCTCGCCGGCCAGCACCTCCGTCCCGGCGCCGATCACCAGCCGGCGGTCCACGCCGTTCTGGGTGTGCGGGTTGCCCGCCTTGCCGATCCCGACGATCCGCCCGTCCTTGATGCCGATGTCGCCCTTGACGACGCCGAGCACCGGGTCCAGCACGACCGCGTTGGTGATCACCAGGTCGAGCGCGATCGTGGCGTTCTGGGAGCCGGGGTCGGCCGCCATGCCGTCGCGGGCGGTCTTGCCGCCGCCGTAGACGGCCTCGTCGCCGTAGAAGCCGGCCGTGTGGTCCTTCTCGATCTCGATCACCAGGTTGGTGTCGGCCAGCCGGACCCGGTCGCCCACGGTCGGGCCGAACATGGCGACGTACTGCTTGCGGTTCATGGTGCTCATCGGCTCAGGCCTTCTTCTTCCTGGCGGCCGGCTTCTTGGCGGCCGGTTCCTTGGGGGCGGCCTTCTTGGCGGCGGGTTCCTTGGGGGCGGCCTTCTTGGCGGCGGGTTCCTTGGGGGTGGCCTTCCTGGCGGGCGCCTTGCGCGCCGGCGGCTCCTCGTCCGGCGCGCGGACCGTGGCCCCCGGCTCCGGCTGGTCGGCGTACCCCAGCTCGGCCAGGCGGCGCAGGGCGCGGGTGCGGCTGTCCCTGGCCCGCAGGCCGCCGTCCACCAGGCCGGCGAAGCCGACGACGCGCATGCCGCCGGCGAACTCGACCAGGGTGACCTGGTGGGTGTCGCCCGGCTCGATGCGTACGGCGGTGCCGGCCGGGATGTCGAGATGCATGCCGTACGCCTTCTCGCGGTCGAAGCTGAGCGCCCGGTTCGCCTCGAAGAAGTGGAAGTGCGAGCCGACCTGGATGGCCCGGTCGCCGGTGTTGCGCACGGTCAGGGTGACCGTGGCGCGACCGGCGTTGATCTCGATCGGCTCGTCCCCGTACATGATCCGGTCCGTGTCCGTCATGGCGAACCGCTCCTTTCTGGTCGCGGCGGTGTCAGCCGCCGATGGGGTCGTGGCAGGAAACGAGCTTGGAGCCGTCCTTGAACGACGCCTCGACCTGCATCAGCTTGAGCATTTCGCGCACCCCGGGCATGACGTCCCCGGCGCCGAGCACCTGCTTGCCGAGCTCCATGCACTCGGCCACCGTCCTGCCGTCCCGGGCGGCCTCCAGGACCGCGACGCTGATCAGCGCCACCGCCTCGCTGTAGTTCAGCTTCACGCCGCGCTCGCGGCGCTTGGCGGCCAGGTCGGCGACGACGTAGATCAGCAGCTTGTCGATCTCGCGCGGTGCGAGGTTCATGAGCTCTCCTTAGGTGGAAGCGCGCCGGACGCCGGAGAACGCCGGGACCGCCGCCAGGAAGATCCAGGTGACCAGGACGAACGGCCAGGTCAGGGTGTGCCCGCCGACCGGCGCGAACAGGTGGCCGACGAACGCCGTCAGCACGGTTGCCGACACCACGCCGGCCAGGGCGTACAGCAGGCCGAGGACGGTCGGCACGACGAACGTGCAGCACAGGGCGATGCCGGTGAGCACCGCGTTGTAGCCGTACAGGCCGGCGCCGATGTCGGCCGCGGGCGCGCCGAGCAGCACGGCCACCAGGATCCCGACGGCGCTGGCGGCCAGCGCGGCCCCCGCCACCCGCCACCCGGCGAACGCCAGGCCGATCAGGAAGATCAGGCCGACGTACCACTTGCCCTGGAAGAACACCTGGCCGACGCCGTTCAGCAGCCCCTGCCACAGGTCGGCGAACGTCACCGCGGTCCCCGGGGACGTCGCCGACGGCGGCGCCGCCAGGACGTGCCGGCGCCAGACCCGCTCGTAGGCCGGGCCGCCGACCACCATGATCGTGGCCACCACGCAGAACGGCGCCGTGAGCCCCGGCAGGTCGTGCGGCCCGAGCAGCGTCTTGAGCGCCGACGTCAGGACGCTGCCCATGATCGCGCCGACGACGACCAGCAGCAGCGTGATCCACCGGGCCTGGAAGTACAGCACCAGCGCGACGCCGATCAGCGTGCCGTTGAACCCTTCGAGCCCCGCGACCACGCTCTCCCTGGCCGCGCCGAGGAACCAGGCGGTGAGCGTGCCCACGGCCGCGCCGACCAGGCCGAACAGCGCGAAGCGCCATCCGGCGGCGAGCAGCGCGACGACGAAGCAGATCGCGGTCCCCAGGTTGTTCTGCAGGTCCACCTGGCTGACGCCGCGGAGCGTGGCGAGCGGCAGGTCGGGCATCTCGGCGCGCATGTCCGCCTGCCTCTCTCGCCGGAACCGGGGTTGACGAGCGGCAACATTCCCCCGCGGGCGACGGGCCACGCGGCGGCGGCAGTTGGATGGACATTCTTTGCGAAAGCCGTCGAGGACTAAGAGCGCCTCAACAATGCACATGCCCGGCAAAGGCCCTTCACCAGGGAGTTTTGCCTCCGGTTCGCCCGATCATCTCTGTCTGGGGACAGGAAGGGAGGTCGGGCGATGCCGCCAGGGCTCAACACCGGCGATTCGGCCTGGGTGCTCGTGAGCGCCGCCATGGTGCTGCTCATGACGCCCGGACTGGCCTTCTTCTACGGCGGCATGGTCCGCGCCCAGAACGTGCTCAGCATGCTCTTCATGAGCTTCGTCTCGATCGCCCTGGTCACGATCCTGTGGTTCGGCTACGGCTACGGGCTGGTCTTCGGCCCCGACGTGGGCGGCGCCGGCGTGATCGGCTTCGGCGACCTGCGCTTCGCCGACATCACGCCCACGATGCTGCACGGCCGCGTCCCCACCTACGCCTTCGCGCTGTTCCAGCTCACCTTCGCCATCATCACGGTGGCCCTGATCAGCGGCTCGGTCGCCGGCCGGACCCGGCTCGGGCCGTGGATCGTGTTCTCCGTCGTCTGGGTGACGCTGGTGTACTTCCCGATCGCGCACTGGGTGTTCGACCGGCAGGGCTGGATCAGCCGGTGGGGCGTGCTCGACTTCGCCGGCGGCCTGGTCGTCGAGCTGAACTCCGGCATGGCCGGCCTGGCCCTGGCCCTCGCGCTCGGCCCCGGCGTGCGCTTCCGCAGGAAGGAGCCGCCGCGGCCGAGCAACGTCCCGTTCGTCATGCTCGGCCTGGGCCTGCTGTGGTTCGGCTGGTTCGGCTTCAACGCGGGCTCGGCCATGGCCGACGGCGGCATCGCGGTCAACGCCTTCCTGACCACCATGATCGCCGGGGCCGCCGGGATGCTGACCTGGCTCGTCCTGGAGTGGCTGCGGTACCGGCACTTCACCCGGCTCGGCTCGGCCACCGGCGCGCTGGCCGGGCTGGTGGCCATCACGCCCGCCTGCGCCTTCGTCAACGCCGAGGGCGCCCTGGTCATCGGCATCGTGGCCGCCGTCGTGGTGTCGTACGCGGTCACCTGGAAGCTCGTCCTCGGCTACGACGACACCCTCGACGTCGTCGGAGTGCACGGCGCGGGCGGCATCGTCGGCACGGCGCTCATCGGCCTGCTCGCGACCGGCGTCAGCGCCACCAGGACCAAGGGCCTGCTGTACGGCGGCTCGATCGAGGTGCTGCTCAAGCAGCTCGCCGCGATCGTCGTCGTCGGCCTCTACTCCTTCGTGGTCACCTACCTCATCGGCCGCGTCGTGGACCGGCTGTGCCGGATGCGCGAGACCGAGGCCGAACAGCTCGCCGGCACCGACGCGCAGCTCGGGACGGAGGACTGATGGCCGCCACCCGCCATCCGGCCCGCGCGCTCGTCCTGGTCGGGGTGGGCGGCGGCGTCGGCGCGGTCGCCCGTCACCTGCTCACCCAGACGCTGATGGGCGCCGACCACCCGCTGCCGTGGCCCACGCTGGTGGTCAACGTCCTCGGCTGCCTGCTGATGGGCCTGCTCACCGGTGAGCTGACCCGCCACCCGCTGCACCGCATGCCGGTCAAGGCGCTGCTCGGCACCGGCTTCCTGGGCGGCTTCACCACCTTCTCGCACCTGGTGGACGGCGTTCGCGAGCTCACCGTCGGCGGCGCGGCCGGCTGGGCGCTGCTCTACCTGGTGCTCAGCGTCGTCCTGGGCCTGCTGGCCGTCTGGGCGGGCCTGCGGCTGGGCGGCCGCGGATGATCCTCGTGCTGGTCGTCTTCGTCGGCGGCCTGATCGGCGCGCCGGCCCGCTACCTCGTGGACGCCGGGGTCACCAGGGCGGCCGGCAAGGCGATGCCCTGGGGCACGCTGGCCGTCAACGTCATCGGCTCGGCCGTGCTCGGCGTCCTGATGGGCGTCGCCTCCCACGGCGCCCTGCCGCCGGCGGTGTTGTCGCTGGTCGGCACCGGGTTCTGCGGCGCGCTCACCACGTTCAGCACCTTCAGCGCCGACACCTGGAAGTTGCTGGCCGCCGGGTCCACCGGCCGGGCGCTGGCCAACATCGCCATGAACCTGGTGCTCGGCCTGGCCGTCGTCAGCCTCGGCTACCTGCTCGGCAGGGCGATCGCCGGCTGACCGGAAGGAGGCGGGAACGCCCATGACCACCGCCTCCCCCTGGGAGCGGGCCAAGCGGGCCCTGGTCGGCCGGCCGCTGCGCACCAAGCACCTGGAACGCCAGCTCCTGCCCAAGCGGCTGGCGCTGCCGGTCTTCTGCAGCGACCCGATCTCGTCGGTGGCGTACGCGACCGAGCAGATCATCATGGCCCTCACCCTGGGCGGCCTCGCCCTGCTGCACGTGACCGGCTGGATCGCCCTGGCCATCGTGGCCATGCTGATCATCATCATCGTGTCCTACCGGCAGACCTGCTACGCCTACCCCGGCGGCGGCGGCGCGTACGTCGTCAGCCGGGAGAACCTGGGCGTCAACGCCAGCCTGGTCGCCGCCAGCGCGCTGCTGGTCGACTATGTCCTGACCGTCGCCGTCTCCGTCGCCGCCGGGGTGGACGCCATCACCTCCTACGCGCCCGGCCTCAACCGCTGGTCGGCGCCGCTGAGCGTGGCCTGCGTCGCGCTGCTCACCCTGGTCAACCTGCGCGGCACCCGCGAGTCCGGCCGCGGGTTCGCGGTGCCCACCTACGCCTTCATCGCCGCGGTCTACCTGATGTTCCTGGTCGCCGCCTGGCGGCTGCTGACCGGCGAACGTCCCCGGGCGGTCAGCGCCGGCTTCACCATCGAGCCGCTCTACCAGCCCGTCGGCTTCATCGCCGTCTTCCTGGTGCTGCGCGCGTTCGCCTCCGGCTGCACGGCGCTGACCGGGGTGGAGGCGGTCAGCAACGGCGTGCCCGCCTTCCGCCGGCCCAAGAGCAGGAACGCGGCGAACACCCTGGCGATCATGGGCGTGCTGTCGGTCACCATGTTCTCCGGCATCACCGTGCTGGCCCTGCTCACCCACGTCCGGATGACCGACCCCGACCACCCGGGCCGGCTCGCCGGGATGCCCGCCGGGTACGTCGAGCCCACCGCCCTGGCCCAGATCGGCGACGCCGTACTCGGCCGCGGCGTCCTGTACGCCTTCCTCCAGGCCAGCACCGCGGCGATCCTGATCATGGCGGCCAACACCGCCTACAACGGCTTCCCCATGCTGGCCTCGATCCTGTCCGCCGACTCCTACCTGTCCAGCCAGCTGCACAAGCGCGGCGACCGGCTGGTCTTCAGCAACGGCATCCTGCTGCTCGCGACGGCCGCGGCGGTGCTGCTCGTCGTCTTCGACGCCAACAGCTCCCGGCTCATCCAGCTCTACATCATCGGCGTGTTCATCTCCTTCACGCTGAGCCAGGCCGGCATGGTGCGGCACTGGCAGCGGACCGGCCCGCGCACGCCCGGCGTGCGGCGGCGGCAGGCCGTCAACGCGACCGGCGCGACGGTGACCGCCGCCGTCCTGGTGATCGTGCTGGTGACCAAGTTCGCGAACGGCGCCTGGCTGGTCTGCCTGGCCATCCCGGGGCTGTTCGCGCTCATGAAGGGCATCAAGCGGCACTACGACCAGGTACGGGCGGCCACCACGCCGGACACGCCCGTCGAGCTGCCGGGCGGCGCCCACGCCATGGTGCTGGTCTCCCGGCTGGGCACCCCCGCGCTCCAGGCGGTCGCCTACGCCGCGGCCACCCGCCCGGCCGGCCTGGAGGCCGTGCACGTGTGCACCGACGAGGAGGCCACCCGCGAGCTGCGCGAGGGTTGGGAGCACTACGCGCCCTCCTCCGTGCCGCTGAGGATGATCGAGGCGCCCTACCGGACCGCCGTGGGCCCGATCCTGCGGCACGTACGCGACTGGCTGGCCCTGCACCCCGACCAGATCGTGACCGTCTACATCGTCGACTACGTCACCAGCCGCTGGTGGGAGCCGGCCCTGCACAACCGGCTGACCGCCCGGCTGCGGGACCGGCTGCTGCTGCTCCCCAGGGTGATGGTCACCCTGGTGCCCTACCGGCTGGCCCCGGGCGAGGGACGCGCCGAGCGTCCGCCGCGGCTGCCCACGCGCCTGGCCGTCCTGGCCCAGGCGCCGGACGGCGGCGACGACCCGGCGGAGCCGGCTACGCCGCGGCCCTGACGACGTGCATGAGCTCGGCCAGGACCTCGGTGTTGAGCTGGTAGGCCAGCCGCACCTCGCCGATGATGCGCTGCCGCTCGCGCTCGTCGAGCTCCGCGCCGAGGGCGTCGAGCCGGGCCCGGTACTCGGTCTTGAACCGCGGCAGGCTGCCGACCTCGTCGAAGATGTAGAAGTCGACGCCGCCGCCGGCCCGGTAGCCGAAGATCTTCTGCAGTTCCATACGGATGAACTGGCCGCCCGACAGGTCGCCGAGGTAACGCGTGTAGTGGTGGGCGACGTAGCCGCCGGGCCAGTCGGTCATCTGGTGGATGCGGGCCTGGAGGGTCCGGGTGGCCTTGGAGGGGGCGACGCGCTCGCGCCAGGCGGGGCCGTAGATGGTCGCCAGGTCGCGTTCCAGGGCGGGCTCGCGGTACAGCTCGGGGAAGACGAAGCGGCCGGCGACCGGGTGGGCGGCCAGCTCCTTGGAGACGCCGTCGAGCGCCAGGTAGGCGAAGTAGTGCTGGGCGACCATCTCGCCGTACTCGTGCTCGGTCAACCGGCCGCTCATCAGCTCGGCCAGGTAGCCCTCGGACTCGGCCGACTCGTGGTCGCCCCAGGTGGCGGCCCTCAAGGTCTCGGAGAACGACGTCGTCACAGCACTTCCCCAACTCGCGCGAATGTTTCTGACACAGTGTCACAACCCTCGGAGGCTCCGTCAAGGTGATGGCGACAGCATGTCAGCAAAACTCGCCTCCGCCGTTCACCTACCCAGGAAGGCGAGGCTCAAGGGGTCGGGCCCGGCGGAGCCGCCCGTCGCGCACAGTGGCGGGCGTCAAACGGTCCGCTACCTGGAAAAATCGCTCTAACATACGTTGACACCGTCACTCGCTAGCCAACCCAGGAGTGATCCTTGACCGTCCAAGCCGACGTCGCCCGGCGACGCATCGAAGAGCTGCTCCGTGAGCACGAGGAGCAGATCCTCACCCGTTGGGTGCAGCTCGCCAAGGCCCCGTCGGACGAGCTTCTCGACATCTACCGCGCCCTGCGGGCCTCGCTCGACCAGGGCAAGGGAGACCTCGTCGACGTCCGCGGGCTGCTCGCGGAGCTCTCCCGCACCCGCGCCCGCGCGGGCCACGCGCCGTCCGACACCGCCCGCGCCGTCTTCGGGCTCAAGGAGGCCCTGTACGAAGTCGTCGAGGCCGACGGCGAGCCCGAGGCCCTGCGCGGCTTCATCTGGTTCTCCCGGCTCATCGACGACCTCGGCCTGCTCACCTTCGAGACCTACGCCGACGCCCGCGAGAAGATCATCCTGGACCAGGCCGAGCAGCTGCTCGAACTGTCCACCCCGGTGGTCAAGCTCTGGGAGGGCATCGTCGCCGTGCCGCTGATCGGCACCCTCGACTCCGCCAGGACCCAGGTCGTGATGGAGAAGCTGCTGCAGACCCTGGTCGACACCGGCGCCGAGCACGCTGTGATCGACATCACCGGCGTGCCCGCCGTGGACACCCAGGTGGCCCAGCACCTCCTCAAGACCGTGGTGGCCGCCAGGCTGATGGGCGCCGAATGCGTCATCTCCGGCATCCGCCCGCAGATCGCGCACACCATCGTCACGCTCGGCATCGAGTTCGGCGACATCGTCACCAAGGCGTCGCTGGCCGACGCCCTCGCCCACGCCTTCAAGCGCAGCGGCGTGCAGGTGACCCAGTCGAATCACGCCCGCATCGCCGTCCGGGCGGAGGGCGCCTGATGGACCGGGTGCCCGTACTCAAGCTCGGCGACATCCTGATCGTCTCCATCCAGATCGACCTGGAGGACCAGAGCGTGCTGGCCCTCCAGGAGGACCTGGCCGAGCGGGTCGTCGCCACCGGGGCCAGAGGCGTGATCATCGACATCACCGCGGTCGAGATCGTCGACTCCTTCATCGGCCGCATGCTGGCCACCATCGCCACCATGTGCCGCATGCTGGACGCCCAGACCGTGGTCGTCGGCATGCGTCCCGCGGTGGCGATCACCCTGGTCGAGCTGGGCCTGTCGCTGGGCGGCGTGCGCACGGCACTGAACCTGGAGAAGGGAGTGGCGCTCCTCGACCACGTCAGGGGCGCCGCCACGTGACCGAGACGATGACGATCGCGGGCAGCGCGGACGTCGTGATGGTCCGGCAGATCGTGCGGACCCTCGCGATCGAGGCCGGGCTCTCCCTCGTGGACCAGACCAAGATCGTCACGGCGGCCAGCGAGCTGGCCCGCAACGCGCTCGTCTACGCCGGCGGCGGTGACGTGCGCATCGACCTCGTCGAGAACGGCAGGAAACGGGGCCTGAAGCTGGTCTTCAGCGACGACGGCCCCGGCATCCCCGACCTGGACAAGGCGCTCACCGACGGTTTCACCACCGGTGGCGGCATGGGCCTCGGCCTCGGCGGCTCCCGCCGGCTGGTCGACGAGTTCGACCTGATCTCCGCCCCCGGGAAGGGTACGACCGTGACGGTGACCAAGTGGGCGAGGTGAACCCGGCCTGGGTGCGCGCCGAGGACCCGAGTGCCGTCGGCGCCGTCCGGCGGCGGGCGGTCGAGCTGGCCGAGGCGGCCGGCTTCGACACCACCCGCACCGGGCAGACGGCCGTGGCCGTCAGCGAGGCCGTCTCCAACCTGGTCAAGCACGCCGTGGAGGGCGTCGTCCTGGTGCGGCCGCACCCCGAGGCCCCGGCCAGCGTGGAGCTCGTCGCGGTGGACAAGGGCCCCGGCATGGCCGACGTGGCCCGCGCCCTGCGCGACGGCTACTCCACCTCCGGCACGCTCGGCATCGGGATGGGGGCCATCGCCCGCATCGCCACCGGATACGACGTTCACTCGGTGCCCGGCATGGGCACTGTGCTCGTCATGCATTTCACCGCCGAGGGCACGCCCGGCCCTGCGCTGCGCGCCAGCGGCCTGACCCGGCCGATCGGCGACGAGATCAGCTGCGGTGACGGCTACGCCATCGCCGAGACCGGCGAGAGCACCACGGTGCTGCTGTGCGACGGCCTCGGCCACGGCCACATCGCCGCCATCGCCGCGCAGACCGCCGTCGAGCTGTTCGCGCAGGTCCAGGACCAGGAGCCGCTGTCGATCCTGGAACACCTGCACCGCGGGCTGAGCGGGACCCGCGGCGGCGCCGTCGCGGTCGCCCGGGTCGGCCGGGACACCGTCACCTACGCCGGGCTGGGCAACGTCTCCGGCTGGGTCGCCGACGCCGGCGGCCGGCAGGGCATGATCTCGCTGCCCGGCATCGCCGGCCACCAGGGACGCACGCTCCGCCAGTACGAGTACAAGATCCCCCCGTACGCCACCGTCGTGATGCACTCCGACGGCCTCACCGACCGATGGGACCCCGGGAACGTGCCGGGGCTGTTCGCGCGCACCCCCGCGGTCATCGCCGCGGGCCTGCTGCGCGAGGCGGGCAGCAGGCGTGACGACGCCTGCGTGGTGACGGTGAGGCCCGGCAATGGCGGCGACTGAGCTCATCAGGGTCAGGCTCGAAACCGACCAGGACGTCTTCGTCCTGCGCCGCCTCGGCCGGGCCGCGGCCGAGCTGGTCGGGCTGGAGTCGCAGGACCAGATCAGGGTCGCCACCGCCCTCAGCGAGGTGGGCAGGGAGGCCTTCGGCAAGGGCGCCGCCGCCGTGCTCACCCTCGGCCGCGACCTGCTCGCGATCACCATCCGCCACACCAGGCCGTCCGGTTTGGACCGCTCCGAAGGCGTGACGCTGGCCGGCCGGCTCGTCGACGACATCGCCCTCGGCGACGGCCACGTCACGATCACCAAGCGGCTGCGGCCGGGCGCGACCGCCGTCCCGCTGGCGGCCATCCGCGCCGACCTCGCCAAGCTGGCCCCGGTCAGCGCGCTGGAGGAGCTGCGCGAGCAGAACAGGGAGCTGGCCGAGACCCTGGAGGACGTGCTGCGGCTCAACTCCGAGCTGCAGGAGACCAACACCGGCGTGCTGGCCATGTACAACCAGCTGTCGGCCGAGCTGGAGGAGACCAACAGGGGAGTCGTCGCCCTGTACGCCGAGCTGGACGAGAAGTCCGCCCAGCTCCGCGAGACCATCGACGCGCGCAACCGGTTCTGGGCCACCGTCAGCCACGAGCTGCGCACCCCGCTGAACTCCGTCATCGGCCTGGTCCGGCTGCTGACCGGCCAGGGCGGCGAGCCGCTGACCGAGGAGCAGGCCCACCAGATCGGGCTGATCGGCGACTCGGCGCAGACGCTGCTCGAACTCGTCAGCGAGCTGCTCGACATGGCCAAGGCCGAGTCCGGCCGCCTCGACCCGCAGCCCACGCTGGTCAACCTGGCGCGGATGGCCGGGCAGCTGCACGTCACGATGCGGCCGACCAGCGAGCGCGCCGGCGTGACGCTGAGCCACGAGATCACGCCGGAGGCCACCGAGCTGTACGCCGACGAGAGCATGCTGCTCAGAATTCTGCGCAACTTGCTCTCGAACGCGCTCAAATTCACTCAAAGCGGGCAGGTAGTGCTGGCCGCGCATGCCGACGAAGCCAAGGGCGAGATCGTCATCACGGTCACGGACACCGGCATCGGCATCTCGGAGGAACACTTGACGCGCGTGTTCGAGGACTTCTACCAGGTTCCCGGCTCGCTCCAGGTCAGGGCCAAGGGCACCGGCCTCGGCCTGCCGTACGCGCGCAGGCTCACCGAGGCCCTGGGCGGCACGCTGGATCTCACCAGCACGCCGGGCGAGGGCACCACCGCCACCCTGCGGCTGCCGCACCAGAGCGGCACGCCCGAGGTCCAGCGCGTGCTGATCGCCGACGACGACGAGGTCTTCCGCGCCACCGCCCGCCGCATGCTCTACGGCTTCACCGTGCACGTGGACGAGGCCGCCGACGGCGCCGCCGCGCTCGACGTCATGGTCGCCTCCCCACCCGACGTCATTCTGGTCGACCTGCTCATGCCCCGCGTGGACGGCCACGTGCTGCTGCACCAGATGGCCGAGGACGAGCGGCTGAGCGACATCCCGGTCGTCATCGTGACCATCGCCCCGCAACACGCCCCCGGCAACCGGCCGGTACTGTCCAAGCACGGGCTGCGCAGGGAACAACTCCTGCAGGCCATCCGCAGCGCCCGCCAGGGCGAGAACGGCGGTGCTGGAGAGGACCAGGATGTCTGAGTCCGCACGCGTGCTGGTGGTGGACGACACCCCCACCAAGCGCTACATCCTGTCGAGCTGGCTACGACGGTCGGGCCACCAGGTGCTGGAGGCCAGAGGCGGCGAGGAGGCCCTCGGCCTGCTCGCCGCCAACCAGGTCGACCTGGTCGTCCTCGACGTCCGCCTGCCCGACATCAACGGCTACGAGGTCTGCGAGCTGATCAAGGCCAACCCGGCCACCGCCTCCATCCCCGTCATCCAGGTGTCGGCCAACGCGATCACCCCCGCCGACCGCACCGAGGGGCTGGAACGCGGCGCCGACGCCTACCTGAGCGAGCCCATCGAGCCCACCGAGTTCGCCGCGACCGTCGAGGCCATGCTGCGCTACTACCGGGCGCGCTGGCGGGCCGAACTGATGGCCGAGCGCCTGGCCAAGCTCGCCGAGGTGACGTTGCGGATGAACGAGGCCGAGACGTTCGACGAGCTGCTGACCGTGGCCGTCGAGGGCACCGCCGAGGTGCTCGGCCGCTACAGCGGCACGCTCGCCATGCTGCCCGACGGGCGGGTCCGGCGCTTCCGCGCCCGTCCCGGCGAGCCGGCCAGCGTCCAGCCCGCCGCCCCCGACGTGCTGGAACGCCTGTCCGAGCGGACGCTGAAGGACGCCACCAGGGCCCGGGTGTTCACCCTGGCCACCAGCGAATGGGAGAGCCTGCTGCCCGACGTGCGCGCCGAGGACTCCACCACCGGCGTGCTCTGCCGCACCAAGAACTCCCCGTCGCCGGTCTACCTCGGCGTCGAGGCCGTCTCGCCGCTCGACGCCGACGAGGTGAACCTGCTGCGCCAGCTCGGCCAGGAGCTGGCCCTGGCGCTGGGCGCGCTGCGCGCCTACACCGAGGAGCACGACATCGCGCTGACCCTGCAGCGCAGCCTGCTGCCCAGCCGCATCCCCGAGGTGCCGGGCCTGCAGGTCGCGCTGCGCTACCAGCCCGCCGTGGACAACGTCGAGGTCGGCGGCGACTTCTACGAGGTGCTGCAGGTCGACGGACGCGTGCTGGTCGCCGTCGGCGACGTGGAGGGCCACTCCCTGCACGCCGCGACCGTCATGGCCGAGGTGCGCCACGCCCTGCGCGCCTCGCTCATCGCCCAGGTCGACCTGAGCGCCTCCCTCGACCTGCTCAACCAGATGATGCGGCGCTACCACCGGGGCCTGACCGCCACCGTGTGCCTGATGCTCATCGACCCGGCCACCGGCGAGATCGAGCTGGCCAACGCCGGGCACATGCCGCCGCTGTTCGCCGGGCCCGGCAGCTCGTACCACACGCTGGGCAACCTGCTGCTCGGCGCGGTGCCCGAGCAGTACCAGGTGGACCGGCTCAAGCTGCCGCCCGGCGGCACGATGATGCTGTTCACCGACGGCCTGCTGGAGGACCGGCACATCCTGCTCGACGACAGCATGGAGAAGGCCAGGCAGCTCGCCGAGACCGTCGAGGACGACCTGGAGGAGTTCGCCGAGCGCATGCTGGCGGCGTTCGGGGCGCGCGAGGACGACGTGGCGCTCGTCGTCGTCCGCCGCACCCTCGACGCGGACTCCGCCGGCGCCTGACCGGGCGTACTCGGGCCTCAGCGGGTGTACCGGTGCTTGGCTCCGGGCGGGAAGTACTCGGGGTCCCCGGCCTCGCGCAACCGGATGAGCGGCAGCTGCTGCGCCACCGGCACATAGTTCGCGAACTCGCTGTTCAGCCGCAGGAGCTGGGTCAGGATCGAGGCGCCCACCGCCTGGGCGACCTCGTCGGCGGGCTTCTCGCCGGGCATCAGCTCCACCGTGACCGTCAGGTGCCGGTCGTGGTCGGCGTCCTCGGCCGCCTCCATCACGAACTTGCCCGTCACCCACCCGCTGACCTGCGGCTGCTCCAGCCCCACCGCGATGTTCTCCGGGTAGACGTTCGCGCCGTAGTACGACAGCGTGAAATGGCTGCGGCCGAACACGTAGACGAACGGATGCCGCGGACCGGCGACGTCCGGCCGGAAACCGTGCCGCTCGGCGAACTCCAGCATGCGCTCGTACGGGATCACCCCGCCCTCGTCGGCGATGTGGTACCGGATCAGCGGCACGCCGTTGTCGCCGGAGAACAGCAGCGTGCCCTCGTGCTCCTCGAAGAAGCGCACCCGCGGGTCGTACTGCACCAGCGTCGGCAGCCGGGACTCCCCGAACAGCTCCCTGGCCGTGTCCGGGCGGCCGGACAGGAACCGGCGCAGCTCGACCGAGAGCGGCGTCTCGTTGCCGAGCACCCCGGCGTCCGCGGTGCCGTACAGGGAGGCGATGCCGCGCACCGGGTCGGCGATCCCGGCCCGCTCGGCCACCAGCGTGCGCCACTCCTCGCTGAACACCTCGCCCGCCGTGACCAGCTTGACGTTCCAGTCGGCCCAGGGGAGCGGCTCGGTGTCGATGACGTTCTTCAGGAACGGCGGATAGCCCAGCAGGACCACCTGGTCGAAGTGCGGCGCCAGCTCCGGCAGCACCCGCGCGATCTCCCTGCGATCGGTGCCCGGCGCGACGACGGTGATCGGGTAGCCGCGTTCGGCCAGGTGACGACAGCACTCGATGGTGAACAGACCGCCCACCCAGGTGCCCAGGGCGAAACAGACCACGGCCAGCGTACGGCGTTCGCGGGCCCCGAAGGAGTCCCGGAAGACCTCCTCGAAGCGGGCGGCGATCACCCGCTCGTCCGCCACCGTACGCGGCCAGAACGACGGCGTCCCCGTCGAGCCCGAGGACACGGCGATCATGTCCCCGATCACGCCGTCCCGGCAGAGGTGGGGGAGCGGGTGCCGGCGGATGTAGGTGTCCTTGGACGTCATCGGCAACCGGCTGAAGCGCTCCATGCTGGTGACACTCGCCGGCTCGACACCGTGCTCGGCCAGGAACGAACGGTAGGCGGGCACGGTGGCCGCCACCTGATGGAAGAGCTCAAGGGGATCCATGGGGCACGCGCGGCCGACCGCCCGGAACCCTGCGCCCCGGACCAGCCCCCACGCCTCCTCCCTCCAAGATTCGACCGTCTCCAACCCCCATGGTGACACCACTCCCACCCCCGCCACCCCTCCCCGCGCATCCCCCCTCCCCGCGCGCCGCCTTCCCGCGCGCCGCCTTCACACGCCGCGCCATCCCTCCCCGCCTTCACGCGCCGCGCCACTCCTCCCCGCTTCCACGCGCCCCGCTCCACGCGCCCCACCTGCACGCGCCCCGCCCCCTCGTGCCCCACCTGCAAGCGCCCCACCTGCACGCACCCCATCGACGCTCAATGAAACGCCCGACTCATAGCGCACCAAAGGCCCCCTCCCCACCGCGACCTACCCGCGCCACCGCTGCTGCTCCTGTCCTGCTGCCGCTCCTGTCCCAGTCCCGCTGGTGTCCCGTGGACTGCCTGGCGTCCCGTGTGGACTGCCTGGTGTCTCGTGCGGAACCCCTGGCGCCCCGTAGACCTGCCCCACCCGCTGGCGTCCCCGACCCCGCTGGCGTCCCCGACCCCGCTGTGCCACTGGCCCGCAGCGTCTCTAACGCCTGCCGCCGCACCGCCTGCCGCCGCACTGCCTGCCGCCGCACTGCCTGCCGCCGCACTGCCTGCCGCCCCAACGTCTGTGGTCACCAGCGCCTGCCGTCTCCAGCGTCTGCGGTCCCCAGCGCCGGCCGTTTCCGTGCGCGCTTCCCGTGCCTGCCGACCTGGTCTCCGCCGTACTTCCCCTCTGGGGGAGCGTGGCGTGCCAGGTGCTTGCGGGCTCGCTGTGCCCTTCCGCTGGTATCACGATGCCGTCTCCGGGTCCGCCCCCGTCCTGCTATCCGCTCGCGCCCGCCTGGTCGCCTCTGTATCGCCGTACGGGTACGGGCATGCTGTGGCGCTCGGTGTCGCCCCGGTCTCGTGTCCGTCCGTGTTCCAGCGCTGGGTGTCCGCCGTACCCGGTGCCCGGGGGGGTTGAGTGAGCGGGGGACGGGTTACTCGCCGGGGCGGACGAGGCCGGTTTCGTAGGCGAAGACGATGGCCTGGGCGCGGTCGCGCAGCCCCAGTTTGGTCAGCACGCGGCCCACATGTGTCTTGACCGTCTGCTCGGCCACGAACAGCTTCTGGGCGATCTCCTGGTTGGACATGGCCTGGGCGACCAGGATGAGCACCTCCGTCTCGCGTTCGGTCAGCTCCTCCGGACGCCTCCCCGACGGCGGACGCGGCCCGCCCAGCCGGGCGAACTCGTGGATCAGCCGCTTGGTGATGGCCGGCGCGATGAGCGCGTCGCCGGCGGCGACCACGCGGACGGCCTCGGCGAGCTGGGCCGCCGAGGCGTCCTTGAGCAGGAACCCGCTGGCTCCCGCCCGCAGCGCCTCGTAGACGTAGTCGTCGAGGTCGAACGTGGTCAGGATGAGCACCTTCGATGCCGGGCACGCCGCCAGCACCTCCCTGGTCGCCTCCAGTCCGTTCATGACCGGCATGCGCACGTCCATCAGCACCACGTCGGGGGTCAGCGCGACGGCCCGGGTCACCGCCTCACGGCCGTCGGCCGCCTCGCCCACGACCTCGATGTCCGGCTGGCCGCTCAGGAACACGGTGAACCCCGTGCGGACCATCCCCTGGTCGTCGGCGATCAGCACGCGGATCACGTGGCGCCCTCCCTCTCCTCGATCGGCAGCCCTGCGGCCGGCCCGCTTGACGACTCGACCGGTGGTTCCGTCGGCAACGCGGCGTTCACCTGGTATCCGCCGCCGCGCGTGGGGCCGGTGTCGAGTGTGCCGCCGAGCAGCGCCGCGCGTTCCCGCATGCCCACCAGCCCCTGACCCGCGCCGGGCGCCGCCGCGGGGGAGCGGCCGGGGCCGTTGGCGACGCGCAGGCGCAGCGTGCCGGCGTCGGCGGTGATCTCGACGGTGACGCTCGACCCCGGCGCGTGCCGCATCGCGTTGCTGAGCGACTCCTGCACGATCCGGTACGCCGACAACCCCACCGCGGGCGACAGCCGCCCGATCGGCCCCCGCCGGTCGACCGCCACGGTCAGCCCCGCGTTGCGGGCGTTGGCCACCAGCTCCTCCAGCCGGTCGAGGCCGGGCTGCGGCGCGGTGTCGGTGCGGCCCTCGGGGTCGCGCAGCACGCCGAGGACCTGGCGCAGCTCGTTGATGGCCTCCAGGGACAACGCGCGGATCTCGGCCAGCCCGGCCTCCAGCTGGGACGCGTCGCCCGCGGCCCTGAGCGGCACGGCCTCGGCCTGGATGGCGATCACCGACATGTGGTGGGCCACCACGTCGTGCAGCTCACGGGCGATGCGGGCGCGTTCCTCCAGCACCGCCTGCGCGCCCTCGGCCTGCCGGGTGCGCCGCTCCTCCTCGATGAGCAAGGCCGTGGCGTTGCGCCGGGCGCGCACGTTGTAGCCGAACAGCAGGACGACCACGGCCACGCCGGCCACCACCGGCGTCGAGTCGGCGTCGACGGCCAGGCACAACAGGACGGTGATGATCCCGGCCCCCACCGTGATCCGCCGCTCGCAGCGCACGCCCACGGAATAGAGCGCCAGCAGGTACGCCACCCCCACCGCGACCGGGTAGGGCGCGTAGCCCTCGTCCTGGCCGATCGTGAGGCTGGCGCAGACGGCGACGGGGGCCAGCACGGCGGCCGCCCGCCAGGCCGCCAGCGGCCACCGGTTGCGCAGCACCACGGGCAGGCCGGCGGCCAGGGCCGCGAGGACGACGGCGCCGCCCCAGAGCGGCGCGGGATCGCCGGGCGTGGTGGACGCCTGCTCGTTCCACTCCTGGGTCGTGGACAGCGTCACGCCGAACAGCTCCACGCCCAGCAGGAGCTCGGCGATCTGCAACAGGCTGTACGTCTTCACCGGGACCAGCGGCGCCAGCCATCGGGGCACCGGCATCCGCAGCCACCGGGAACGCGGCCGGGCCGGGGGATCGGCGCTGCCCGTCAGCAACGCGAGCGTGAAGGGCCGCAGCACGGCCAGCAAGGCCCGCCACAGCGCCACGGCGAACCGCCCGGCCGCTCCTTCGGGCGACTCCGGAGGGCCGGTGCGCGCGTCGCCCTGGAAGGCGAGGGGCGCGGAGCGCCGGGCACGGTGAATCACCTGGTCAAGAATACGGAAGGGCGGGCGGCCGGGCGTCAGACCAAGGTCTGATCCTGACGTCACCCTCAGGTATCACTTACAACATTACGATCGCCGTGAGCGAACATCGGCAAGGTTGGGAACAACAGCGCGCTCCAATGAATTGAGTCGGTATAACTCAACCCTTTGGAGTTCGCATGAGTGAGAGCTTGATCCTCCCGGTCCTGCCGCTCGACGACGAGGTCGTCCTGCCGGGCATGGTGGTTCCGCTGGACCTGTCCGACTCCGAGGTGCGTGCTGCGATCGACGCGGCCCGCGCGTCCGGTGGTAACAAGCCGCGGGTCCTCCTCGTTCCCCGGATCGACGGCCGTTACGGCGCCGTCGGCGTCCAGGCCGTGATCGAGCAGGTCGGGAGGTTGCCCGGCGGTGAGCCCGCCGCCGTGGTCCGCGGCGTCAACCGCGTGCGCGTGGGCACCGGCACCACCGGCCCCGGCGCCGCACTGTGGGTCGAGGCCGACACGATCGACACGGTTCCGGCCGGCGAGCGCGCCCAGGAGCTGGCCAAGGAGTACAAGGCCCTGGCCACCACCATCCTGCAGAAGCGCGGCGCCTGGCAGGTCGTCGACCAGGTCAACCAGATCGACGACCCCTCGGTGCTGGCCGACAGCTCCGGCTACACCCCGTGGCTGACCACCGCCCAGAAGGTCGAGCTGCTGGAGGCCGCCGACCCGGCCGACCGCCTGGCCAGGCTCATCGAGTGGTCCCGCGAGCACCTCGCCGAGCTCGACGTCGCCGAGACGATCCGCAAGGACGTCCAGGAGGGCATGGAGAAGCAGCAGCGTGAGTTCCTGCTGCGCCAGCAGCTCGCCGCGGTCCGCAAGGAGCTGAAGGAGCTCAACGGCGACACCGCCGAGAGCGAGGAGGAGGACTACCGGGCCCGCGTCGAGGCCGCCGACCTGCCGGAGAAGGTGCGCGAGGCCGCGCTCAAGGAGGTCGACAAGCTGGAGCGCACCTCCGACCAGTCCCCGGAGGGCGGCTGGATCCGCACCTGGCTCGACACGGTGCTCGACATCCCGTGGAACGAGCGTACCGAGGACAACTACGACATCGCGGGCGCGCGGGCCGTGCTCGACGCCGACCACACGGGCCTCGACGACGTCAAGGACCGCATCATCGAGCACCTGGCCGTGCGCAAGCGCCGCCAGGACAAGGGCCTCGGCGTCGTGGGCGGCCGGCGCAGCGGCGCCGTCCTGGCCCTCGCCGGTCCTCCCGGGGTCGGCAAGACCTCCCTGGGCGAGTCGGTGGCGCGCGCGATGGGCCGCAAGTTCGTCCGGGTCGCGCTCGGCGGCGTACGCGACGAGGCCGAGATCCGCGGACACCGGCGCACCTACGTCGGCGCCCTGCCGGGACGCGTCGTCCGGGCCATCCGCGAGGCCGGCTCGATGAACCCGGTCGTCCTGCTCGACGAGGTCGACAAGGTCGGCGCCGACTACCGCGGCGACCCCACGGCGGCGCTGCTGGAGGTCCTCGACCCGGCCCAGAACCACACCTTCCGCGACCACTACCTCGAGGTTGAGCTCGACCTGTCCGACGTGCTGTTCCTGGCCACGGCCAACGTGCTGGAGGCCATCCCCGGCCCGCTGCTCGACCGCATGGAGGTCGTCACCCTCGACGGCTACACCGAGGACGAGAAGGTCGCCATCGCCCGCGACCACCTGCTGCCCAGGCAGCTGGAGCTCGCCGGGCTGACCTCCGAGGAGGTCAAGGTCGACGACGGCGCGCTGCGGCGGCTGGCCGGCGAGTACACCCGCGAGGCCGGCGTGCGCTCGCTGGAGCGGGCGGTCGCCAGGATCCTGCGCAAGGTGGCGGCCAAGGACGAGCTGCCCGTCACGGTCGGCCCGGACGACCTGGTCGGCTACATCGGCAGGCCGCGGTTCGTGCCGGAGTCGTCGCTGCCCGAGTCCACCCAGCGCACCTCCGTGCCGGGCGTGGCCACGGGCCTGGCGGTGACCGGGGCCGGCGGCGACGTCCTTTACGTGGAGGCGTCGCTGGCCGACCCGGAGACCGGCGAGACCGGCCTGACCCTGACCGGCCAGCTCGGCGACGTGATGAAGGAGTCGGCCCGGATCGCGCTGTCCTACCTGCGCTCGCACGGCGCGGAGCTGGAGCTGCCGGTCACCGCGCTGAAGGACCGCTCGGTCCACGTGCACTTCCCCGCGGGCGCCGTCCCCAAGGACGGTCCCTCGGCGGGCGTGACGCTGACGACCGCGCTGGCCTCGCTCCTGTCGGGCCGCCAGGTCCGCGCCGACGTCGCCATGACCGGTGAGATCTCGCTGACCGGGCGGGTCCTGCCGATCGGCGGCGTCAAGCAGAAGCTGCTGGCCGCCCACCGGGCGGGCATCACCACGGTGCTCATCCCGGCCCGCAACGAGCCCGACCTGGACGACGTGCCCGAGGAGGTGCGCAACGAGCTGACCATCCACGCGGTCAGCGACGTGCGCGAGGTCCTCGACATCGCGCTGACCCCGGCCGAGGTCGCCGCCACGGTCGCGGCCTGACGCCGCGCCCCGGGGCCGCCCCGGCACCGCCCCGCCGCACCCGGCTTCCCGGATGCGGCGGGGCGGCCTCATGTACGGGGGCTGAGCAAAACCGGCGTGCCATGGGCCGGGAACGAACCGGCGTGCGGGCCGGAACGAACCGGTGTGCGGGGCCGGAACGAACCGGCGAGCCGGGATCAGTCGGTGAGCAGCAGGGACTCCAGTTCCTCCAGCAGTGCCACGACGCGGGCCGCGCGCTCGGGATCGTCGCCCACCACCGCGCGCACCGCCTCCTCCACCGGTCTGGCCGCCCGGCGGTGGACCGCGGCCAGCGCCGGTTCCGTCGGCGTGACCAGGGTGCGCCGCCCGTCGCCGGGGTCGGGCTCGGTCCGGACGAGGCCGCGCTCGCGCATCCGGGCCACCGAGGCCGACACGTGGCTCTGGACGAAGCCCGTCCTGGCCTGGATCTCGCCGACGGTGCCGCCCGGGTGGCGCAGCACGTCCTCGAAGACGGCCTCCTCGCCGGGGGTGAGGGGCGGGCCCTTGGTCTCGCCGGCCGCCGTCTTCGACAGCTCCACCAGCCGTCGTCCGAGCCTTCGCAGTCGTGCCACGTTCATGGTGGCCGATTGTATCGCTGAAGATGTATCGTCAGCGATATGAATGGGGTGGCGAGGACGGCGGTGGGCGCGGCCCGGTTACGCGCGCGCGAGAGCGAGCGGCCCGACCGGCTGTTCGAGGACCCGTACGCGGGCGCCTTCGTGGCGGCGGCGGACGCCGGGTCACCGGACGCGGGGCGGGGGAGCGGGGCGGGTGATCTCTTCAGCGCCCACCTGGTGTTCAGGACCAGGTTCTTCGACGACCACCTGAGCGGTTCCGGCTGCGACCAGGTCGTCCTGCTGGCCGCCGGGCTCGACGCCCGCGCCTTCCGGCTCGACTGGCCGCCGGGCGTGCGGCTGTTCGAGCTCGACCTGCCCGAGCTGCTGGCGTTCAAGGACGGCGTGCTGCGCGGGCTGGCCGCGACGGCGCGGTGCGAACGCGTCCCGGTGCCGGTGGACCTGCGCGAGGACTGGCCGGGCAGCCTGCGCGCGGCCGGGTTCGACCCGGCGTGGCCGACGGCCTGGCTGATCGAGGGCCTGCTGATCTACCTGAGCCCGGCCGAGGCCGGGCGGCTCCTCGACGGCGTCTGCGCGCTGTCGGCGGCGGGCAGCAGGCTCGCCTTCGAGCACGCCCCGGCCGCGGCCGCCGAGCTCGCCGAGCGGGTGCGCAACATGCCCGAGCTGCGGCGGATCGCCACGCTGTGGAAGGGCGGCCCGGGGGAGGACGCCGTCGCCCGGCTGACGGCGCGCGGCTGGCGGGCGCGTACGGTCGAAGCCGCCGCCCTCACCGCCCGGTACGGCCGCCCCGCCCCGCGCGGCGGTTTCCTCACCGCGGTGCTGAGTGACGCAGATCACCGCAATTCCCCGGAATAGGAGTATGTAAAGGCGGCGTTAGCACCGGCGTGAACGAGGCATACGCGAACGACCACCGCGCCCACCGGGACGCCATGTGTTGTCGCATGCGTATGGGGCGAATGCCGGCCCGCTAGAGACCAGATCCCGCCCGTTCTCCTCGAAGGTCACCATGATCCACACTTTCTGCTTCGTGCTGCGCAGGCTGAGCCATCTGCCGTTCCCTCCGGGCAGCCACTAGATCCCACCGCTCCGACGGTGATGTTCGTGTAAGGAAGCGGCCCGCCACCCGGCCGCTCTCACTCGTGGGGAAATTTCGTGATCCAGGCTTCCGGCCTGCGCAAGCAGTACGGCCAGACCGTCGCGCTCGACGGCGTCGACCTGCATGTGCGCGAGGGCGAGATCTACGGCGTGCTCGGCCAGAGCGGCGCCGGCAAGAGCACGCTGCTGCGCTGCGTCAACCTGCTCGAACGCCCCACCGCGGGCACGGTCACCGTCGCCGGGCAGGACCTGACCGCCCTGCCCGGCCGCGAGCTCAACCGCGCCAGGCAGCGCATCGGCATGATCCACCAGCACTTCGCGCTGCTGTCCTCGCGCACGGTGGCCGGCAACGTCGCCTTCCCGCTGGAGGTCATGGGCGTGCCCAGGGCCGAACGGCAGCGGCGCGTGGCCGAGCTGCTCGACCTCGTCGGCCTCCAGGGACGCGGCGGCGACCGCCCCCACCAGCTCTCCGGCGGCCAGAAGCAGCGCGTCGGCATCGCCAGGGCGCTGGCGGGCAACCCGTCGGTGCTGCTGTCGGACGAGGCCACCTCCGCGCTGGACCCGGCCACCACCCAGTCGATCCTCGCCCTGCTCAAGCGGCTCAACGCTGAGCTGGGCCTGACGATCCTGCTCATCACCCACGAGATGAACGTCGTCAAGAGCGTCTGCGACTCGGTCGCGATCATGGCCGGGGGCCGCGTCGAGGAGTCGGGGGCGATCACCGACCTCATCAGGACCCCCGGATCCCGCCTGACCAGGGAGATCTTCCCGCTGCCCGAGCCCGCTCCGGCCGGTTCCGTCACGCTCACCTTCACCGGTGACCCGGGTCGTCCGCTGGTCTCGGAGATGGCGCGCACGTTCGACGTGGACGTCAACATCCTCGGCGGCTCGATCGAGGAGCTGGCCGGCGGCTCGGTCGGCCGCCTGCGCGTGGCGCTGACCGGCGCGGAGTCGTCCTCGGCGCTGTCGTTCCTGCGGGAGTCGGGGCTGCTCGTCGAAGTCGCGGGGGAGGCCGCATGACCTGGGAAGAGATCGCGCCGCTGCTGTGGCCGGCCACGTGGGAGACCGCCCAGATGGTGGGCTGGGCCACGCTGTTCACCGTGCTGTTCGGGCTGCCGCTCGGCGTGGCGCTGGTGGCCTTCGACCGGGACGGGCTGCGCCCGCTGCCGGCGTTGAAGTCCGTGCTGGGGATCGTCGTCAACATCGGGCGGTCGTTGCCGTTCATCGTGCTGATGATCGCGATCATCCCGTTCACCCGGCTCGTCATCGGGACCACGATCGGCACCGCGGCCGTGGTGGTGCCGCTGACCGTGGGGGCCGTGCCGTTCTTCGCCCGGCTGGTCGAGACGGCGCTGCGCGAGGTCGGCACCGACGTCGTCCAGGCCGCGCAGGCCATGGGGGCGAGCCGGACCGCCATCGTGCGCAAGGTCCTGCTGCCCGAGGCGCTGCCGGGCCTGGTGTCGGGGCTGACCGTCACGATCGTCGCGCTCATCGGCTACTCGGCCATGGCGGGCACCGTCGGCGGCGGCGGGCTCGGCGACCTGGCCGTGCGCTACGGCTACCAGCGGTTCGAGACGCTCGTGATGATCGTGACCGTCGTCCTGCTCATCGTCATCGTGCAAATTCTGCAGAGTCTGGGCGACTGGGTCGCTCGGCGTATTTCACATAAGTAAGGGAAAAATCATGAAGATTCGCTCGATATTGGGTGCTGCTGCGCTGTCCCTGTTGCTCGCCGCATGCGGTACGTCGCAGTCCGCGACCAGCACCCCCGCCGCCGAGTCGGCCGACACGGTGCTGAAGGTGGGCGCGAGCGCCGTCCCGCACGGCGAGATCCTGAAGTTCGTCAAGGACAACCTGGCCCCGGCCGCCGGGCTGAAGCTGGAGATCGTCGAGTTCAGCGACTACGTCCAGCCGAACGTGCAGCTCGACGAGGGCCAGCTGAACGCCAACTTCTTCCAGCACAAGCCCTACCTGGACGACTTCAACGCCTCCAAGGGCACCAAGCTGAGCTTCGTCACCCCGGTGCACCTGGAGCCGCTCGGCCTGTACTCCAAGAAGATCACCTCGCTGTCGGCGCTGGCGGACGGGGCCACCGTGGCCGTCCCCAACGACGCCACGAACCTCGGCCGCTCGCTCAAGCTGCTCGCCGACAACGGCCTGGTCAAGCTCAAGGACGGCGCGGGCACCGCGGCCACCGAGCGCGACGTCACGGACAACCCCAAGAAGCTGCAGTTCAAGCCCCTTGAGGCGGCCCAGCTCCCGCGCTCGCTCGAGGACGTGGACGCCGCCGTGATCAACGGCAACTACGCCATCGAGGCCGGGCTCAAGCCCGCGAGCCAGGCGCTGGTGCTGGAGAAGACCGAGGGCAACCCGTACGTCAACGGGCTCGTCGTCCAGGCCGGCCACGAGAAGGACGCCAGCATCGTCACCCTCGGCAAGCTGCTCCAGGACCCGAAGGTCAAGGACTTCATCAAGCAGAAGTACGAGGGCTCGGTGATCCCCGCCGAGTGATCCGGGGGGCGACCGACGCCGAAGCCGCGGCTTCCCCATCCGGGAGCCGCGGCTTCGGCGCGCCCTAGCGCCGCCGCCGACGGACCGAATACTGTTCTAATATGTACCCGGGAGCCGTCGCAGCCGTCACCCCCGACAAGCCCGCTGTGATCATGGCGGGCTCCGGGCAGGTCCTCACCTACCGCGAGCTCGAAGAGGAGTCCAACCGCCTGGCCCACGCCTTCCGCGCGGCCGGGCTCAAGCCCGGCGACCACGTCGCCTTCATGCTCGCCAACCACCCGCTCTTCCTGGCCGTCGCCTGGGCCGCGCACCGCGCGGGCCTGTACTACACGCCGATCAGCTCCCGCCTGCAGACCGACGAACTCGCCTACATCGTGGACAACTGCGGCGCCCGGGTCTTCATCTCCAGCGCGAACCTGGCGGAGGTGGCCACCTCGATCACCGACGCCACGCCGCGCGTGGAGCTGCGGCTCATGCTCGACGGCCGCGCCGAGGGCTTCGCCTCCTACGAGGAGACGGTGGCCGGCTGCCCGGTCACCCCGATCGCCGACGAGTGCCAGGGCGCCGACATGCTCTACTCCTCCGGCACGACCGGGCGGCCGAAGGGCGTCAAGGTGGCCGCCTCGCTGGCCCCGCTGACGGAGTCGACCACGCTGGTCCGGCTCATCCAGGCGCTGTTCGCGCCGTCGTCCGACAGCGTCTACCTCTCGCCCGCGCCGCTGTACCACGCCGCGCCGCTGCGCTACTGCCTGTCCTTCCAGCGGCTCGGCGCCACGGTGGTGGTGATGGAACGCTTCGACCCCGAGGAGTACCTGCGGCTGGTCGAGCGGTACGGGGTGACGCACACGCAGCTCGTCCCGACGATGTTCATCAAGATGCTGAAGCTGCCGGAGGAGACCCGGACGAAGTACGACCTGTCGTCGCTGGTCTGCGCCATCCACGCGGCCGCGCCGTGTCCCGTGCCGGTCAAGGAGCAGATGATCTCCTGGTGGGGGCCGGTGATCCACGAGTACTACGCGGGCACCGAGGGCAACGGCTTCCTCTACGTCGGCTCCCAGGACTGGCTGGAGCACAAGGGCACGGTCGGCCGCTCGCTGCTCGGCGTCGTGCACATCTGCGACGAGGAGGGCGAGGACCTGCCGCCGGGCGAGCACGGCACGGTCTACTTCGAGAACGGCGCCCGCTTCGAGTACCACGGCGACCCTGACAAGACCCGCTCGGCGCAGGACCCGAAGGGCCGCGGCTGGACCACCCTCGGCGACATCGGCTACCTGGACGCCGACGGTTTCCTGTACCTCACGGACCGCCGCTCGTACATGATTATCTCGGGTGGGGTGAACATCTACCCGCAGGAGGCCGAGAACGTGCTGGCCGTCCATCCCAAGGTGGCCGACGTGGCCGTGTTCGGCGTACCGGACGAGGAGATGGGGGAGCAGGTCAAGGCCGTGGTCCAGGCGATGACGGCGGCGGAGGCCGGGCCGGAGCTGGAGGCGGAGCTGATCGCGTACTGCCGGGAGCACCTGGCCCACTACAAGTGCCCGAAGTCGATCGACTTCCGCGACGAGCTTCCGCGCCACCCGACCGGCAAACTCTACAAACGCCTCCTGAGGGACGAATACTGGCCCGCCCGCACCTGACCGTCCCGGCCTGAGCGTCCCGGCCGCCCGGGTCGTGGTCGGCGCCTCGACAGCGCCGTTCCCGGCCGCCTAGGGTGCGGGCCATGACGGACCGTCCGATCGTGGCCCGGTGCGAGTGCGGCGCGGCCGCCGGGCCGCTGGGCACCTGCGTGGACTACTACCACGCCGTCCTTGCCGAAGAGCAGGGCGATCCCGGCATGTACCGGTGGCACGCGGTGGTGGTCTGCGCGTACTTCCTGCAGCATCCGTCCGGGGCGCACCCGAAGTACCTCGACGGCCAGTTCCGCCAGTTGCAGCTCTGCCTGGACCGGGGCCTGGACGCGCTGCTGCGCGTGGGAGCCCGCCAGGTGGCCAGGAACAGGCACGGGACACGGCCGGTCCACGACCCGGAGCCGTTGTCGGCGTACGCGCCGCTCCCGCCGGGCGGGCCGCCCCGGCACTTCCGCGCCACCTTCAGCGACCTCCCGGTCCGCGACGGCAGCTTCGTGTCCGACGGTCATCCGGCCTACGGCCGGCGCATCGAGACGATCGCCGAAGCCACGGTGGAGTCCTGGCGCTCCCTCCAAGCCTGACCCCGTCCGAGGCGGAGGCCGTGGCTCCTCGTCACCGGATCGTGGATCCGGCAGCCATCGAATCTTGATCTCGGGATGGCAGCCTCTCGACCCGTGACCTCTTCAGCAGGCGAGCCCGCCGACGACCAAGTCCCCGTCCAGGTCCCCGTCCTCGTGGCGTCCCCCGGAGGGGACGGCGACCCCGCCACGGCGGTGCGCGTGGTCGGCAGTGTGGCCATCTTCCTGGGCTTGGCGCTGTCGGTGCTCACCATCGTGACGCCGTGGCAGGACGAGCCCACCGCGTGGCTGCTCGTCTATCTGGTGATCGCCCTGGGCGGCTTCGCCCTGCGCATCGAAGCAGCCGTCCGCGCCCGCCGCTGACCGCACCTGCCGGTGTACGAACAGCGCATCCCGCCGCAGAATGGGGTCATGCGCCAGGAGATCGACCGGAGCAGACTCAAGGTCGCCAGCAGGAAGCAGATCGCCGAGTTACGGGCTCGGCAGGCTCACGAGCGGGAGTGGCGTGAGGTGCGCAGGATGGCGCACCTGTACCGGAAGATCCGTCTCATCGGGCTGATGATGATCATCCCTGTCGCCATCGTGGTAGGAGTACTGCGGGCACTCGGCGTCATCCCACCGCTGCACTAGTCACTGCCCACGTTCCGAGCCGCCCGTCCAGGCAGGAGTCGTTCATGCATTTCGGACCCACCGTGATCCTCGCGATGCTCGTCGTCATGGCGCTGGTCGTGGGAGGGATCGTGGTCGCAGCGGTGCGGCTGGCGAACCGCGACCGCCGCCGGTGAATCCGCCACCCGGTGCCGGACGCAGGCCCGGCCCGCAGCGCCGCCACGTGGACCCCGCTGGCGGTGCCCTTTCGGTTTCGGCTCAGCCGCTCGATGACCAGTGCGGTGACCACGTGCCCGTGTCGCCGTACGGGTGGGGCGCCTTGTACAGCGGGCCCTGCACCAGACCTCAGACGATGAGCAACGTGCCTGCCGTGACCAACAACTCTGTGGTGAGGGGTCACCTACTGCGAAGATTTCGCACATGACCCTCCCGAAGCCGACACGCCACCGAGCCCGCGCCGTGGTGGACTGGTACGGCGAACGCGTCCATGCTCATCCTGTGATCACGCTGACGATCAGCGGTGCGATCTGGGGAGCCGTCCTGTTCCTGTCCGGTGTCTCGATCTCCGTGGCACTGGACGAAGACCCCATTCCATGGGCCTGGTATGTCCGCGTAGCGATGATCCAGACGCTGGTCTGGCTTGTGGCAGCGTTGGCGATACGCAGGCGCGCCTCTTAGGCAGGATGCGCCGCACCCCGTACGGAAGTGGTTTGTAGATTCTTTTCTGGTTTTGTGTGCATAAGTCCGGCCGGTGAGCAGCGCAGATAAGGTGTGAGTGAGTCGTCTCGCAGAGTTCCGATCACCGCCTTAACCAGGTCTTACGCCCCTCTTGGCACTCTTGAGTCAGAGGACTTGAGGGAGATGACAGATGAACGCGAACGAGCCTCGCGAGCAGGGCACCGGCGGGTGGAGCCAGTTCGGCGCCACCCCGCCGGGGGGCGGGGGGGTGCCCCCCCGCGGCCCCCATGGGAGGGTGGGGCCCCCCCCCCCCCACCCCCCCACCCCCCCCCCACCCCGCCCCGAACCCCCGC